>DASYAZ010000142.1:0-12863 GCA_036501085.1 Pseudonocardiaceae bacterium | reverse complement strand
CCGCCACTCACGAGGCGCAGCCAACAGTCGCCGCAGGCCTGAAAGGGAACCACGGCGGGAAGGGACCACGAGGTCGCCATGACAATGACCGACCCGATCGCAGACATGCTGACCCGTCTGCGAAATGCGAACTCGGCTTATCACGACCAGGTCGTGATGCCGCACTCCAAGATCAAAGCCCATATCGCCGAGATTCTCCAGCGCGAGGGCTACATCTCGGGGTTTCACGCTGAGGATGCCCCGGTGGGCAAGTCGCTGGTGGTGGAGCTGAAGTTCGGCCCCAACCGCGAGCGCAGCATCGCCGGCCTGCGGCGGGTGTCCAAACCGGGTCTCCGGGTGTACGCCAAGTCGACCTCGTTGCCCAAGGTGCTCGGCGGCTTGGGTGTGGCGATCATCTCCACGTCCACCGGGCTGCTCACCGACCGGCAGGCCGCCAAGAAAGGCGTAGGCGGGGAAGTCCTCGCCTTCGTCTGGTGAGAGGGGAGCAGACGAGATGTCGCGCATCGGCAAGCAGCCGATCACCGTGCCGACCGGGGTCGATGTGATCATCGACGGTCGCACGGTCACGGTGAAAGGACCTAAAGGCACCCTGTCGCACACCGTTCCGGCGCCGATCACCGTTCAGCGTGACGAGGACGGGGTTGTACTGGTCCGGCGGCCTGACGAGGAGCGGCGCAGCAAAGCGCTGCACGGGCTGTCCCGGACCTTGGTGAACAACATGCTGGTTGGCGTCAGCCAGGGCTTCGAGAAGAAGATGGAGATTCACGGCGTCGGTTACCGGGTGGTGGCCAAAGGCTCAGACCTGGAGTTCTCGCTGGGTTACAGCCACCCCGTCCCGGTGAGAGCTCCGGAGGGCATCAGCTTCGCAGTGGAAAGCCCGACGCGGTTCTCGGTGGCCGGAATCAGCAAGCAGGCGGTCGGCGAGGTGGCGGCCAACATCCGTAAGCTGCGGCGTCCTGATCCATACAAGGGCAAGGGCGTGCGTTACGCGGGCGAGAAGATCCGGCGCAAGGTCGGGAAGACGGGTAAGTGATCATGGCTGAGGCAGTAGCAGTAGCCCCATCAACCAATTCGCCGGTGAAGCGACCGAGGGTCGGTAAGGACATCTCGACGCGACGCCGGGTGGCCAGATCGCGACGGCACTTCCGGCTGCGCAAGCGGGTCAGCGGGTCAGCGGCGCGTCCGCGTCTGGTGGTCAACCGCTCGTCCCGGCACATCGCCGTCCAGCTGGTGGACGACGTCGCCGGGCACACCCTCGCGGCCGCGTCCAGCATCGAGTCCGATGTCCGCGCTCTCGACGGTGACAAGAAGGCCAAGGCAGTCAAGGTCGGTGAGCTGATCGCTGCCCGGGCCAAGACGATCGGTGTGGACCGGGTTGTCTTCGACCGAGGTGGGTATGCGTACCACGGCCGGATAGCGGCACTGGCCGACGCCGCCCGTGAAGCAGGGCTGGAATTCTAAGCGATGATCAACCCAACACAGCAGCACGCGAGCAATGGAAGGAACGCCTGATGCCTGGACGCATGCGGCGGGAAGGCGGAGGCGAACGAAGTGATCGTCGGGACCGCCGCGACGGTGGCCGTGGCGGGCCGGCCCAGCAGGAGAAGAGCCCGCACCTCGAACGAGTGGTGGCGATCAACCGGGTGGCCAAAGTGGTCAAGGGTGGTCGGCGCTTCAGCTTCACCGCCCTGGTCGTGGTGGGCGACGGGGAGGGAATGGTCGGCGTCGGGTACGGCAAGGCCAAGGAGGTGCCGGCAGCGATCCAGAAAGGTGTGGAGGAAGCCAAGAAGAACTTCTTCCGGGTCCCTCGGATCGCCGCTACCATCCCGCATCCCATCACCGGCGAGGCTGCGGCCGGCGTGGTGTTGCTCCGTCCGGCTTCCCCTGGTACCGGGGTGATCGCCGGTGGCCCGGTGCGTGCCGTGTTGGAGTGCGCAGGTATCAACGACGTGCTCTCCAAGTCTCTGGGCAGCGACAATGCGATCAACATCGTGCATGCCACGGTTGCGGCGCTGAAGGGATTGCAGCGTCCAGAGGAGGTGGCCGCGCGCCGCGGCCTGCCGCTGGAAGACGTGGCGCCGGCTGGCATGTTGCGGGCGCGCGCGGGACAGGGAGCGTGAGCTGTGTCCGACTTGAAGATCACTCAGGTCCGGGGCACCATCGGTAGCCTGCGCAACCAGCGGGAGACGTTGCGCTCGCTGGGGCTGCGCAAGATCCGGCAGTCCGTGGTCAGGGCAGACAGTCCCCAGGTACGTGGCATGATCGCCACCGTTCGTCATCTGGTGACGGTCGAAGAGGTCCCGAGCGAGGTGACGGCGAAGTGACTATCAAGATCCATCATCTGCGCCCGGCGCCCGGCGCGAAGACCGCCAAGACGCGAGTCGGTCGCGGGGAGGGTTCCAAGGGCAAGACCGCAGGCCGTGGTACCAAGGGAACCAAAGCACGCAAGAACGTGCCGGTCGCCTTCGAAGGCGGGCAGATGCCGATCCACATGCGGCTGCCCAAGCTCAAGGGTTTCCGCAACCGTTTCCGTACCGAGTATCAGGTGGTCAATGTGGGTGATCTGGCTCGGCTGTTCCCCGCGGGCGGTGTGGTGGGGCCTGATGAGCTGGTTGCCGCTGGTGCAGTCCGCAAGGGCTTGCCGGTGAAGGTGCTCGGCGACGGCGACCTGGGTGGGGTGGCCCTGCAGGTCAGTGCCCAGGCATTTTCCGGGTCGGCCCGAGACAAGATCGTCGCGGCGGGGGGGAGCAGTACTGAGCTGTAGGCGGACCCTGCTGCCGCAGGGCCTGCTGTTACAGTCGGCCGGAGTGTGAGGGTGAGCTGGCTGGCAGGTGCCGCCTTGTTCCCCTGCATCTCTCCGGTCGCCACCCCGGCCATGCGGTCGGTGGCCCATGATTGACGGCCCCACGACGGCCGTGCTCAGGAGGTAGAGGAGTGCTCGGCGCCTTCCGCTCGGCCCTTGCGACGCCGGATCTGCGCCGCAAGATCTTGTTCACGCTCGGCATGGTTGTGATCTATCGGGCGGGCGCCACACTCCCTTCGCCCGGAGTTTCCTACATCAATATCAATCAGTGCCTGAACCAGGTGCAGCATGGCGACAACCAGAATGTCTACTCGCTGATCAACCTGTTCAGTGGCGGAGCGCTGCTGAAACTATCGGTGTTTGCCCTGGGCATCATGCCTTACATCACGGCAAGCATCATCATTCAGCTGCTGACCGTCGTGATCCCTCGCTTCGAGGTGCTGAAGAAGGAGGGTCAATCCGGTCAGAACAAGCTCACGCAGTACACCCGGTACTTGACGATTGCGCTGGCCATCCTGCAGTCCACCGGCATCGTTGCCCTGGCGGTCCGAGGTCAACTGTTCTCGGGTTGCCCTTTACCGCCTATTCCGGACCAATCGGTTTTCAACCTCGTGGTCATCGTTGTCGTGATGACCGCGGGCACTGCGGTGATCATGTGGCTGGGTGAGCTCATCACCGAGCGGGGTATCGGCAACGGCATGTCGATATTGATCTTCACGTCGATCGCGGCCCGCATCCCGGCCGAGGGCAAGAACATCCTGGATTCGCAGGGTCCGCTAGTTTTCCTGATGGTGTGCGTGTTCGGGTTGGCGATCATCGCCAGCGTGGTGTTCGTCGAGCAGGGGCAGCGACGGATTCCGGTGCAGTACGCGAAACGGATGATCGGGCGCCGAATGTACGGCGGTACCTCGACCTACCTTCCGCTCAAGGTGAACCAGGCCGGCGTCATCCCGGTCATCTTCGCCTCCTCGCTGCTCTACCTGCCCGACCTCATCGCTCGGCTGACCAGCTCGCCCAACGGTCAGGGCTGGTGGCAGACGTTCATCACCCGGTACCTCGTCGACCAGGCCAGCTGGGTCCATATCGCACTGTACTTCCTGATGATCATCTTCTTCACGTACTTCTACGTGGCGATCACGTTCAGCCCGGAGGAACGTGCCGAGGAGATGAAGAAGTTCGGCGGCTTCATACCCGGGATTCGGCCCGGCCGGCCCACGTCGGAGTACTTGAGCTTCGTCCTCAGCAGGATCACGTTGCCCGGCTCCATCTACCTGGGCATCGTGGCCGTTCTGCCCAACTTTTTCCTCGACCTGACCGGCAGTGGGGGCAACCAGAACTTCCCCTTCGGTGGTACGGCGGTACTGATCATGGTCGGGGTCGGGTTGGATACTGTGAAGCAGATTGAAAGCCAGCTCATGCAGCGTAACTACGAAGGGTTCCTGCGGTAGTGCGAATCCTCATCGTCGGTCCGCCGGGGGCGGGCAAAGGGACTCAGGCTGCCCTGCTCAGCGCTGAGCTTGGTGTGGTGCACATCTCGACCGGCGATTTGTTCCGTGCGCACGTCGGGGAGGAGACCGATCTGGGTCGGCAGGTCGAGCAGTACCTGAGTGCTGGTTCCCTGGTACCTGACGAACTCACCAACTCGATGGTCGCGCAGCGGCTCACCGAGGATGTCTGCCGGTCCGGGTTCCTGCTCGATGGTTTCCCTCGCACTGTCAGCCAGGCAGAGACATTAGAGGCTTTGCTGCGCGATCGTGATTGCGAGATCGATACCGTGCTGGCGCTCGACGTGCCGGATGACCAGCTGGTCGAGCGGCTCCTGGCACGAGGTCGTGCGGATGACACCGAAGAGGTGATCCGGCACCGCCAGCAGCTCTACCGCGAGGAGACCGCGCCGCTGCTGGAGTTCTACTCCGATCGGCTGGTCGCCGTGCCGGCGGTGGGTTCCGTGCCAGATGTGACCGCCCGGGCGCTGGACGCGCTGCGGACCCGGGCGTGATGAGCCGGAGATGACCGAGGGCGGGGTGCGTGCCGTGGTGCGGCGGTTGCGGGGCAAGACCAGTATCGAGCTCAAGTCGCCCGGCGAGGTGCAGGCGATGCGAGCTGCCGGCGCGGTAGTGGCCCGGACATTGCGGTTGCTCCAGGACCATGCCAAGGAGGGGGTGAGTACCGGCGAGCTGGATGAGCTGGCCGAGCAGGCCATCCGTGACGCCGGGGCGGTGCCGTCCTTCAAGGGCTACCACGGTTTCCCGGCATCGATCTGCAGTTCGGTGAACCAGCAGGTGGTGCACGGAATCCCGAGCCGCGAGCAGGTACTCGCCGATGGTGATCTGCTCTCCATCGACTGCGGCGCGATCCTCGACACCTGGCACGGGGATGCCGCCGTAACCGTGTGCGTGGGAACCGTGGCGGAGGCCGAGGTCCGGTTGTCCGAGGCGTGCTGTGCCGCGCTGGAGGCCGGTATCGCGGCCGCACATCCCGGTGCCAGGCTGACCGACATCTCTCATGCGGTGGAGTCCGCAGCGCTGGCAGCGGCCGCCGCGAACGGAACCTCGTACGGAATCGTGGCCGACTACGGCGGGCATGGCATCGGCACGTCCATGCACATGGATCCGTTCCTGCCCAACGTCGGCCGGCCCGGTCGCGGTCCCCGACTGGTCACCGGCATGGCACTGGCGATCGAGCCGATGCTCACGGCGGGCAGCGACAAGACCGAGGAACTCGACGACGGCTGGACCGTGGTGACCGTGGACGGGTCTCGCGCGGCGCACTGGGAGCACTCGATCGCCATCACCGACGACGGACCGGTGGTACTGACGCTCGAGTAAGGGCGCTCGAGTGAGGGCGCACCGGCTCGGCTCCCCCGTCCGGCGCTGATCACCTATCTCGTCACCGCCCCCGCCAGGCCAGCGGGGACGTACCCAGTGCGGCATCGGCGATGCGGTGCGCCGCGTCGGTGTTCAGGCTCCCCCGGGAGGAGTCGATCCAGCCTTGCACCCTGGCATAGCCGGCGTCCCGGTACTCGATTGCCTGGATCAGGCATTCCAGCTTGTCGGCGTCCGTGGCGCACTGTGATTCGGGAGTCTGGCGGGCCTCGTACTCGGCGACTGCTTCCTGCACTGCTGTGCGCGCAGCGTCGGGCAGCCCCGCGGTCTGGTCGGCGATGATGGTCTCGGGGGAGCGCCGGTCGAGGTAGGGCCAGGCGGTGTGCGGGATATCGCCCGTGCGGGTCTCCGCCGCGTCGTGCCAGATGGCGAGCAGGGCAGCCTGGCTCGCCCCGGCGCCTTCGATCGCGGCGAGGAGCGAGGCGAGCTGGGCGACCCGCAGGCTGTGCTCCGCGACCGACTCCGGGTCCCGGACACCGACGTGCCACCAGCCGGCGCGACGTATCCGCTTGAGCACGCCGAGCTCGAAGGCGAAGTTCGCCATGGCAATGGCATGCCGCTCGGCTAGATCATCCACGACTGTGACCCTACTGACTGCTGCGCACGCCATACCGGGCGGTCAGCGTGTAGGGGCTTGCACGTACTCGTCACCCATTCGGGGTGGATCACCCCTGATTTGGGGCCTGCCAGCGGCTGACCGGCGGGACTTCTGGCTGGTTAACCGTGGCGCACTTACTTCACTCAGGGTGGCTGACGGCCGCTTTCGCGGGGATATAATCCTCAATAGTCTCGCAGTTGCGGAACCGCCTAATGATCGCCTGGCAACCTTCTGACCAGCGGAATCGGCATGTGGAGCCATTGCGGCCGTGCCGAATTGGCGGTGGGATGACGATAGCCGCCACAAAGTCGTGACGGTTCCTCGAGGATCTCTGGTCGTCGAGAGTTACCACCACATGCGGTCGGTGGCCCCGGCCGGACGAGGAGTGAGCCCGTGACGCGCATCACTGTCATGGTCGACGGAGTCTCCTACGTCGACGATGTTGAACCACGAACGCTCCTGGTGCACTACCTGCGAGAGAGCCTGGGTAAGACCGGCACCGTCGTCGGGTGCGACACCAGCAACTGCGGTGCCTGCACGGTGCACCTTGATGGCCGGAGTGTGAAGTCGTGCTCGGTCTTCGCCGTCCAGGTCGACGGCAGCGAGATCGCGACGATCGAAGGCCTGGCTCGCGACGGCCAGCTGCATCCGATGCAGCAGGCCTTCCACGACAACCACGCCCTGCAGTGTGGTTTCTGCACTCCCGGCATGATCATGCAGGCGATCGACCTGCTCGGTGACGACCCTGACCCGGACGCCGACAGTGTCAGGGCGGGGCTGGAGGGCAACCTCTGCCGCTGCACGGGTTACCAGAACATCGTGCGCGCCGTACTTGATGCCGCCCAGAAGATGAAGCCCGCAGTCAGTGCCCGCCAGCCCAGCACCATCGCTGGAGGTGGAAGCTGATGACTGCCGCCACACAACCGGAGGCCGCCGAGTTCGGCCGCGCCCGCAAGCGCAAAGAGGACGCCCGGCTGATCACCGGACGGACCCGGTGGACGGACAACATCACACTGCCCGGGATGCTGCACCTCGCTATGGTGCGCAGCCCGCTGGCCCATGCCAAGATCACCAGGATCCACACCGACGCGGCCAAGCAGCTGCCCGGCGTCATCGCGGTTTACACCGGCACTGACCTAGACGCTGAGCAGTCCAGCCTGCCGTGCGTCTTCCCAATCAATGTCGAGGCCACACCGCCGCGGCATGTGTCGATTGCGAGCGATACGGTCCGCTTCGCCGGTGAGATCGTGGCCGTGGTGGTTGCCCGTAGCGCGGCCGCTGCCAAGGACGCTGCCGATGACATCCAGGTCGACTATGACCCCCTGGAGCCGGTGCTGGACATGGAGGCGGCGTTGGTCGACTCCACGCTGGTGCATCCGGACCATGGCAGCAACAAGTGGGCCTTTTTCCCTCTCGATTCAGCCACGGCCGGCACCGGTGGCGATGCCGATAAAGCGATCGCCGCGGCCGAGGCCGACTCTGATTCGATCGTCGTCAAGCGCCGGTTCCGCCAGCAGCGACTGATTCCCGCATTCATGGAGCCGCGCTCGGTCGTGGTCGACCCGACCGGCGAGCAGCTGACCATGTGGTCGTCCACCCAGGTGCCGCACATCGTCAAGACGATGACCGCGCTCAGCCTGGGGCTGCCCGAGCACAAGGTGCGGGTCATCGCACCGGACGTCGGCGGTGGGTTCGGCGGCAAGCTCCAGGTAATCCCGGAGGAGTTCCTCAGCGTGCTGATCGCCCGGCGGATGGGCAAGCCGGTCAAGTGGACCGAGACGCGGTCGGAGTCCATGGTGTCCGGGCACCACGGTCGAGACCAGATCCAGGACATCACGATTGCTGCGAAGAAGGATGGCACAGTCACCGCGCTGAAGGGTGAGCTGACCGCAGACATGGGTGCCTACTTGGGGCTGCTCACACCGGCGTGCCCGGCGTTCGGCGGCTTCATCCTGCCGGCCATCTACAAGATCCCGGCATACAAGTTCACCTGCACCGAAGTGTTCACGAACAAGACGTGGACCGATGCTTACCGGGGGGCCGGGCGGCCAGAGGCCACGTTCGCCATTGAACGGATCATGAATGAACTCGCCGCCGAGCTGGGCCGGGATCCACTGGAACTGCGTGAGCAGAACTGGATCTCGCACGACGAGTTCCCCTACACCAACGCAGGCGGGCTGACTTACGACTCGGGCAACTACGAGGCGGCCACGGTCAAGGCCAAGGAGCTATTCGACTATGACGGCCTGCGCGCCGAGCAGCACCGCCGCCGGGCGGCAAGCGACTCGGTGCAGCTGGGCATCGGCATCTCGACCTACACCGAGGTATGTGGGTTGGCCCCATCCCGCTTGCTCGGGTCGCTGGGCGCAGCGGCCGGCGGCTGGGAGCACGCCAGTATCCGGATGCTGGCCACCGGCAAGGTCGAGGTGGTGACCGGCGCCTCCCCCCACGGCCAGGGCCACGAGACGGCCTTGAGCCAGCTCATTGCCCACAAACTGGGCGTTCCGTTCGAGGACGTCGAGGTGCTGCACGGCGACACCCAGAGCTCGCCCAAGGGATTGGACACCTACGGTTCCCGCTCGCTGGTCGTCGGCGGCATCGCGGTGGTCAATGCAGCAGATAAGGTGATCGAGAAGGCCCGCAAGGTCGCCGCTCACCTTCTTGAGTGCTCCGAGAGGGACCTCGAGTTCGCGCAGGGCAAGTTCACCGTCAAGGAAGCCAACCGGAGCATCACCATCCAGGAGATCGCGTTCGCGGTCTTTTCCGCACACAACTACCCGGAGGGCACCGAGCCGTCGCTGGACTCCGACGCCACCTTCGACCCGGAGAACTTCTCCTTCCCGCACGGGACCCACCTGTGCGCGGCCGAGGTGGACACCGAGACCGGCCGGGTGACGATCCGCAGCTACGTCTGTGTCGACGATGTGGGCACGGTGGTCAACCCGCTGATCGTGGAGGGGCAGGTGCACGGCGGCCTGGCCCAGGGCATCGCGCAGGCGTTGTTCGAGGAGGCGGTGCACGATGAGGGCGGCACGCTGATCACGGGCACGCTGGCCGACTATCTGGTGCCCAGCGCGGTGGACCTGCCGCAGTTCACCACCGACCGGACCGTGACTCCGGCCACCACCAACCCGCTCGGGGTCAAGGGCGTCGGCGAGGCCGGCACCATCGCGTCGACCCCGGCGGTGGTCAACGCCGTCCTCGACGCGGTGCGCCACCTCGGGGTCGTCGACATCGAGATGCCGTGCTCGCCGCAGCGGGTATGGCGCGCGGTGCAGGCCGCTCGCGGGGCGGTCAAGCCCGTCGCGGAACACGCCACCGAGACCGCCGCCGGTGGTGGGTTGGGCTCGATCGATGCGCAGGGAGGTGCCCGGTGATTCCGTCCGAATTCGACTACCTGGCAGTGTCCACGGTGGAGGAGGCAGTCCAGGCGCTGTCCCAAGCCGGCGAGGATGCCAAGATCCTGGCGGGCGGGCAGAGCCTGGTGCCGGTGCTCCGGCTACGCCTGGCCACCCCGACCACCCTGGTGGACATCAACAAGATCAGCGAGCTGCGCGGGGTTCGCGATGATGGAGACACCATCGAGATCGGTGCGATGACCACCCACCACGACGTGATCAACGATCCGCTGGTCGGTGCGCACGCGGCACTGCTCGCGCTGGCCACCCAGACGGTGGGCGATCCACAGATCCGGCATCGCGGCACCGTCGGCGGTGCCTTGGTGCACGGTGACCCCGCCGGTGACCTGCCGGCGCCGGCGGTGGCACTGGAAGCCGAGATGATCATCGCGGGGCCAGGTGGGCGGCGCACCGTGCCGGCCGCCGAGTTCTTCGTCGATCTCTTCACCACCGCGGTGGGTCCCGACGAGGTGCTCGTCGCGGTGCGGATCCCCAAGAAAACCGGCTGGGGCGCGCATTACGAGAAGTTCAACCGGATCGCCCAGGCCTGGTCGATGGTCGCCGTGGCGGCCGCGGTGCGCATCGAGGACGGGTCGATCGCCGAGGCCCGGGTGGCGCTGAGCAACATGGGGAGCATCCCGGTGCGGGCCGTCACCGTCGAGCAGGCGCTGACCGGCCGGCCGGCCACTGCCGAGACGATCCGTGCGGCGGCTGGCCACGCCGCGGAAGGCACCAGCCCCATCTCCGACGGCAATGCCGACGCCGACTACCGCGAGCACCTGGCCCGGGTGCTCACCGGCCGGGCCGTCACCGCCGCCGCCGGCTTGACAGGCTGACCTGGTGCGTCGTGAACTCGACGCCCCCGACACCCCGCCCGCCGGGGACGTGGACGGCGTCGAGTTCACGGCACGTGCCACCGCGGGTGTAGTGAGAGGCTGACCCTGTATGAGGCTGGAGCACGGATTCACAGTTCAGGCGCCGATCGACGCGGTGTGGCGAGCGCTGCTGGATCCCGAGCGGGTTGCGCCGTGCTTCCCGGGGGCCACCATCACCTCGACCACGGGCGATGAGTTCGCCGGGATCGTCAAGGTCCGGCTGGGACCGATCTCCTTGCAGTATCGGGGGGCAGGCCGCTTCACCGGGATCGACCATGCCGCGCACCGAACCGTGATCGAGGCGTCCGGGAGCGCGTCCGGTGGGCAGGGCACCGCGGCGGCCAAGGTGCACGCCAATCTCACCGAGAATGGTGCGGGCACCACGGTGACCGTGGCCACCGACCTGACGGTCACCGGGAAGCCGGCCCAGTTCGGCCGCGGGCTGATCGAGGACGTCAGCCGGAAGATCATCGGCCAGTTCGCGGACTGCCTGAGTAAGAGCCTTGGACCGGAGCCAGCGGCGGCCGATCCTGCGCCGGCTCCCGCACCGGACCCGGAGGTGACCGAACCGCCGGTACCATCGGCGACGCGGCAGGCACTGTTGCCGCCGGCCCCGGTGCGGCCCGTGCCACCGCCGGTCACCGGGGAGATCGACCTGCTTGACGTCGCCGGCGGTGCGGTCGTCAAACGCCTCCTACCGGCAGCCTTGCGCTCGTCGTGCTCGCGCTGGCTATCCGTTGGAGGCGGTCAAGAACCAGAGCTCGGTGAGCCCTTGCCCTCGCGCAGGTCGTCGGCGTCGATGATCCGGTAGCCGTAGCCCTGCTCAGCGAGGAAGCGCTGGCGGTGTGCCGCGTAGTCGGTGTCCAGGGTGTCTCGGGACACCACGGAGTAGAAGCGTGCCTGCCGCCCGTCGCCTTTGGGCCGCAGCAACCGACCCAGCCGTTGTGCTTCCTCCTGCCGGGACCCGAAGGTGCCGGAGACCTGCACAGCCACCGAAGCCTCGGGGAGGTCGATGGAGAAGTTCGCCACCTTGGACACGACCAGCCGCCGGATCTCACCCCGCCGGAACGCGTCGTAGAGCCTTTCCCGCTGGGCGTTGCTGGTGGAGCCTTGCACCACTGGCGCGTCCAGGGCTGCGCCGAGCTCCTCCAGCTGTTCCAGGTAGGCGCCGATCACCAGCGTTGGCTCGTCAGGGTGGCGCTCCAGGATGGCGACCACGATCGGCAACTTGCTGCGCGCGGTGGCGCACACCCGATACCGCTCGTCGGTTTCCGCGGTGGCGTAGCGCAGCCGCTCGGTCTCGGTCAGGGTAACCCGCACCTCGACGCAGTCGGCCGGCGCGATCCAGCCCTGCGTCTCGATGTCGCGCCACGGCGCGTCGTAGCGCTTCGGTCCGATGAGGGAGAACACATCGCCCTCCCGGCCATCCTCGCGCACGAGGGTGGCAGTCAAGCCCAACCGCCGGCGGGACTGGAGATCGGCAGTCATCCGGAAGACCGGTGCGGGCAGCAGGTGCACCTCGTCATAGATGATCAGCCCCCAGTCCCGGGTGTCGAACAGATCCAGGTGCCGGTACTCACCCTTCGACTTGCGCGTCATCACCTGGTAGGTCGCAATCGTGACCGGCCGGATCTCCTTGCGCTCACCGGAATACTCACCGACCTCGTCATCGGACAGGGAGGTACGCGCGATCAGCTCGCGCTTCCACTGCCGGCCGGCCACCGTGTTCGTCACCAGGATCAGCGTGGTCGCGCTGGCCTGGGCCATCGCCGCGATGCCGACCAGCGTCTTTCCCGCGCCGCAGGGCAGCACGACAACCCCGGAGCCGCCGGCCCAGAACCCGGTCACCGCGTCGCGCTGGTAGGCCCGCACCGACCAGCCGTCCTCCACCAGTTCGATCGGGTGCGCCTCGCCATCGACATAGCCGGCGAGGTCCTCGGCAGGCCAGCCGACCTTGAGCAGCCCCTGCTTGAGCCGACCGCGCTCAGAGGGGTGCACCAGTACGGTGTCGTCGCCGATCCGCGCACCCAGCATTGGGGCGATCTTGCGGTTGCGCAGCACCTCCTCGAGCACGGCAGAGTCCAGTGCCACCAGCGCCAGGCCGTGTGTCGGATGCTGCACCAGCTGCAGCCGGCCATAGCGGCTCATGGTGTCCACGACGTCGACCAGCAGCGGCTGCGGCACGGCGTAGCGGGAGAAGCGAACGAGGGCGTCGACAACCTGCTCGGCGTCATGCCCGGCGGCCCTGGCATTCCACAGCGCCAGCGGGGTGACCCGGTAGGTGTGCATGTGCTCCGGCGCGCG
>DASYAZ010000141.1:0-66242 GCA_036501085.1 Pseudonocardiaceae bacterium | reverse complement strand
CGGTTACCTGCTCGTGCTGGACGAGGAGCACGAGACCAGCGGCTACGGTGCGGCGCTCGACGATGCCGAGTTCCTCACCGTGACCTATGCCGCCACCCTGTTCGCGCTGACCCTGGCCCACGAACAGACCAGCGCTGAGCTGGACCTGCGTTACCGCAGCAGCGTGGTCGACGCGCTGGTCTCAGGTCATTTCCTGGATGCTCAGGATGCCCGCCGCAAGGCCCGGTCGCTGGGCCTGCCCGACGACGTGGTGCTGCGCGTCGCGATGGTGCGCCCGGCGCCGCAGGATGCGACGAGTGGAATGGTCGGGGCGCTCAAGCAGGGGGATTGGGCGCAGCGGATCTCCGCGGTGCTGCCCGGGGCGGGCGCGGCAGTGCGGGACGGCGCCCTGGTCGTGATCATCCCTGGTGATCCCGATGACGGTGCCCTGGCGGCGCTGTGCCGGCTGGGTCCGGAGTCCACCTGCGGGGTGAGCGAGCAGGTGGGTTCCCCGGAGCTGGTGCCCCGCGGGGTGCGCCAGGCTGAGCGGGCGATCGATCTGGGGCTGCGCCTGGGCCGGGCCGGGCAGCCGGTGCGCTACGACGAGCTGGGTATCTACCGGTTGCTGTGCACGATCGGTGACATGCAGCAGCTGACCGGCTTTGCCCGGGATGTGCTCGGATCGCTGCTGGACTACGACACCGAGCACCGCACCGAACTGGTGCGCACCCTGTCGATGTACCTGCACCACCACGGCAGCCACACGCAGTCCGCCCGGATGCTGCACCTGCACACCAACACCGTCGCGTACCGGGTGGCGCGCATCGAGGCGATCACCGGGCTTGATCTCGGTGACGCGGATGACCGCCTGGTGGCGCACATCGCCGTGAAGATCGTGGAGTCCCAGGGTGGGGCTGAGCTCTAACCCCAAGGTCGGTCCGGTTCAGCGCCGCGGGGTGCGCAGCGAGCCGATCACCAGCAGCAGCCCGATGACCAGCGCCAGGCCGGCGAGCACCCACCGGCCGTCCACGTCGGGGAACCAGGCGATGCCACCGAGCAGGGTCGTGCCCGCGAGCCCCAGCGCGACCAGCCCGGCGACCAGCGTGAGCAGATCGGGGCTGTACCGCGGGCTCAGCGCGCCGTCCTGGCCGCTACCAGGGCCGGCGCCGGGGCCGATCTGTGCCATGGTCGGGTCCTTCCCCTCGTTCTCGCTCATGGTGTCTCGCGATCCACGTGGATCTGGCCGACACCGGAGTGCACGTTGAGGATCAGCGTGCCACCGCCGGGGCCGTCGGTTCCGGTGTCGGTCACCGTCACCCGGGACGGGCTGCCCTCACCGGTGTGGCCGAGGCAGGTGGCCTGCCCGACCTGAGCCTGGCAGGTCACCTGGGCATCGACGTTCGGTGGGATCAGGACGTGGGTCTCCCCGACGCCCACCGAGACATCGGTCGTCACGCTCTGGCCGGTGGCGAGCTGCAACCCGCTGAGGTCCAACCTGCCGTTGCCCATCGTGACCGAATAGTTCGGCTGTACCTGGGCCATGGTGACCGGATGCCAGCGCCCGTTGCCGACCTTGAAGTCAGATCCGGATGCCCCGGGCAGCACCCAGGTGAGCAGCGCCAGCGGGATGGCGATGAGGATCAGGCCCCGGCCGCCCCGCAGGAACGATCCCACCACCAGGCCGAGCCCGACCACGCCCAGCAGCAACGCGGCGATCGCGGCGGCGGAGAGCCCGGGCCAGAAGGCCAGCGCGATGCCGCCGGTGAGCAGGGCGAGCCCGAGGGTGATCGGGGTGATCTTCGATCCGGTGCCGCGCTGCGGCGCGGGCTGCTCAGCCGTGGTGGAAGGTTCCGGCAGATCCCACGCGAAGGGCGCGGCGCCCAGCGGGTCCCACGCCGGCGGGGTGGACCGCTGCGCATCCGCGGTTGTCGTGCCCTCACCGGCCGGATCGGCGCTGGCCAGCACCTTGGTGTCCTGAGGTGTCTCCGGAGCCTCGGGGGGTGCGGGTGGCGCTCCGGGTATCTCGCCCAGCCCGGCCCGCGAACGGTGCAGCAGGAACAGCGCTCCCAGGCTCACCGCGAGCCCGAGCACCCCCGAGGCGCGCCCACCGAGCACCGCCCCGCCCACCGGGATCAGCAGCAGGACGAGCACGATGGTGAGCACGGCGGACATGGAGCTTCGCCCCCGCCCGAACGCGCCCTCCGCCGCGGACACCTCGTCCCCGCCCTTGGGCAGCAACAGCCAGCCCAGCAGGTACAGCAGCAGCCCCGACCCGCCGACCAAGGTGGCCACTACGAACGCCACCCGAACCAGCACCGGGTCGATGGCATAGCGCCTGCTGATCGCGGCGGCGACACCGGCGACCTTGCGGTCGTCGGCCCGGCGACGGGGCCTGGTGGCCCAGAAGTCTCGTAACGTGTGCTCCACGCTGGTCTCGCTCACGCTGATGAGACTGACCTCTCCGGGCGGCGCGCACCATCGGGGGTCCCCCTGATCTGACCCCGGATCAGGGGATACCGGGGTTGACCCTGATACCCGAGATCGCCCTGCTCGTGTGACCATGATTACCACCATGTCCAGTCCTAAGACCCCTCCCGGGATCACGGAGAGCGCACCGGGGACGGCGGGGAGCGCACCGGCCGAGCAGGCGGGTGGCACGCCATCGCCCGCTGCGCCGGTGCCCGGGCCGTCACGGGTGTACCGGCACCGTTCGGAGCGGGTTATCGCCGGGGTGTCCAGCGGGATCGCCGAGCACCTCGGGGTGCCGGTGCTCTGGGTGCGGCTGGCCTTCGTCGCCCTCGCGGGTCTCGGTGGTGCCGGTCTGATCGGTTACGCGCTGCTGTGGGGTTTCCTTCCAGCGGCTGAGACGAGTCCCCGACGGCCGAGCAGCGCCCGGGACCGCCAGCAGGCGGTGGGCCTGGTGGTGCTCGGTGTGGGGCTGGCCCTGGCCGGGGCCGCGCTGGGCACCCCGTGGGGTGGCTGGATCACCGGGCCGCTGGGTGTGGCCCTGGTCGGTGCGGGTGTGGTGTGGCGGGAAGCCGACGCCGGCCAGCGGACCCGCTGGCGCAGCGGTGCGGGTGTGCTCTCGGGTGCTGTTCTCGGCGGTGGCCGGATGGCGCTGCTGCGGGTCCTGGCCGGGATCGTGCTCGTGACCGGCGGGATCGCGGTGTTCGTGTTCACCCAGGGTAATCTCGGTGAGGTCCGGTTCGCACTGCTCGCCGCCGTGGCGACCCTGGTCGGGGTCGCTGTCCTCACCGTGCCGTGGTGGTTGCGGCTGATGCGGGCCCTGGGCGAGGAGCGCCGGGCGCGGATCCGCACCGAGGAACGGGCCGAGATCGCTGCGCACCTGCACGACTCGGTGCTCCAGACGCTCGCGCTGATCCAGCAGCAGTCCGATTCGGCCCGGGAGGTCCGCCGGCTGGCCCGCAGCCAGGAGAGGGAGCTCCGCACCTGGCTCTACGGGGCAAGAGGTTACGGTCGCGGCACGCCTGCCAGCCGCAACGGACGCGCTGCGGCGTTGTCGACTTTCGCCGCGACGTTGCACTCGGCCGCCGGCGAGGTGGAGGACACCTACGCGGTGAGCATGCAGGTCGTCGTGGTGGGCGACTGTGCCCTGGAGGAGCCGCTCCCGGCGCTGGTGCAGGCCAGCAGGGAGGCGATGGTCAATGCGGCCAAGCACGCCGGGGTCGCCGAGGTCAGCGTCTACGCCGAGGTTGAGCCCGCGCAGGTCCACGTGTTCGTCCGGGATCGGGGCGCCGGCTTCGATCCGGCGGTGGTGGCCCCCGACCGGCACGGACTGGCCGATTCGATCCACGGCAGGATGGAACGTCACGGGGGTACGGTGGCGCTGCGTACGGCGCCCGGTGAGGGCACCGAGGTCCAGCTGGCCATCGCTCGCCGGAAGGGCGGGGAAGAGGCATGACGGTGGAGGAGCCGCCCGGCGAGACGGGCAGTGCTGCTGGAGCCGGCGGTGTGCGGGTCTTCCTGGTCGACGACCACGCGATGTTCCGCACCGGGGTGCGAGCCGAGCTCGATCGGGCCGGTACCGCCGATCCGGACGTGCCGCCCGTCGTGGTCGTCGGCGAGGGCGGATCGGTCCAGGAGGCGGTGACCGGTATCGGGCACCTGCGGCCCGACGTGGTGCTGCTCGACGTCCACATGCCGGACGGGGGCGGCGCGGAGGTGCTCCGCAGGGTCCGGCCTGCCCAGCCCGACGTGGTTTTCCTCGCGCTGTCGGTGTCGGACGCGGCCGAGGACGTCATCGCTGTCATCCGGGGCGGCGCCCGGGGATACGTGACCAAGACGATCTCCGGGCGGGACCTCGCGGAGGCGGTGCGCCGGGTGCACGCGGGCGACCCGGTGTTCTCCCCGCGGCTGGCCGGCTTCGTGCTCGACGCCTTCGCCCAGCGCCCCGGAGAGGCGCCGGTCAGCGATCCGGAGGTCGACCTGCTCACCCCGCGGGAGCGGGACGTGCTCCGCTTGCTGGCTCGCGGCTACGCCTACAAGGAGATCGCCGCCGAACTGTTCATCTCGATCAAGACGGTGGAGACCCATGTCTCCTCGGTGTTGCGCAAGACCCAGCTGTCCAACCGGTACGAGCTGTCCCGCTGGGCTTCCGACCGCCGCCTGGTGTGAGTTTGCCCTGTGTCATCCGCCGGGTTGCCCGGCGGCGAGCACTGCGCCGGCCACGCGTGTCGCGGACTCGATCAGGATGCGACCATCGGGGGCCCTGCCCATGGTGAGTTGGTAGCGCTCTACGGTCGGTTTCCGGTCTGCCGGCACGAATCGCAGGCTCACCAGCACGGTGTTGCCCCGTATCGACAGCGGTCCGCGGATGCTGATCCGGTTGATCCCGTTCCAGAAGTTGGTGTAGTGCTCGAACCCTTGGGCCTGCTCCCCGGTGCCGAGGTACTGCCACGCCCCGGCGGTGTCCTCGGGTAATAGGCCGTAGTAGGTGCGGACGGTCTGCTCGAGCTGCTCGGGTTGCAGCTGCTCGGGTTGCGGTTGCTGCGTTTTCGGTTGGCCGGGTTGCTGTTGGGATTGCTGTTGGGATTGCGGCGGGAGGGTTCGCGGCGTGGGGACTTGCACCGGTGCCGGCACTGCTCGCGCACCGGGAGTCTGGGAATTGCTGGAGGCGGCCAGCTGGTCGCGATCGGTGGTAGGCGCTGGCGATCGCACGGTCAGCACCACGGCGAGCACGAGCAGGCAGCCGGCGATCCCGAACAGCACAGCCGGGCGCCGCCACCAGGGAATCGGCCCGCCCGCCAGCCCCCCGCCGGTACTCATCCGCGCCGCGGCATGGGGTGGGCTGGCGGGCAGGTCCACTGCGGTAGGCATCACCGCAGCCGGTGCCGGCGCCCGGGGACGTGGGGGCCGGGCAAGCAGGGGCGTGGCCGATGGTGAGCTGCCGGGTCCGCCGGCAGTCACCATGCCCAGCGCCGCCGCCGCATCAGACATCGACGGTCGGGCCGCCGGATCATCGGCCAGCAACCGCATCAGGATCGGGGACAGCGGACCGGCTCGCTCCGGGGGCCGTACCGCGCCTTCGGCGACGGTGCGCAGCAACGCCAGGGTGTTGTCGTCCAGCCCGAAGGGCGGTTCGCCCTCCACCGCGACGTAGAGCATCGAACCGAGCGAGAACACATCACTCGCGGGGCCGGGCAGCTCGCCGCGGGCCACCTCGGGAGCGAAGTAGGCGGGCGTGCCGGACAGCACCCCGGTGCGGGTCAGAGTGGTATCCCAGCTGGCCCGGGATATCCCGAAATCAGTGATCTTGACGGTGCCGTCCCAGCCGAGCAGGACGTTGCCCGGCTTGATGTCGCGGTGCACGATGCCGGCGTCGTGTGCCGCGGCCAGCGCCCCGGCCACCTGCTGGCCGATCCCGGCCACCTCGTGTGGTGCCAGCGTCCCCTGCTCGGCGAGAACCGTGGCCAGGCTGCGGGAGGGCAGGTACTCCATCACCAGCCACGGCACCATCTCGTCCCCGAGCCCGGTGCCACGATCGACGGCCACGTCGTAGACGCTGATCGCATGCGGATGGTGCAACCGGGCGGCGATCCGGCCCTCGCGCATCGCCCGGGCCCGGGCCGTCTCCTCCTCGGCTTCGGCGAGACCGGGCTGCACGAGCAGCTCCTTCAGCGCGACCCCGCGGTCCAGCCGCTCGTCGTGCGCCCGCCAGACCACGCCCATCGCACCGGTGCCGATCTGCTGGTCCAAGCGGTAGCGCCCGGCGACCAGCCGGGGGCTGGTGCTCACCTCGCGCGTTCCTCGCTCACTGCCTCAGGCTAGGGCTTGCGCTGGACACCACCGCCGGCTGGCGGGTGCTGGTCGTTATCCGGTAGCTCCCACGGGCCGGGCGGTGCCCGGCCGACCAGCCGTGCTCTTTCCGGACCGCCTCCCAGCGCTGCCAGGGTGCTGTGGCACCGTCCGGCGCGCCTGCCGCCAGCTCATCCGCCGCTGCGGTAACGGGTCCTGGTGCCCTGCAGCGCCTGGTAGCCGACCACTCCGCTGCCGGCGCCGGCCAGGATGGCCAGGATGTCGGCAACAGGTCCACCGGTGGTGAGCAGCAGTGCGAACAGCGCCACGGCGATCGTGACTCCGGCCACTGGCATCCGGCTGCGCACGTACTGGTTCACCGGTTCACCGCCGGCGCGCCGGTTCGCCGCCGAGCCCAGCATCGCGAGGTAACCACCGTGGGCCAGCGCGGCCAGCAACCCGGCCAGCGCGACAAGAACTGCAATCACATTGAGCACCATGGTGCCAGTGTGCCCCCGCCGGCAGGGCTGCCGCCGCGATACCGGTCACGAGGCAATTCGGTGGTCAGCGACCGAGCCGCCCGCGTCCCAGCCGCAGCAGCAGCATCGCCAGCTCGTAGCCGTCCTTGCCGAGCTCGCGGTAGCGGTCCAGCACGGCCATCTCGCGGCCGTGCACCACCCGCGGCCCCCCGGCCGCCCGGCGGGCGCTGCCGATGGCCCGGGATACCGCGGTGCGCCGTTGCACCAGCCGCAGGATCTCCGCGTCCAGGTAGTCGATCTCGGAACGCAGCGCGGCGAGGTCGAGGACTGCGCCCTCCTGGCTGCGCAGGGCCGCCGGTGTGGTTTCGCCGGTGGTCGATTGCTGGGACATCTCGGTGGTCTCCCTGTCCTGCCCTGGAGCCGCACTTCCCCGGCAGCAACGACGCCCCGGGTCCGTGGACTCCGGGGCGTCGTGGTGGTCTAGGTCGTGCGTCGCGCCATCACGGGCACCGGATCCGGTACCCGTAAAAAAAGCGGTGGTGGCGGAGCACGACAGGCAGTGTGCCACGTTGCCCGGCGCAGCGTCCACCCGGCTCAGTTCAGGACAACGGTCGGGCTGCTGGGATTGACGGATGCTCCCGGTACGGTGGTCGCCACGATGAGTACCTCTTTCGTCGACTCCCCCGACTCCCCTGCTGACCCACCGCGGGATCTGCTGGACGGGCTCAACCCGCAGCAACGTGCGGCGGTGGAGCACGTCGGCTCCCCGTTGCTCATCGTCGCGGGGGCCGGGTCCGGCAAGACCCGGGTGCTCGCCCATCGCATCGCCTACCTGCTGGCGCAGCGCGACGTCACTCCCGGGCAGGTGCTGGCGATCACCTTCACCAACAAGGCCGCGGCCGAGATGCGCCAGCGGGTCACCGCGCTGGTCGGTAGGCGCGCCGCGGTGATGTGGGTGTCGACATTTCACTCGATGTGCGTGCGGATCCTGCGCCGGGAGGCCGGAAAGGTGCCCGGGCTGAACTCGAACTTCTCCATCTACGACTCCGACGACACCCGCCGGCTGATCGGGATGGTGGCCCGGGACCTGGATCTGGATCCGAAGCGCTACCCCGCCCGCACCATCGCCGCGAGGATCTCCAACCTCAAAAACGAGTTGCTCGACGCCGATGCGGCGGCCTCCGCGGCCGGCAACGACCTGGAGCGCCGGGTGGCGGAGGTCTACGCCGGCTACCAGCAGCGCCTGGTCACCTCGAACGCGCTGGACTTCGACGATCTGATCATGCGTACCGTCGAGCTGCTGCGTGGTTTCCCGGACGTGGCCGAGCACTACCGGCGGCGGTTCCGGCACATCCTGGTCGACGAGTATCAGGACACCAATCATGCGCAGTACATGCTGGTCCGGGAGCTGGTGGGGCCCCCTTCGGTTGCGGGGAGCCCTGCCGAGGGGACTGCCGAACCCGGCGAGCTGTGCGTGGTCGGCGATGCCGACCAGTCCATCTACGCCTTCCGGGGCGCCACCATCCGCAACATCGAGGAGTTCGAGCGGGACTTCCCCGACGCCCGCACCATCATGCTGGAGCAGAACTACCGCTCCACCCAGACGATCCTCTCCGCCGCGAACGCGGTGATCTCCCGCAATCCGGGGCGCCGCGACAAGCGATTGTGGTCGGCTGCCGGTGAGGGTGAGCCGATCGTGGGCTACGTCGCCGACAACGAGCACGACGAGGCCGCGTTCGTCGCCTCCGAGATCGACCAGCTGGTCGACAGCGGTGCGGCGCGGTTCGGCGACATGGCCGTGTTCTACCGGACCAACAACTCCTCCCGGGTGTTCGAGGAGGTGTTCATCCGGCTCGGGTTGCCCTACAAGGTGGTCGGCGGGGTGCGTTTCTATGAGCGCCGCGAGGTCCGGGACGCGCTGGCCTACCTGCGGGTGCTGGACAACCCCGAGGACACCGTGTCGCTTCGTCGGATCCTCAACACCCCCCGCCGGGGGATCGGCGACCGGGCGGAGGCGGTGCTGGCCACCTATGCCGAGCGGGAGCGGATCTCCTTCGCTGCGGCGATGCGGGCGGCCGCGGCGGGGCAGGACATCCCGCTGCTCAACCCCAGATCCCGCAACGCGATCACGGCGTTCGCGGTGTTGCTCGACGAGCTCCGGGAGAAGGTGACTGCGGGCGCCGACGTCAGTGACGTGCTTGATGCGGTACTGGAGCGCACCGGCTACCGGGCTGAGCTGGACGCCTCCGACGATCTGCAGGACGGGTCCCGGCTGGACAACCTCACCGAACTGGTGACAGTGGCGCGAGAATTCGCCACTGAGGCCGGGCCGGTGACTCCCGTTGAGGACGGCGGTGCTGAGCCCGGCTCGCTCGCCGCATTCCTGGAACGGGTCGCGCTGGTCGCCGACGCGGATCAGATCCCCGACGACGACGGCGAGTCCGGCGGGGTCGTGACCTTGATGACCCTGCACACCGCCAAGGGCCTGGAGTTCCCGGTGGTGTTCCTCACCGGCTGGGAGGACGGGCTGTTCCCGCACCTGCGGGCGCTGGGGGACCCGGCCGAGCTCGCCGAGGAACGCCGGCTGGCCTACGTCGGGCTGACCCGCGCCCGGCAACGCGTCTACTTGTCCCGGGCGATCACCCGGTCCGCCTGGGGACAGCCGATGACCAACCCGGCGTCCCGTTTCCTGTCCGATGTGCCCGAGTCGCTGGTGCGCTGGCGGCGCGAAGAACCCCGCCGGGCCGGTCCGGCCGGGAGCCCGGTCGGCCGTGGCGGTGCGGATTTCACCGGTGGCGATTCCGCGCAGGCCGGCGTCGCGGCTCGCGGCCTGCGCTCCTCCCCGTTCCGGGGCTGGCAGAACACTCCCGCGATCTCCCTGGAGGTGGGGGACCGGGTCACCCACGACAAGTACGGCCTGGGCACCGTGGTGGCCACCGACGGCAGCGGCCCCCGCGCCACCGCGACCATCGATTTCGGCTCCTCGGGCACCGTCCGCCTGATGCTCATCGGCGGCGTCCCCCTCGCGAAACTCTAGTTGGCCGCTCTCCAAATACCGCCAACCTGCCACTGCGACGTCGTTAACCGCGACCAACCCCGGCGCCTTGCGAAGGGCTACTGCCTATGTTGGCGTCCCACCAGGTGCTCGACGATGTGAGCGGCGTCGGCGCCCACTCCGGCGAGCACCGAGGATGGTTCGGAGTGCAGCCAGCGTAACCCGACGGCGTACAGGCCTGGGTGCGTCGTGACGCCCCTGCGGTGCCGCGGATATCCCCACTCGTCCAGCACCGGCAGGTCCACCCAGCCGAAGTCGAGCTGGTAACCCGTCGCCCACACGATCGCGCCGACGCCCGCCGCGTCGAGGTCGAGCTCGGTGGTCGTGGCTGGGGTGAAGTCGTCATAGGGCGGCCGATCATCGGGTGGGGCGTCGACGCCGGCCGCGGCGATGTACGCATCGAACATCGGCCGGAACTCTTCGTCGAAGGCCCTGTCGGCGAAAGCCAACCGCTCGTCGAGATCGTCGCTGAAACACACCCTCGCGCCAGCCGCGGACTCCAGCCGCCCGTACAGACGGACGCCCTGCCGGGCGAACCGCCGCAAGTTGATGTCGTGGCCGCCGTCCTTGCCGGAGACGTGTGGATCGCAGCCGAACCTCGCTGCTGGGGAGGGGAGATCCTCGGCGCTCGGGAAGGGGACACCGACCTCCGCCCCGTGCAGGTAGCAGTGCAGCAGCCACCAGATGACGTCGCGACCGCGGTACCGGCGGGGAGCGCTGGCGCACATCGAGACGGCGAGGTGCACGTCGCGCCCGGCCCGGTGCAGCTCCTCGGCGATCTGGGTACCTGACTGGCCGGTGCCGACCACGAGCACGGCACCTCCGGCGAGCTGTTCGGGCCGGCGATACTCCTGCGAGTGCAGCTGCTGGATGTGGCCCGGGAGCAGGCTGGACGCGGCGGGAACCTTCGGCCGCTGGTACGGCCCGGTCGCGAGCACGACATTGCGGGCCAGGAACGTCGTCCCATCGGTGTGCGCGGCGAGATCGCCGTTCGACGCGCACAGGCGGTTCACGGTGGTGCCCAGCTGTACCGGTGCGGCGAACGAGGCAGCGTAATCCTGCAGGTAGTTCACCACCTCGTCGCGCGCCATGAAGCCGTCCGGATCGGGACCGGCGTACGGCATGCCGGGCAGCAGGATGACGAAATTCGGTGCGACCAGGCAGAAGCTGTCCCAGCGGTCGAGCCAGCCACCACCGAACCGGTCCCGCCGCTCCACCACGAGATGCTCGACCCCGGCCTGGGTCAGCCAGTAGCTCGTGGCCAGGCCCGCCTGCCCGCCCCCGATCACCAGTGTGTCAACGCTGTGGCGGTCACCCGCAGGCCGGCCCGCGCTGCTACTCATGGCTGGCTCCTCATCGTGCTGGGTGATTCCACCCAGAAAGAGCTCAGAGGAGCTGATGCTGATACGCGTAGGCCGTGGCTGCCGCTCGGGTGGGCAGGCCAGCCCCATCAGCGCCCGCGCCAGGGCGGTCTCGTACGGCGCCTGCAGCTGCTGCCGGGCACGCGCGTGCCGTTCGGTGGTCTCGCCCACCACCCGGCGGATCGCGGCGAGCGCTGCGCCGGTCCGTCCCTGCGCCAGCCGTAGCAGGGCCAGGCCTGGTTGCGGCTGCAATCCCCGGGCGCTTGCGCTGCGGTAGGCCGCCCCGGCCGCGGTGAACTCTCCCAGCAACCGATGGATCTCGCCTTGCCGGTAATACGCCGTGCCGGGGGACCGACACAGGTATCTCGGCTCGACCCGAATGAGGTCCGAGATGTCGGAGCCATCCCCTAGTGTTCGAACGTGTGTTCGATTACGCTCCTGGGGGTGCGAGATGGACGAGCGGTTGGGGCAGGTACTCCGGCAGCGTGTGGAGGCCTACCTGCGGGAGGTCGAGCGGGTGCTCCGCGCAGCGGAGCCAGGGCCGGCCTGGCCCGCGGTGCGGGTGCGGCTGCAGCCTCTTGCCGCCGCCTGGCGCAGCTTGTTGGCACAGCATGGTGGCGGCCTTGGGGGGCGATGCCGGCACTGCGATCGCGCGTTCCGGATTCGGCGCGCCCCGGGACCACTCTGCTCGGTCTGGCGTACTGCGCATGCCTATCTCGGTGGAGGATGGCCGTCGGATGGCTCACCGTGATCCTGAGAGCGGTGATCCCCGGAGCGGTGCGTTCAGAAGTTGATGCCGTGCTGGTGCAGCCAGATGATGGGATTGATCTTCTTCCCGGCCGCGTTCCACACTTCGAAATGCAGGTGCGGGCCGGTCGAATTACCGCGGTTGCCCATTTCGGCGATCTCCTGCCCCGCACGGACCCGCTGCCCAGCCTGGACGAGCGCACGGTTGATGTGCCCGTAGACAGTCGTCGTGCCGTCGGTGTCGCGGATCCGGATCCAGAGGCCGAAGCCGCTGGCCGGTCCGGACTCGATGACCGTGCCGTCGGTAGCGGCGACGATCGGTGTACCGATGGAGTTCGCAAGGTCGATTCCCCAGTGGAACACACCCCACCGGCCACCGTAGCCCGAGGTGAAAGTACCTCTCGTCGGCATGACGAAGTGCGTCTGGTT
Organism: Pseudonocardiaceae bacterium; assembly: GCA_036501085.1. GTDB lineage: Bacteria > Actinomycetota > Actinomycetes > Mycobacteriales > Pseudonocardiaceae. The sequence goes on along the minus strand of DASYAZ010000141.1, from coordinate 53,937 downwards.
CTCTGCGGCCTCGGCGGCTCGCTGGTCGATCAGGCGCTGTCCCTTGGCCATCGCCTGCACGGCTTCGGTCTCGGCCAGGCTCGTGGGCTGGGTGATCGGAAGGTACTCCGGCGAGGGAGCAGGTCCGTTGAGACCCACGGCCGACGTCGCATCCCGGGACGAGGCCACCAGCGTGGCATCGTCGGAGATGGTGACAGCGCCCTTGTCGATCGTCTGACCTGCGGCGACGAACGCACCAGCCGCAACAGCGGCCACCACTACCCGGCCACGCACCGTGGGGGAAGGCGCCGTGATCTGCTGCGCCACCCGCGGGCCCGAAGAGCTGGAACGCAGCGCCGCCTCAACCGCCAGAGATGGTCGCTGGCCGCTGGGGATGCGGTGTCGAGCCAAGACCTGCCTTTCCATCCCTGAGGAGGTCCGTACCGACACCGGGGTGGGATCCCGGGGAGCTCAGGAAGCCAGCTACCAGTCAGCCGTACTCGGACCGTGGCCGTGGACCGCGGGAACGTAACGGAGGGCGACACTGGGGGGCAAGGCACCGTTCCGCGATACGTCCAGCTGTATCGGTCAGCGTCTGTTCTCCCGCGCTGGGCGGTCGGCTGCGCCGGGACTTGGCGGGGTAACGGCAGGGTGGAGGTTAATGTTGAGGGATGGATGGACGTATCCGGGTGGTGGTGGCCAAGCCGGGGCTCGACGGGCATGACCGTGGCGCCAAGGTCGTTGCCCGGGCGTTGCGTGACGCGGGTATGGAGGTCATCTACACCGGATTGCACCAGACCCCAGAGCAGATCGTGCAGACCACGCTCCAAGAGGACGCCGACGCGGTGGGCCTGTCCGTGCTCTCTGGTGCGCATATGACGCTGTTCGCCAGGGTGATCGAACTGCTGGAGAGCAAGGGCGCCACAGACGTGCTGGTCTTCGGCGGTGGGATCATCCCCGACCAGGACATCCCGGCGCTCACCGAACTGGGGGTGGCCAGGGTCTTCACCCCGGGCGCGAGCACGCACGAGATTGTCGAGTGGGTACGGGAGGCCTTGGTTGCCGCTCCAGCCGAGTAACCCGAGTGATCCTCTTCACTCGAGCTGACCGGCTGCCCCGGGCATCGCCTGGATAGGGTCGGCACCGTGGATTTGTACGAATATCAGGCGAAGGAACTATTCGCGAACCATGGTGTCCCGGTTCTGCCCGGCCGGGTGGTCACTACGAGCGAGCGGGCGAAGGCCGCGGCGGCGGAGCTCGGGGGCACTGTCGTCGTCAAAGCCCAGGTGAAGACCGGTGGCCGAGGCAAGGCTGGCGGGGTGCAGCTGGCCCGCACCCCGGAGGAGGCGCAGCAGAAAGCCGCCGCGATGCTGGGAATGGACATCAAGGGCCATACCGTGCACCGGCTATTGATCACTCCGGCGTGCGAGATCGTCGAGGAGTACTACCTCTCATTCCTGCTCGACCGTGCCCATCGCACCTTTCTCGCGATGGCCAGCGTGCAGGGCGGGATGGAGATCGAGGACGTAGCAGCGACATCACCCGAGGCGCTGGCCAAGGTGCCCATAGATCCGCGCACCGGGGTCGACATCGCCAAGGCCACGGAAATCGTCCAGGCGGCCGGCTTCCCGGATGAGGTGGCACCCGCCGTCGCCGAGGCGGCCCTGGCGTTGTGGGAGGTCTTCGTTGCCGAGGACGCGACGCTGGTGGAGGTGAACCCGCTGATCCGTGACCCGCGGGGAGCGATCATCGCACTGGACGGGAAGGTGACGCTCGACGACAGCGCCGGATTCCGCCATCCCGATCACGCCGACCTGGCGGACCCGGCCGGGCAGGATCCGCTGGAAGCCAGAGCCAAGGCCCGGCACCTCAACTATGTGAAGCTTGACGGCCAGGTAGGCATCATCGGCAACGGTGCCGGGCTGGTCATGTCCACTCTGGACGTCGTCGCCAATGCCGGCCGGGCGCACGGGGGGATCCGGCCGGCCAACTTCCTCGACATCGGCGGCGGTGCCAACGCGCAGACCATGGCGGACGGGCTGGACATCGTCCTCGGTGACCCGGACGTGCACGCGGTGTTCGTCAACGTCTTCGGCGGGATCGTCGCCTGTGACCAGGTGGCGACCGGCATCGTGCAGGCGTTGGACATCCTGCGCGCGGCCGGTGACACGGCAGCCAAACCGTTGGTGGTCCGATTGGATGGCAATAACGTCGAGCAAGGCCGGAGGATCCTCGGGCAAGCGGCGAATCCGCTGGTCACGATGGTCGACACGATGGATGCCGCAGCGGACAAGGCCGCCGAGCTTGCCGCACTGACTTGCGCTAGAGGAGCCTGACCGGTGGCAATTTTCCTGACCGCAGAATCGAAGATCATCGTCCAGGGGATGACCGGCTCGCAGGGTCGCACGCACACCCGGCGAATGCTCGCCGCCGGCAGCCAGATCGTCGGTGGGGTCACCCCCGGCAAGGGTGGCCAGACCGTCGACTTCGAAGGTGCCTCGCTTCCGGTGTTCGGTTCAGTGGCCGACTCGGTGGCCGCGACCGGCGCTGATGTCAGCGTGGTCTTCGTCCCGCCGCGCTTCGCCAAGGCCGCCGTTCTCGAGGCGATCGATGCCGGGATCGGGCTGATCGTGGTGATCACCGAAGGCATCCCGGTGCACGACACCGCGGTCTTCTGCGCGCACGGCGGTGCCACCGGGCTGGCGGCCGGTTCGGTGCGGACCCGCATCATCGGCCCGAACTGCCCCGGGGTGAGCTGCCCCGGCGCCTCGAACGCCGGGATCATCCCGGCCGACATCACCGGTCCGGGCCGGATCGGGCTGGTGTCCAAATCGGGCACCCTGACCTACCAGATGATGTTCGAGTTGCGGGATATCGGGTTTTCCACCTGCGTGGGGATCGGTGGTGATCCGGTGATCGGTACCACGCACATCGATGTGCTGCAGGCCTTCGAGGATGACCCCGACACCGAGGCGATCGTGATGATCGGTGAGATCGGCGGGGACGCCGAGGAACGCGCTGCCGACTACATCAAGGCCAACATCACCAAACCGGTGGTCGGTTACATCGCCGGTTTCACCGCTCCCGAGGGCAAGACCATGGGCCATGCCGGTGCCATCGTCTCCGGCTCTTCGGGCACCGCCGCGGCCAAGAAGGACGCCCTGGAGGCCGCCGGCGTCCACGTCGGCATGACACCCAGTGACACCGCCGAGCTGATGCGCGAAATCATGAAGTCCGTCCCCCAGCCCCGTTGGTAGCTCTTCAAGTACCACCAACCCGGCTGCTGGACGCCGGTAACCGCTGCCAACCTCGCCGGCGAACCTCTGCGGTACTCCGATCCGGTTACATCGGGGGCGCGTCGGCCCGGTGATCGCCCGGCGGGCGTGACCGGGCTGCGAGGGTGGTTACCGTGAGTCTCCTGCTGTCACCGGTGTCCAGTGACCCAGCGGGTGACATCACCGATCCGGGTACCCGTCCGGGCTGGGGCGCGATGGTTGCCGCCGCCTGCATGCCGGCGATCCTCAGCTACCTGGCGGGTGCGGTGGTGCTCGGTGCGATCGGCGCGGCCGGCGGCGCACGCGGCTCCGTCGCGCAGGCGGCCCGGGTGGGCGCCGTGGGCTGGCTGGCCGCTCACCACGTCCCGCTGGAGATCAACGGTGCCCCGCTCAGCGTTCTCCCGGTGCTGCCCACCCTCTTGCTCGGCGCGCTGGTAGCGCGGGGCGCGGTGGGGGTGGTGATCCGGTCCGGAATCCGCCGGCCCGCCGATGCCTGGTGGGTGGCCGGTACGGTCGCGGGCACCCACGGCGTGCTGGGCGCGGTACTGGCGATAGCCGCCACTCCAGTGGGGATCTGGGTGGACCCCGGGCAGGCTGCGCTCGGCTGCGCGCTGGTGGCCGGTACCGCCGCGGGGCTCGGCCTGGCCCGCCCGTGCGGCTTGCTGGACGCCGCGCTCCGGCGGGCGCCCGGGTGGGTCAAGCCCGGCGTGGCGGCCGGCACCTGGGGTCTGGCGGTGCTGCTGGCCGCCGGTTTGGCCACGGTGCTGATCGCGCTGGCGGTGTCGGCCACCCAGATCGTGCGGCTCTCGGGAGCTGACGCTGGTAGCGCCGTCGGGTTGGCTGCCCTGTCGATCGGTTACCTACCGAACGCGGCCGTCGCTGCGGTGTCGTGGCTAGCCGGACCCGGCTTTTCCGTCGGGTCGCTGTCGGTCGGCCCGTTCGGGGTGCATCCCGGACCGGTACCAGCGGTGCCGCTGCTCGCCGCATTGCCGGACGGTCCGGCGCACTCATGGTGGGGCCTGGCACTCGCGGTCCCCCTGCTGGTCGGGGTGGGCGTCGGGCGCCGTTGTGCCGCGGCCGGTGCCGACCTGACGCAACGGTTGCAGATCCTGGGCGTGGCGGCCGCAGTGCCCGCGCTGGGTTCGGCGGTGCTCGGCGGGCTTGCTGGTGGGCGGCTCGGGAACGCGGCATTCGACCCCGTCGACGTCCCCTTCGGCACTGTTGCGGTATCCGTGCTGGTCATGACCCTGCTGGGCGGTGCCGTCAGCGCCGCGCTGCCTGCTCTGCGGGCTCCCAGGACCGATCCCACACCTGCCGAGCCCGATGGCGAACCGGCCAGCCCTGAGAGTTCCGCGGGCGGGGACGGCGACGAGGGCGGGGACGGCGGGGACGGCGACCCGCAAGCTCCTGAAGGGGACGCCACGCCGGAGCAGCGGCACGCCGACGCGGCCGACGGCGAGCACAGCGCGGAGCGGGAGAACACAGAGGGCTGATCGTGGGCATAGCGCGGGCTCGGGCCGCGCCGAGGATCGCGAGAGCGATATCCATAGTGTCGGGCCGCGCACCCGTACACTCGATCGAACGGGTACTGCGGGATCGCAGCGAGGGAGCAGCATGGCCAAGCGGGCACTTTCCAGTGATGGCGATGCGGATGTGATCGTGGTGGGGGCAGGTCCCGCGGGTTCGACGGCCGCGGCGTACCTGGCCCGCGCCGGGCTGGATGTGCTGCTGCTGGAGAAATCCACGTTCCCCCGCGAGAAGGTGTGCGGAGACGGGCTGACCCCTCGGGGCGTCAAGCAGTTGATAGACCTCGGCATCGATACCAGCGTCGAGGCCGGCTGGTTGCACAACCGGGGCCTGCGCGTGGTGGGCGGGGGCGTGACGATCGAACTGCCGTGGCCCGACCTGGCCAGCTTTCCACCCTATGGTGTGGTCCGCCCGCGGATGGACTTCGACGAGATGCTGGTGCGCCACGCCGAGCAGGCCGGCGCCCGGCTCCACGAGCACAACACGGTGACGGAAGCGGTCGCCGACGCGCGCACCGGGCGCATCCTCGGAGTGAAGGGACGGCAGGGTCCGGACAAGCAGCCCATGGAATACCGCGCCCCGCTCACGCTGGCGTGCGACGGGGTCAGCGCCCGGCTCGCGCTCAGCCTGGGCATCGACAAGCGCGAAGACCGGCCGATGGGGGTCGGGGTGCGCCGCTACTACACCACCCCCCGTACCGACGATGATTTCCTGGAAAGCCACGTGGAGATCTGGGACAGCACCACGGGGCAGGAACCCAGGCTGCTGCCGGGCTACGGGTGGATCTTCGGCATGGGCGACGGGACCTCCAACGTCGGCCTGGGCATCCTGTCGACGTCCTCGGCATACGGGAAGACCGACTACCGGGCGCTGCTGCGGGCCTGGCTGGACGGCACACCCCAGGAGTGGGGATTCCGCGAGGACAACGCCACCGGCAAGATCCTCGGAGCGGCGCTGCCGATGAGCTTCAACCGCACGCCGCACTACCGGAACGGTCTGCTGCTGGTCGGGGACGCAGGTGGCATGGTCAACCCGTTCAACGGTGAGGGCATCGCTTATGCCATGCAGTCCGCCCGCCTCGCCGCGGAGTGCGCGGCCCAGGCGATGGCCCGTCCGGAGGGGCCCGCTCGGGAGCACGCACTGCGCCGTTATCCTGCCGCCCTGCGGGAGGATTTGGGGGGTTATTTCCGGTTGGGGAACCTGTTCAGCCAGTTGATCGGTCACCCTGCTGTGATGCGAGCCGGGACCCGGCATGCCCTGCCGCGCAGGACGCTGATGCGCTTCATGCTCAAGCTGCTGGCCAACCTCTACGACAGCCGGGAGGGCGACACCATGGACCGGGTGATCACCGCGATGGCGCGGCTGGCGCCCAGCGTCTGAATACGGCGTGATCACCGACGTCGTTTCGGCAGATAACGCCTGATCGAGGCCGGATATATAGGTTAGCCTCAGGGCACCGCGTGACCGGCCCGCACGTAGGGTAGATGAGGGACGTTCACGAGACGGGAAGGACGGGACGGCATTGTTGCAGCCCTACGTTCCCCTGGTACTCATGTTTCTCTTGGCGGCGGCCTTTGCGGTGTTCTCCGTCGTCGCGGCCCCCCATATCGGGCCGCGCCGCTATAACCGGGCCAAGCTCGACGCTTACGAGTGCGGTATCGAGCCGTCCCCGCAGCCAGTGGCGGGGGCCGGGCGGATGCCGGTGGCTTATTACCTCACCGCGATGCTGTTCATCCTGTTCGACATCGAGATGGTGTTCCTGTACCCGTTCGCGGTGGCCGCGGATTCGCTGGGGGTCTTCGGTCTGGTGGAGGTCGCCCTGTTCATCGTGACGCTCGGCTTCGCCTACGCCTACGTGTGGCGGCGCGGCGGGCTGGACTGGAACTGATCATGGGACTGGAAGAGAAGCTGCCCAGCGGAATCCTGCTGACCAGCGTGGAGAAGCTCGTCAACTGGACCCGCAAATCGTCGCTGTGGCCGGCGACCTTCGGGCTGGCCTGCTGCGCGATCGAGATGATGACCACCGGCGCCCCCCGGTACGACCTGGCGCGTTTCGGCATGGAGGTGTTCCGGGCCTCGCCACGCCAGGCTGATCTGATGATCGTCGCGGGCCGGGTGAGCAACAAGATGGCCCCGGTGCTGCGCCAGATCTACGACCAGATGCCCGAGCCTCGCTGGGTGCTCGCGATGGGCGTGTGCGCCTCCACCGGCGGGATGTTCAACAACTACGCGATCGTGCAGGGCGTGGACCACATCGTCCCGGTCGACATGTACCTACCCGGCTGCCCACCACGCCCGGAGATGCTCATCGACGCGATCCTCAAACTGCACGCCAAGATCATGGACGAACCGCTCGGTCCGAAACGGGCTGCCCTGAAGGCGGGTCAGCACACCGAGATGGTGCCCTCCTCGGTGCGCTACGGCCCGCAGAAAGATCCCAGACCATCGGGGAGTGGCCGGTCCAAGGTCGTCGAAGCGCGGGAGCAGTGACTGCCATGGCCGACCACGACGTTCAGAAAGACAAAGACCAGGCCCTCGAGCCGGGTCAGTACAGCTCGGCCATGACCCCGGCTGAGGAGGTCGAGCACGAGGATCGAGGCGGCGTGGTCGCCGGCCGGGCCCGGCAGGGCATGTTCGGTGTGAGCGGATCCGGAGACACCTCCGGTTATGGCGGCCTGACCCTGCCCGCCTACGTGCCGCCGCCCGCGCAACGGCCCTACGGTGGCTGGTTCGACGAGCTCACCGACGAGCTACTGGCCGCGATGGCCGAACAGGGGATCCCGGCGCCAGCCATCCAGCAGGTCACCGTGGATCGCGGGGAGATCACCTACTACGTGCACCGGGAGCATCTGGTGGCACTGTGCCGCACCCTGCGGGACGACCCGGCGTTGCGGTTCGAGCTGTGCAGCTCGGTCTCCGGTGTGGACTACGGCAGCGAGGTGGCGCAGCGCCTGCACGCGGTGTACCACCTGACCTCGATGACCTACCGGCGCCGGATCCGGCTGGAGGTCGCCCTTGACGTCGAGGACGCTCACGTGCCCAGCGTGGTCGAGGTGTACCCCACCGCGGACTGGCACGAGCGCGAGACCTGGGACATGTTCGGCATCATCTTCGACGGTCACCCGGCCCTGACCCGCATCCTCATGCCCGACGACTGGGACGGTCACCCGCAGCGCAAGGACTACCCGCTCGGCGGGATTGCGGTGGAATACAAGGGCGCCGAGATACCCCCGCCGGATCAGCGGAGGGGGTACTCCTGATGACGCGGCGAAAGCAGCGCAAGGGCGAACCGGCGCACACCGTCGCCAGCGGGACGACCGACACCACCAGTGAGACTGTCACTGAAACCGAGGTTCCGGACCCGTATGCCGCCACTGAGCGGGAGACCACCGAGGGCCGGGTGTACACCGTCACCGGTGGTGACTGGGACAGCGCGATCGAGGACTGGCGCCACGACGAGCGCATCGTCGTCAACATGGGGCCCCAGCACCCCTCCACCCATGGGGTGCTGCGGCTGGTGCTGGAGCTGGAAGGGGAGGTCGTCACCCAGGCACGGTCGGTGATCGGGTACCTGCACACCGGTATCGAGAAGAACTGCGAGTACCGCACCTGGACCCAGGGCGTCACCTTCGTCACGCGGGCGGACTATCTCTCGCCGCTGTTCAACGAGGCGGCGTACTGCCTGGCGACCGAGAAGCTGCTGGGGACCACCGTGCCACGGCGCGCGCAGGTGATCCGGGTGCTGCTCATGGAGCTCAACCGGGTCGGCTCGCACCTGGTGGCCATCGCCACCGGTGGCATGGAGCTCGGCGCACTCACCGGGATGACCGCCGGGTTCCGCGAACGTGAGGAGGTCCTGCATCTGCTGGAGTTCCTCACCGGCCTCCGGATGAACCACGCCTTCATCCGGCCCGGTGGTCTCGCGCAGGACCTGCCGGAGGGTTCCGAGGCCAAGATCCGGGACTTCCTGAAGGTGATGGACTCCCGGCTGCCGGATTACGACAAGCTGCTCACCGGGCAGCCGATCTGGAAGCAGCGGCTGCAGAAGGTGGGCTACCTGCCGCTGGATGGCTGCCTGCAGATGGGCGTCACCGGCCCGATCCTGCGCGCTGCCGGCCTGGAATGGGACCTGCGCAAGGTGGAGCCCTACTGCGGCTACGAGGAGTACGACTTCGAGGTCCCCACCTCCACCGACGCCGACTGCTATGCCCGTTTCCTGCTGCGCGTCGAGGAGATGCACCAGTCCCTCAAGATCGTCGTCCAGTGCCTGGACAAGTTGGAACCCGGCCCGGTGATGGTGGAGGATGCCAAGATCGCGTGGCCGGCCAAGCTGTCCATCGGCGCCGACGGGATGGGCAACTCCCTCGAGTACGTCCGCAAGATCATGGGACAGTCGATGGAGTCACTGATCCACCACTTCAAGCTGGTGACCGAGGGCTTCGCGGTACCGCCGGGCCAGGTCTACAGCGCGGTGGAGTCACCGCGCGGAGAGCTGGGCTACCACCTGGTCTCCGATGGTGGGACCCGGCCGTTGCGGGTGCATATCCGGGATCCCAGCTTCGTCAACCTGCAATCCATGCCGGCGATGAGCGAGGGCGGCTTGGTGGCCGACGTCATCGCCTCGGTGGCCTCGATCGATCCGGTGATGGGAGGAGTGGACCGATGAGTCCGGCCGACAACCCGGCCTTCACCGCGCGGCCCGCGGAGGTGTCGGGAGGGGCGGACCGGGCCGCGCCGACAACCCTGTCCACCGCGCAGGACGTGCCGGTAGAGCTGCCGCTCCGGGTGGACACCAGCGTGTTCGACGAGCAGACGCGGCGACGGGCTCACGAGATCATCGCGCGCTACCCGCGGCCCCGCTCGGCGCTGCTGCCCCTGCTGCACCTGGTGCAGAGCGTGGAAGGCTACGTCAGCCAGGCTGGGCTTGCGTTCTGCGCCCAGTTGCTGGAGATCACCACTGCCGAGGTGAGCACGGTCGCCACCTTCTACACCATGTTCAAGCGCAGGCCTGGCGGTCAGCACCTGGTCAGCGTATGCACCAACACGCTGTGCGCGGCCCTTGGCGGCGACGAGATCTACGCGAGGCTGCGCAAGCGGCTCGGGGTCGGCCACGAGGAGACCGTGGGCCGGCCGGGTTCGGAGGGCTCGGTCACCCTGGAGCACGCCGAATGCCTGGCCGCCTGTGATTTGGCGCCGGTGCTGCAAGTGAACTACGAGTTCTACGACAGCCAGACCCCGGAGTCGGCGGTGGCGCTGGTCGACGCGTTGCGCCAGGGAGAGCGGCCGGTGCCGACCCGCGGTGCACCGTTGACCGACTGGAAGACCGTCGAGCTGCAGCTGGCCGGTTTCTTCGGCGAGCCCGAGCAGCTGCGAGAGGCGGTGGACGCGCCCTCGGCGGCGCCCGAGACGCTGGCTGGCAACCGGCTCGCCGAACAGAAGGGCTGGCAGGCTCCTGCGATGCCTGACAAGCCCCCACCACCACCTCAGGTTCCCGACAAGAAATGACCGGCCCGGAACAGATCAGTGCACGAGGAGAAGCCGTGACCGAGCGGACGCTCACCCCGGTGTTGACCCGGCGGTGGCTCTCGCCGAAGTCCTGGACCCTCGAGACCTACACTCAGCTCGAGGGCTACACCGCGCTGCGCACCGCGCTGGCCGCGCATCCTGACCAGCTGATCCAATTGATCAAGGACTCGGGCCTGCGGGGGCGGGGCGGGGCCGGTTTTCCCACCGGTATGAAGTGGGGCTTCATCCCCCAGGCCAAGCCGGGCGAGCAGGCCACCGGGCCGGCGGCCAAGCCCACGTATCTGGTGATCAACGCAGATGAGGGCGAGCCGGGCACCTGCAAGGACGTGCCACTGATGATGGCCGACCCGCACTCGCTGATCGAAGGCTGCATCATCACCGGCTATGCGATCCGTGCCCACCGGTGTTTCATCTACATCCGTGGCGAGATGGTGCACTGCCTTCGCCGGGTGCACACCGCGGTCAGCGAGGCCTACGCGGCCGGCTACCTGGGCAGGGACCTCCTCGGCTCCGGGTTTGATCTGGATATCGTGGTGCACGCGGGCGCCGGGGCCTACGAGGCCGGCGAGGAGACCGCGCTGCTGAACTCGCTGGAGGGCCGTCGCGCCGAGCCCCGGCTCAAGCCACCGTTCCCGGCCACCTCCGGGCTCTACGCCGCTCCCACGGTGGTGAACAACGTCGAGACCATCTGCACCGTGCCTTACATCGTCAACGGTGGGTCGGACTGGTTCCGCCAGATGGGCACCGAGAAATCTCCCGGGCCCAAGATCTATTCGATCTCTGGGCATGTGCAGCGGCCCGGGCAGTACGAGGCCCCGCTGGGCACCACGCTGCGCGAGTTGCTGGACATGGCCGGCGGGGTGACCGGCGGGACGCTGAAGTTCTGGACGCCGGGCGGGTCGTCGACTCCGCTGCTCACCGCCGAGCACATGGACATCCCGCTGGACTTCGAGGGTGCGGCGGCGGCAGGCTCCATGCTGGGCACCACCGCGATCATGGTCTTCAACAACACGGTGAGCGTGCCGTGGGCGGTGATGAAGTGGACCGAGTTCTACAAGCACGAATCCTGCGGTAAGTGCACCCCGTGCCGCGAAGGGACCTACTGGCTGACCCAGATCCTGCAGCGGATGGTGCGGCGCGAAGGTACGCCGGCCGACGTGGAGACCATGTTGGACGTCTGCGACAACATCCTGGGTCGCTCGTTCTGCGCGCTCGGTGACGGGGCCGCCAGCCCGATCACCAGTGGGATCAAGTATTTCCGGCAGGAATTCCTGGACCTGTGCGCCGCACAACCAGGATCCGGCTGGTCAGCCTGGCAGGGCAACGCGCAGGTCAAGCTGGCCCAAGATACGAAGTTGATGGAGCCGCACCGATGACGCTGGCACAGCAGGCTGAAAGCCGCGCCGTCCCAGAGGGGCACGTCCAGTTGACCATCGACGGCCGCGAGGTCGACGCGCCCAAGGGCGAGCTGGTGATCCGGACCTGCGAACGGCTGGGCATCATCGTCCCGCGGTTTTGCGACCACCCATTGCTCGACCCCGCGGGTGCCTGCCGCCAATGCCTGGTCGAGGTGGAGATGGGCGGGCGCCCGATGCCCAAGCCGCAGACCAGCTGCACCCTCACGGTGGCAGACGGCATGATCGTCAAGACTCAGCACACCTCAGCGGTGGCGGATAAGGCGCAGCAGGGGGTGATGGAGCTGCTGCTGATCAACCACCCCCTGGACTGCCCGGTCTGTGACAAGGGTGGCGAGTGCCCGCTGCAGAACCAGGCGATGTCCAACGGCCGGGTCGATTCCCGCTTCATCGAGACCAAACGCACTTTCGCCAAACCGATTGCGATCTCCTCCCAGGTGCTGCTGGACCGCGAGCGCTGCGTGCTCTGCGCACGTTGCACCCGTTTCTCCGAGCAGATCGCCGGAGATCCGTTCATCGAGATGCTGGAGCGTGGTGCGGATCAGCAGGTCGGGGTGGCCGCCGACAAGCCGTTCCAGTCCTACTTCTCCGGCAACACCATCCAGATCTGCCCGGTCGGCGCGCTGACCAGCGCCGCCTACCGGTTCCGGTCCCGGCCCTTCGACCTGGTGTCGACCCGGGGGGTGTGCGAGCACTGCGCGAGCGGCTGCGCGATGCGCACCGACTGGCGGCGCGGAGTGGTGCTGCGCCGCCTGGCCGGCCACGATCCGCAGGTCAACGAGGAGTGGAACTGCGACAAGGGCCGGTTCGCCTTCACCTATGCCAGCGCCGAGGACCGGATCACCCGGCCGCTGGTCCGGGACTCCTTCGGTTCGCTGAACCCGGCGTCGTGGACCGAGGCATTGCAGGCCGCGGCCCAGGGTTTGCTGGCCGTCAAGGACCGCGGTGTCGGCGTGCTCACCGGCGGCCGGCTCACCGTCGAGGACGCCTATGCCTACGCCAAGTTCGCCCGGGTCGCGTTGGGCACCAACGACATCGACTTCCGGGCCCGGCCGCATTCGGCCGAGGAGCTGGACTTCCTCGCCGCACACGTGGTGGGCGTCGGCCCGGAGACCGGTGGGGTGACCTACCACGACCTCTCCAGCGCGCCTGCGGTGCTCTGCGTGGCTTTCGAGCCTGAGGAGGAGTCGCCCATCGTCTTCCTGCGGCTGCGCCGGGCGGCCCGGGACCGGCGGATGCCGGTGTGGCACCTGGGCCAGTTCACCACCCCCGCGGTGCGCCGGACCTTCGGCACCCTGCTCCGGGTGCCTCCCGGCGGCGAGCCCGAGGCGCTGGACGCGCTGGAGGGGCCGGCTCGCGAGGCGCTGAGCGCTCGCGGGGCGGTGCTGCTGGTCGGCGAGCGAGCGGCGGAGGTACCCGGGTTGTACTCCGCGGTGGCCCGGCTGGCCGCGGGCACTGGCGCCCGGATCGCCTGGATCCCGCGCCGGGCCGGCGAGCGGGGCGCCCTGGAAGCCGGGGCGGTGCCCACGCTGTTGCCCGGCGGCCGCCCGGTTGCCGATCCGGCGGCCCGGGCCGAGGTCGAGGCGGCCTGGGGTCTTCCCGTGCCCAGCAAGCCGGGTCGGGACACCGCTGGGATCCTGGCGGCCGTGGTGGCCACCCAACTCGATGGGCTGCTCATCGGGGGAGTCGATCCCGCCGACCTGCCGGATCCGAAGCTGGCCGGCCAGGCGCTGAGCCGGGCCCGGTTCGTGGTGAGCCTGGAGATGCGGCCCTCCGCGGTGACCCAGCAGGCCGATGTCGTGCTCCCGATCGCCTCCGCGCTGGAGAAGCCCGGCAGCTACCTCGACTGGGAGCGCCGCCGCCGGGAGTTCGCCACCACGGTCACCTCCGGTCTGGGTCAGCTCGGCACGTCCCTGCCGGACTGCCGGGTACTGGACAGCCTCGCCATCGAGATGGACGCTGACCTGTTCACCCAGACCCCCGCCGCGTCCTGGGCCGGTTTCACCGCCCTCGGGTGGTATACCGGGGCCCGCCGGGACTCCCCGCAGGTGCCCGCGGACCCGGTTCCAACGGTCGGCGAGGGCGAGGCGGTGCTGGCCACCTGGCGCAGGCTGCTGGACAACGGGTCGATGCAGGAGGGCGAGCCGCATCTGGCCGGTACCGCCCGGCCCGTGCAGGCCCTGGTGTGCGAGGCCACCGCCGCCGACCTCGGGTTGCACATCGGGGGGAAGGTGACGGTGTCCACCTCGCGGGGCTCGGTCACGTTGCCACTGGACGTCGCCGACCTGCCCCCGGGGGTGGTGTGGCTACCGGGTAACTCCGGACCCGCTACGGTCCGTAGCAGTCTCGGCGCCGGTCATGGTGCTGTGGTGAAGGTGCGCAACGGGAACGGGACGGCGTGGGGAGGCAAGGCATGACACCTACTCAGGCGCTGCTCGCCGATGACCCGCTGTGGCTCATCGCGATCAAGGTTGTCGTGATCTTCGTCTTTCTCATGGTCATGACCCTGTTCATGATCTGGATGGAACGCCGGGTGGTGGGCCGGATGCAGCACCGACCGGGCCCCAACCGGGTCGGGCCTTTCGGGCTGCTGCAGTCCCTGGCCGACGGCCTCAAGCTGGCCCTCAAGGAGGACATCACGCCCGTCCGGGCCGACCGCTGGGTCTACATGCTGGCCCCGGTGATCTCGGCGATCACCGCGTTCACCGCGTTCTCGGTGATCCCGCTGGGGGGCGAGGTCTCGATCTTCGGTGAGCACACCGTGCTGCAGATCACCGATCTCCCGGTCGGGGTGCTCGTGGTGCTGGCTTGCTCCTCGCTGGGGGTCTACGGGATCGTGCTCTCCGGCTGGGCGTCGGGTTCGCCCTACCCGTTGCTGGGTTCGCTCCGGTCCGCGGCGCAGGTGATCTCCTACGAGATCGCCTTGGGGATGTCGATCGTCACCGTGGTCCTGTACGCGGGCTCGCTGTCCACCGCGGACATCGTGGCTGCGCAGAGCCATCAACTGTGGTTCGCATTGTTGCTGCTGCCCAGCTTCGCCGTGTTCTGCGTCGCGATGGTGGGGGAGACCAACCGCGCGCCCTTCGACCTGCCCGAGGCCGAGTCGGAGCTGGTGGGTGGTTTCCACACCGAGTACTCATCGTTGAAGTTCGCCCTGTTCTTCCTCGCCGAGTACGTCAACATGGTCACCGTCTCGGCGATGGCGACCACACTGTTCCTCGGTGGCTGGCACGCCCCCTGGCCGCTGGCGGGTGGAGCGCTGGACAGCGGATGGTGGGGACCGCTGTGGTTCATCACCAAGACGCTGGTCTTCCTGTTCGTGTTCATCTGGTTGCGTGGCACCCTTCCCCGGTTGCGCTACGACCAGTTCATGGCGCTGGGATGGAAAGTGCTCGTGCCGGGCAGCCTGGTCTGGATCGTGCTGGTCTCCGGTGCCAGGGCGCTGCGCAACACCGCCATCACCGCGAGTCAGGTGGTCCTGGTGGGCGGCATCCTGCTGGTGATGTTGCTGGTCGTGGCGTTCCTGCTGCCCCGCAGCAGCGGTGAGCAGAAAAAACCGATCGCCCGGCGCAGCAGCGAAATGCCCCGCGGGGTGACGCCGCGCACCAGCGAGGTGCCCAACGCCGGTTCGGGCTACCCGCTGCCGCCACTGGATCTGGTCGTGCCGCCACCACCGCCCCGGCGCGTCGCGATGACTGCTGCCGGGCCGACCACTGACGGATCACCGACGAGGCAGGAGGACGGCCATGGGCCTACTTGATCCGGTCAAAGGTTTCGGCGTCACCTTCTCGACGATGTTCAAGAAGGTGGTCACCGAGGAGTACCCCGAGGTCAAAAAGATCCCCGCGCCGCGGTTTCACGGCAAGCACCAGCTCAACCGACACCCGGACGGGCTGGAGAAGTGCGTCGGCTGCGAGCTGTGCGCGTGGGCCTGCCCAGCCGATGCGATCTACGTCGAGGGCGCGGACAACACCGAGGAGGCCCGGTACTCACCCGGGGAACGCTACGGGGAGATCTACCAGATCAACTACCTGCGGTGCATCGGGTGCGGTCTGTGCATCGAGGCCTGCCCGACCCGCTCGCTGACCATGACCAACGAGTACGAGGTGGCCGACGACAACCGCCAGAACCTCATCTACACCAAGGAAGACCTGATGGCGCCGCTGCTGCCGGGGATGGAGGCGCCCCCGCACCCGATGCGGCTGGGCGATTCCGAGCAGGACTACTACGTGCAGGGTCCCAGCCTGGAACGGCGCTCAGGTGCGGTGGGTGAGGAAAAGCTGTGAGCACGCTGGGTCTCCTGTTCCTGCAGCCGGCGCAGCCGTCCGATTCCATCGGGCTCGGGGAGGCCATCGCGTTCTGGATCCTGGGTCCGCTCGCGCTGGCCGGTGGGCTGGCGATGGTCTTCGCCCGCAACGCCGTGCACTCGGCGCTGTGGCTGGCGCAGGCCATGCTGTGCCTGGGCGCGCTGTACATGGTCCAGCAGGCCCCGTTCCTCGGCTTCGTGCAGATCATCGTCTACACCGGCGCGATCATGATGCTGTTCCTGTTCGTGCTGATGCTGGTGGGCAAGGAGAGCGTCGACTCGGTGGTCGAGGTGCTCCGCGGCCAACGGGTTGCCGCCGCACTGGGCGGGGTAGGCCTGGCGTTCCTGCTGGTGGCGATGCTGGGCCGGGCCTTCACCGGAGTCCGCTCGGCCGGGCTGGCCGAAGTGAACAGCACCGGAGGTGGCAACGTCGCCAACCTCGGTCGCCTGCTCTTCACCGACTACCTGTTCCCCTTCGAACTCACCTCGGCGCTGCTGATCACCGCTGCCGTCGGTGCGATGGTGCTGGCTTTCACCGAGCGGACCAAGGAGGGCAGGCTCACCCAGCGGGAACGGGTGGAGGCCCGGATACGCGGTAGGCGTCCCTCCCCGCTCCCCGGTCCCGGTGTGTTCGCCACCGTCAACTCGGTGGCCACCCCGGCTCTGCTCCCGGACGGCTCGGTTGCCCCCGAGTCGCGCTCCGACCTGATTGAGTCCACCACCCGGGACCGCCTGGACGACGAGGTGCGCAACGTCGCCAGCGCGGGTACCGAGCCGGACAGCCACGCGCTGCGCGGGCCGGTGCCGCCCGCCACAGCCGAGCAGGAGGAGCAGCGATGATGATGGCTCGACCCTGCAGGCAGGTCTCGTTGATGATGGCTCGACCCTGCAAGCAGGTCTCGCGGTGAGCCCGACGTACTACCTGCTGCTCTCCGCGCTGCTGTTCACCGTCGGCGCGGTGGGGGTGCTGGTACGCCGCAATGCCGTCGTGGTGTTCATGTGCATCGAGCTGATGCTCAACGCGGTGAACCTCACACTGATCACCTTCGCCCGGATCAACGGCACGCTGGACGGGCAGATCATGGCCTTCTTCGTGATGGTCGTGGCCGCCGCCGAGGTGGTGGTGGGTCTGGCCATCATCATGGCCATCTTCAAAACTCGCCGCTCAGCCTCGGTCGACGAAGCCAACCTGCTCAAGTACTGAGCCTGGCGCTTCCAGCGCGCCGAGTTCGACACCAGCGCTGCGCGGGCCCGGTTGGACAGCCCTGGTGTCGAACTCGGCGTCGATAGGGGGCGCTGGCCGGGACGTGGATCCGGCATACCAGGTGTGGTCGTGATTTTTGGCATTCGCTATCCCCACCGCGCGGGGAACTTCCATACCAGTTTGGCGGGGCGATAACCAGCCGGTAGCGTCCAGCTGCCGCGTCCGAAAACCGCCGATCGAGCGAGGCGCGATGATGTCGAGGGAGCGCCATGGGGGAGCCGCGCAGTCACAAGCAGCAGCGCGAGCAGCTGGTGCGTGCGCTGCGGGCCCAGGGCAACTCGCGGGTGGACATCGCGGACGCCCTGCGGCAGCGTTACCGCTTCAATGCCCGGACAGCCTTCCGCTACGCTCACCAGTGGAGCCAACGCCAAGCCGCCGATGAATGGAATAAGCGTTGGCCCGATGAGCTGAAGACGCTCAAGAACTTTTCATACTGGGAGTCGTGGCCGGGTAGGACCGGGTATGCCCCCACGTTCGATAATCTCATCAAGCTGGCCGAACTGTATGAGTGCGCGGTCTGTGACTTGCTTGTCGACCTGCCTGATTTCCGGCACCTCGATACGGCGAGCGGCACGCGGGCGGAAGCGGAGACGATACCTGTCACTGATGCCGAGATCGTCTTGCCGAACGATTTCGTGGTGTGGGCGACGGCCTCTGGTCTTGTGTTGCCGGACACGTTCATCGCGCTGCTGATGCGCCACCTCCGATCGCTGCCCCCGGCTGATGGTGAGGTGCGCGGCACGGCCGGTGACCGCGACCGGACGTACTATCAGCTTGTTCGGTTTCTCCGTAGTTGGGCGCACACCATGGATCGTCGCGACGCGCTGCGGCTCCTGGCCGGGGCAGCGACCGCCGCGTCGCTGTTCCCGGTCATCGCCGGTGACGGGTACCGGCGGGTGGCCTCGGTGCTCAGCACAGCGAACCGGGTCGACGCGCAGACCATCGAGCACATCGAGGCGGTGCTGGGCCGCTGCCGGCGCCAGGATTACGCGCTGGGTCCGCAGGCTGTGCTGGACACCGTCCTGGCCCAGCTCGACCTGGCTCGCGCCCTGACGTCCGACTGTCCATCCGCGTTGCGATCCCGAATGCTCTCGGCGCAGAGCGAGGCCTCGCGTCAGGCTGGATGGCTTTCGTTCGACCTGCAGCGATTCGATCACGCCGGCTATTACTACGAGGACGCCTGCGCGCTGGCCCACGAGGCCGACAACACCGGGCTGGGTGCGTTCGTGCTGTGCGAGATGAGCCACCTGGCGACCTGGCGGGGCAAACCGCGCATCGGCATCGACCATGCCATCGCGGCCGAGTATTGGGCCAACCGCATCGGTGACATACGCCTGCGTGCGTACACCGCCGACGTCGCCGCGAGGGCCTACGCCGCCGACGGGCAGCGCGCCGCCTGCGTGAGCGCCCTCGACACCGCCCACACCACACTCATGAGAGCCGATGACCAAGCCCCGAGCTATAGCACGTATGACGAAGCAAAACATTTTTCGATTCGCGGTTATTGCCACCTCACCCTCGGTGAGGCTGACCCCGCTGTCTCCTATGCACAGCAATCCCTCAGCACCTTTGACCGATCGCACAACCGACGAGACGTTGCGATGACGATCGTCGACCTCGGTGAGGCGTATGTGCAGTGCGATGAGATCGACGAAGCGGCGCGGCGTCTCGGTGACGCCGGGGAGATCGCGGCGAGCCACAGTTCCGCTCGGCTGGTCGGACGGTTGGAACAGGCCAGCGCTGGCCTGCGGCCCTGGCAGCACACCGCCGCCGTCCGCACGCTCGACGACCGGTTAGCTTCTTACGGGCTGGCATGAACTGGCACCAGGCACGCAGCTCGGACCGAGTGGATGAGCCAGAGGTCAGGAGAAAGCAGGATGGATTTCACGTTGAGATCAGAGGAGGGCTGGGACGGTTCGTCCCAGGAGGAGGCTGGCGCGTCGGCGTAAGGGCTCGGCCAGCACGAGATGTTCGCCGCGGGTGGCCGCGTGGAGAAGCTCGGTGATGACGACCAGTTCGGCGAAGCGGCCGGAAGGTGTGTCGAGTATCTCGGCGACTTCGGTGCGGATCTGAGCGGCGATGGGGGGCACCAGAAGGCTGTAACTGTGCAGCATCGCGGCGTCGTAGCCCGTTGGTGCCAGGCCCCAGCCTTCAAAATCGAACAGGCACAGACTGGGCCCGCTGATATTGGCGAAGTGGAAATCACCGTGGGCAGTAGTCCAGGGGCGCGGGGCCGTGGTGTCGATGGGCGTGCCGAGCAGCCGAGGCATGAGGTGGTCGAGAAAGCTCTGGTGGATGGTCATACGGCTGGTGCGGACCGACGCGATGTCATCGAGTGCGACTCGGAGGACGGTCCACCATGCTGTTGGGAGATTGGGGACAGCCCTCAGGACTGGGGACGTTGCGGCGGGCCGTGCGGTCGCATAGTCGTATAACTCCGCGCGATACTCCCAATGTTGATCGTTCCAATCGTGCCAGCGGCGCAGCCTGGGGCGCGGTACCGATGCGGGCATCGCTTTCTCGGCCTCGATCGAGCCATCCCAGAACGTGGCGACGATTTGTCCGATTGGGGCGCTGGCGACGCGGAGCCAGGCGAGACCGCGCGGGGTGGTGACG
The DNA here is from genome assembly GCA_036501085.1 of Pseudonocardiaceae bacterium. GTDB lineage: Bacteria > Actinomycetota > Actinomycetes > Mycobacteriales > Pseudonocardiaceae. The sequence goes on along the minus strand of DASYAZ010000141.1, from coordinate 34,029 downwards.
GGCCGGCTCAGTGTCCTAGCGTGCCAGCCCCAGGCTTCGTGGGTGTTCACGGCGGGCAGGACGTCCAGAGCAGCGCGGGCTCGGGCGTGTGCGGTGCGCATGCGCGCAACGACGTCGGGATCGTCGGGCTCCGGCCACATCACCCACCACCAGCGGCGTGGTCGCTGGGTGGCGGTTGGCCAAGAACATCCTGGCGCGCCGCGCTCGCGAGGATGCTCTGGGTTCGAGCGGGTAGGCCGAGACGGTTCCAGTGGAAGATCACGTGGTGCGCGAGGGTGTCGCGGAGGCCTCGTTCCAGCGTTCCGTTGGCGGCCGCTGTTCCCAGAGCGTGTCCGGCCACGTTGAATGCTGTTATCCAGCCGGTGGCGTACGCCAGCGGCCCGTTTGGGCCGAAGAGTGGGCCGGTGGGGTGGAAGTCAGCGGTCATCAGCAGCCGAAGGTCGTGGGTCATCCCCTGCAGCCGTTCGGCAGGCACTTCGGGGGGCAGAGGTCGCAGCTGCGCGACGCGATGCCAGACGTCGCCTTGCTCGTAGAGATCCTGCCCCGCGCCGCGTAGTAGGGCACTGCACAACAGGACCGACAGTTCCCGCCGCCCAAGGTTCGCCTCGTTGACCGTGGTAGGGCGCAGGGCATGGTCGAGGATGTAGCGGCTGTCCGCGTGAAAGAGCGCGTGGGCGATATCCATCGCTGCGGGTCCGCCGAACACGGCCGATTCCGGTTCGTAGATGGTCTGCCACCACTGCTCGATCAGGCTCGCTTCGACGAGGCCATCCAAGATGGCGTTGACGGATGCCTCCATGTCGGTAGAGGACTCGGCCGCAGCCGGCAGCAATCGCAGCCTCCAGCAGGGAGCCTTGCGGATGAACCACCACGCCGCGATTACCTCCGCGTCCTCCAGGCGCTGCAAGTGCGGGGAAAGCTCGGTGGCGGCAATGTGCTCGGCGGTGTCTTGGTGGGTGAACTGGATGCGGACCTGGTACCAGGAGCGATCGGCCTGTGCCTGGAGCGCTGCGTAACCGGCTGCGCGGTACGCCGCCACGGCGTCGGCGAGATCCTCGGGCTGCATGCCGAGGTGGGCCGCAGCCTGATCCAGAGGTGCTCCGGCGAGGACGGTCACGACGTTGTCGGCTAATTCCTGCGGCGCGATGCTCGTGGATATCGGGCCTGCAATGCGTTTGGTGGACACATTGGTTAGTTGATCATCAGGCATGTGTCCCATCCGGAGATCGGCAGCTCGGTGCGGGCAGCGGTGTGTAGTGCGAGCGCGAGGCCGGCATTCCCTTCGAGGAGCCCGGTGTTGTGGCTCGGTGCGGTGTTGGTGTGCTGGATGAACAGTTCGATCAGGTGCGGCAGGATTGCGGTCAGGTGGGGGGTGAGCGCGTCGGCGGCGGCGTGGACGGCGGTCTGGTACAGCCCGGCCCAGCCGTGACACAGGCTGGTGTCGGTGACCTGGTCGAGCTGGGCGGGGTCGGACAGGCAGGCAGCGAGTGCGTGTTCGGCTCGCTGCTGGCGGGCAGTGTCGTCAGAGGCGATGGCAGCCAGTTGCTGGGCGCGGCCGATTCCCGGCGTCCCGTAGCACCACGAGGGTCGGAATGGGCCCGGCTGGGTGGTTCGGCCCGTGCGCAGTTCGTCGAGTGTGAGCCATTGCGGCCACCACGGTCCCGTGTCGCCTTCTTGCCGCCAGGTATCCAGAAAGGCGCAGATACTGCTGATGGCGCCGAGCTGCCCGTCGACGGTAATCCCTGCTCGCAGGGCTTGAGCGAGCAAAGCGAGCGGCCCGCCGATGCCGTGCGCTATGCCGAGGTTCAGGTGCCCGCCGGGGAAGCCAACTGAGGTGGTGACATGGGGGTCGTGGGCGCTCCACCAGCCCGGCAGGGTCTGACCGTCGACGCGCAGCGGTTCGGTCAGGCGCACCAAGTACGCCAGGATCCGGCCGAGGACGTCATTGCCGGGGTCGTGGGCAAGCAGGTGTGCACCAATGCCGGTCAGGCCGTGGAACAGGTCGTATTCGATAAAGGCTGGGCCCTGGCCGCAGTCGACGCGCTGCAGCGCGAGGTCGATCCTTCGGTGTGCCAGCGCGCTCACGTGAGCGTCGATCCCGGCCAGAACGGCGCCGTAGCGTGCCATTCCGTCGGCGCCGGCCGCATGCAGCATGAAGGAGATCGCGGGCACACCGAAATACAGCCCGGCAGTGTCGGCGGCGATGATCTCGTCGTGAGTGGCCGCCTTCACCCAGCTGTGCGCGGTTTTCCAGCTTCCCGTGCCGGTGTGGGCGCGTTCGATATGCAGTAGCGCGATTCCTGCGGCACCCTTGGCCAGCGACTGGTTCCGCGAGGGCAGTTCGGCATGCAGCGGTTGCGGCACGGCCACGGGCTGGGCGAGTGCGTCCTCGAGGGCGGCTGCGGTACGCGCGGCGCGGGTTAATGCGCTCACGGTCTGTCCTTGCGATGCTGGGCAGTCCAGCGCAGGGCGGCAGCGCGGGCTAGGTGGTGGGTAACACCCTCGCGCTTTGGGGCGACACCGATGGTGCGAACGTGGTGCAGGTGGAGCAGAGACCGCAGTACGGGGAGCGGATCTCGCTGCTGACCGAGCTGATCACAGTAGACACCAAGCACTTCCCGCCGCCGGTGCCAAGCTAGTACCACGCTCGTGCCACCACGCTGGGCCCGCAACGCCGCCCAATCATGGCCGGGGTCGGCCAGCCGCAGCGTCTCGTCCCACAGCGACCGGTCCACCCTGCCCCGATCCTGGGGCAGATGATCGATCAGCCAATGCATGCCCTCTGCAGGTGTTTCGGCGTAGGAGGCCGCGAGGTCGACCAAGCTGGCTGCGGTCACGACCTCGGGGACCATGCCGGTGCGGGCCGACAACTCGATCTGGGCGAGCGCCGCAGCCGAGTCAGCGGCGAAGACATCCTCCGCAGCGGCCATCGCCTCATCGTGGCCGTAGCGTCCAGTCTCGGGATGATATGTCGCGAGCTGCACATACGGCACCAGGCCGCAGTCCCGCAGCTCAGCGGCCCAATCTCCGACCTTTGCAGCGACGACTCCGTAAAGCTCGGGGGTGGGCAGGCGCAAGTACAGGCCGAGGTGCTGTTCAAGGTCGGGGCGGGTCACCTCGCGGTAGCGCCGGAACCACCACAGCGGCGGATCGTCCCAGCGGTCGAACAGCCTGGGCAGGTGATCGAGCAGGATCTCGTTCTGGCGGTCCGGGTGACCGTGAAACTGCGCATACAACCACGGGGAGCGGCCCGGCAGGTGCCCCACCGTGCGCGGGACAGGGCGCGGACGCGGCACCACTCTCGGCTGTTCGGCGGGACGGGGATGGGCGAGACGCAAGAGTAGGAGCAGTTCGTGGGCGCGTCCGAGCCAGGCCAGATCGGCGCGGGCGGGAGCTTCACGCAGCTCGACCTGGCCGTCGCGATTAAGGCGTGCGCGCAGCAGTGCCCGGTGCGCGGGATGGTCCAGATCAAGCGGGAGTCGCAGATCGCTGTGGCATAGCACGACGGCCGCCGGGGCGCGCAGCCGCTGCCGCCAGGCATCTAGTGCGGTTTCCCACTCAGGCATGGTGGTGGTGCGCGCGGATAGGTCTCCGTCAGCCAGCAGCCAGCGGGCAGGGGATAGCACGCTGCGGCCGTAACAAACCCGCGGCAGGTAGGGCAGGCGCGTTGCGGCTCCCCAGTCGAAGGCGCCGTAGACGGCACAGCGCCCGATGGTCACCTCGGCGATGAATCGCGCGAGCGGCGGAGTCTGAAGCCCAGCCTCCAGCGCGTGCAGGACCCGCGGCTCGATACGTCGGCCGGTCGATAGCTGCACCAGGTATAGCCAGCGGGAATCGGCGCTGACTGCGAGGTCGTCCAGCGGTATCAAGCCATTGTCGGAATTGTGATGCTCGGAAAGGGAGATCACCTGGGGCAGCAGCTGCGGAGTGCGCACCACGTTTTCGCTGTGCCGCCGACGCGGCGTGAACGACAGCTGCGCTGGGATAATGTCGGGGTCGTCGGTGCCCAGTGCGGCGCAGGACTCGGCTAACTTCTCGCGCTCGGCGTTGGGAAGCAGGTCCGCGAACCGCCCGGCCATGCTGCTGCTTGGCCGGGGGGCTGCTGTTACGACGAGGCGGAACGCTCCATTTGCCACGGCCTCAGTTGTAGGGGCGTGGAGCTGGAAGGCCAGCTCGGTCTGGGGAGGAGGCAGCATCTCAGCCGGATCACCGACCATCAGCGCACGGATGATGGGCTCGGTCAGCACGATCTCCTCGTACCCGTCCATCACGGTCCGCTGCACAAGGGCAAGCAGCGTCTCGTCGCGTTCGGTCAGTATTCGCCGGTGCGCCCCGGCAGCGCGCCGAGATAGCCGGCGGGCAGCCCCAGCCCGGTGTCGACTTGCACCAGTTCACTCACGGGAACGACGGCTCCCGGGCCATACCTCGTGCGGAAGCGGACGTGGTACTCCGTCCATCGCCGGTAGCCGAACGGGTACGGCGTCAGGCGCAGTAGCGTGCTCGCGGCGGCCTCAGCCTCGCGGATCACCGATTCGGGAAGCGTGATCTCGCAATCCAGGCCCACATCGAGGACTAGCGGCTGCACAGCAGTGTCGCACACGGCCCTCATGCGCTCGGCCACCTGAGCACGGCTCGTTCTGGCCTGGGTAGGGTGTGTGACGCCGTCCAGGCGCAAGAGATCATCGTTGATTGTCCGCAGTTCCGTGACCAGGCCCGCGATCTCGGGCAGCTCCTCGGCGTCGGCCACTTCAAGTTGTGCACAGAGGTGGCCTAAGGCATCCGGAACGGTCATCGGGGCGCGAAGCCCGGTTAACAGGACACCCTGGGCGATGAGCTCGGCCAGCATCGCCCTCATCTGTTGCGGCGATGCGGCCGGGAAGTCAACGGACAACGCCTTGACCAGCTCACCGAACAGAACAGCCCCTCGGGCGACCTCCAGCGCGGCCTGCACTGGCCGGGTACGGCGGATGGAGACTTCCAGCGGTGCGAACTGTCCCGGTCGGGCGTCGCCCGGCTGGCCGGGCACTACGAGCCGATCGCCACGCACGAACGCGGAACCGTTAGCCACCACTGGCAGCCGCTCCAACAGGTCCGGGCACCGCTCTAAGCGGTCGGCGAGTGCACCCAACCATTGCGCCTCCGCTCGGGCCACTACTCGATGGCCAGTTCTCCAGCGAACCATCGGCTGGCCGCCCACCGTGACGACGGCGATCCCGGCGAACAGACCGAATGGGGTGGGCCGCCCCTTCCAGCGCAGCAGATAAGACGCAAGCGACACCAGGACGCGGCGAACCCGGCGAGTATCCGTCAGTCGCCGGGCGAACACCTCATGGACTTGGCGAGACAAGACTGGGCTGGCGATGTGAATAGCCTCGCGGACGTCGTCCCGTCGCCATACCTGCGCCAACCAGTCGCGCGCGGGCTCCGCTTCAGTGTCGCCGTCACCGACCAGGTCTAGATCGTCAGGCAGCTCCAGCCCGCCGGGGTCGGTTGTGGCGCGAATCAGGACCGGGCCCGCGTGCCGGTAGAGCAGTCCGGCGTCTGCTGCGACCAACTCGCACATCCCCTTCGGTTCCATGCCGTGAAACCGGGCGCCATCGGTATGCTGGACGGGACGCTCAGCACACCCGCGGCTTTGGCACCTGCATCACGACGGATCGCCGGTGAACGTGATGCAGGCGTCTTTCTCGCACGTGGATCCACAGTTGTCGCTCGTGCTGAGCAGCAGGTTGCCGTCCGGTTGTGCGGCCTCGACCACGCGCACGTCGAGCGCAAACTCGCCGTCGAGCGCGGTGCCATCCTCGGTAAGAGTGGTGGGGCCCGGGAAGCTGTCTGTCATTCCGTCACTCTCCTTATTCGGTGGTGTGCAGCACGCCCTTTGGCAGGATCGCCCACCGATGGCCAGGAGATCGTGATGCGGACATGCCGCTTGTCGATAACCCGACCGTCAGGTAACTGATCATCGGGGATGTGTGCTGGGTAGATCGCGATACGCGGACCAGGTCCCTGGCGATGGTGGCGGTCCCAGATGCGCACCTGGTCGGCCATCGCCTCCGCGAGCGTGGCAGCGCCCGGCCCGAAGGCGTGGACGCCGAACTCGGCCGTCGACTGATCCAGTCGGCGGGCAGCGAGGTATGCGACGCTACCGCCGTCGACTGCGGAATCCGTGGATCTGCGGGTGATCGGGGCGACCAGGCCGGTGTCTAGCTCAGGGTCTACCGAGATCCGGCAGTATCCGTCTAGCGCGGTGGCCAGCCACAGTTGGAGCGTGTCGAATGGCACCATGCGTTCGATCACCACGCCCGTCCAGACTTCCACGCGCCTTGAATCGAGCGCGCCGCTGAGCAGGTCGGGGTCGGCCGGCCACCCGTCATCGAACCGCAGGCCGATTTCCTTGCCGCGCAGCGGCAGCAGACGCTCGGTGTGGGTTCCAGCGCCCTGCATGGGGACGAAGCCGCATACCTGCGCCGATTGGCTGACCAGGTGGTCCCCCTCCCACTGGAAGGTGATCGAGCGGGTCAGGCTCCGCATCCGCAAGGGGACGGTGAGGGTCCCCCCTCCGGCGAGCTGATCGGTCCAGGCCGGGGGAATGTCCCATGCTCCGACCGTGACGATGATCCGGTGGTACGGGGCGTGCTGAGGCACCCCCTCCTCGGCGTCGGCTAGCACAACATTTACTCGTGAATAGCCCGCCTCTGAAAGGCAGCGGTGGGCACGGTCGCTCACCTCCGGGTCGATGTCGACGGTGGTGACCTCGCCGTCCTCGCCGACCAGCTCTGCCATCAACGCGGCGTTGTAACCGCCGGACCCGATTTCCAGGGTCCGTAGACATGGACGGAGCTTTGCCTGCTCCAGCATCATGGCCTGGATCTGCGGCGCGGATATCGCGCTGATGGTGACGCCGTGCTCATCTCGCTTGGTCCGCACAGTGTCCTGGGCGTAGGACTGCTCCAGCGTCGCCCCGGGCGCGAACAGGTGCCGGGGCACAGCGCGCAACGCAGCCTCGACCTCACTCGACACGATCGTGCTCTCGGCCACAAGATCGTCTACGAGCCTGCCCCGCAGCTCAGCGGCACGGGCCGAATCCGCGATCAGTTCTGTCACGAGGTGTCGCCCTTCAGGTACTGCAGTCGTCGGATCTTTCGGCAAGGTTCAGACTATGAGCTGAGACACCGCAGAGCATAAGAAACCAGTCGGCCGACACGTCCACCGTCGCGATGGTGAAGGCGGATGTCAGATCAAACCCTGCTGTGAGCACCTTGTCTTCCCGGCCCGCCGGGGAACTTTCCGTTACCGAACTCGCCGCTGATGCACACATGAAGTCAGGTACCTGCCGGCCTGGGCTACGACCCGCCACGATGAGGGTGATGCTGGGTGGGGGCATGGCCCGCCATCCCTAAACTGTGAGCACGCGACGTCATGCTGCGTCGGTCCGCTGGAGTGCTGTCCCAACCGGCTTCGCATACCGACCAACGGAGTGCGCGCCTCACGCCACAAGAGAACAGGTATAGGCCATGACAGAGAACACCGGTGCAGCCGGTACCGACGGCCCCGCCACAGAAGTCTCCGGTCGGGGATGAACCCCGCTGAGGTCGACGCCGTACTGGCGGAGCTGGCCGAGGTCGTAACGGACCTGATGGGCGAGGCCGCGCGCGCCGAACGCGAGCTCGACACCCTCTCGCTGGAGTCCGACCGGTTCGTCGAGGCGCCCCAGGACGCTCGAAAGGTCCCGAACCCGAGGCGGGCTCTGGTATCCGTGCGCGAAGAACTCGCCGCCGCCACCGCCCGCGTACTCCGGGATGCCAGTCGTGACCTCGCGTCGTGGTGGGCCGACGCGGCCACCCATGCCACGGCGGCCGCTGTGGCCGGCAAGCCGGTACTACCAGCGCGGCTCGCCGTGGCCGACCCTGATGCTTACCTCGACGCCGACGATCTCGGATTTCTGCCCCCGCCCCCGGACGACGTGTACCAACTCGCTGGTCTCGCCGCGCGCATGGCAGCCACCCCGCTGGCCTGCTCCGGGCAGACGTCCGACGTCGACTTGGCCGCCTCGGCGCGAGACCTGGCCGGCCAGGCCGGACTCGTCATCCGCCGCGGCCCCGGCGGCGAGCCCACCCTGGACGACGACCTGTTCCCTCAGGGCCGCCGCTGCCGGATGTGGGGCAGCCTGTGGTTCCGGCACCGCCTGCCCGCACTACCCTCCCCCGAAGAGCTGACCGACCTTCTGTCCACTTTGCCCGTGCCAAAGGCGGTTATCGACGATATCCAACGAGCCGTTAAGGCGGTCGCGGATATCGTCGATGCGGAATTGCTGATCGTCGAGATCGACGAGTCCGACACGCCCTGGACAGACAACGCCGACCAACTCCTCCGACAGACCGAAGCAGCTACCGAGATCTTGGCCCGCTACGCCGAAATCCTCACGATGCACCTCCCTACCATCCGCGCCGCAGCCTCGACACAGCTTTAGTGACGTTTCCACGGGCCCAGACCACCCTGGACTACGGCTACGGCCGACGCTGCTTACCCGGTGCGACTAGGGGGTGGTGGTCTGCTATCGCCACCCCCCTAAACTGACGGGTAGGTGACGGCGTGGTGGCCGGTGCTGCCTCGGTGCGCTGGAGTGCTACCCCAACCGGCTTGCGGATACCGACGAACGGAGTGCCCTGCATGACCGAGGTTTTGGCTGCGGAGGGCGCTGCGCACTACGCCTGGCTGCTCGTCGCGTTGCCGGCCCTCGGTGCCCTGGTGCTGCTGGTCGGTGGTCGCCGCACCAACGCCTGGGGCCACCTGCTGGGTTGCGCGACCGTGCTCGCGGCCTTCGTCTACGGATGGGCCCTGTTCACCCAGTCACTCGGCTTCGAGGCCGCGGAGCGAACCCGGGAGCTGAGCGTCGGTACCTGGTTCGCGGTCGGCGGCCTGCACGTCGATTACGGGTTGCGGCTGGATCCGCTATCGCTGACCTTCGTGCTGCTCATCACCGGTGTCGGTGGGCTGATCCACCTTTACGCCATCGGCTACATGGAGCATGACCCGGGGCGGCGGCGGTTCTTCGGGTACTTCAACCTGTTCGTCGCGGCCATGCTCGTGCTCGTCCTGTCCAACAACTTCGTGGGTCTCTACCTCGGGTGGGAAGGCGTGGGCCTGGCCTCCTACCTGCTGATCGGCTGGTACCAGGATCGGCCGAGTGCCGCGACGGCGGCGAAGAAGGCCTTCCTGATGAACCGGGTCGGCGACGTCGGCCTGGCTATCGCGATCTTCATGATCTGGCGATCCCTGGGCACCGTGCGGTTCTCCGAGGTGTTCGCCCGGGCCGGCGAGATCAGCAGCCCGACCCTGCTGGCGATCACCCTGCTGCTGTTGCTCGGGGCGTGCGGAAAATCCGGCCAGTTCCCGCTGCAAGCCTGGTTGCCCGACGCGATGGAGGGCCCGACCCCGGTTTCGGCCCTGATCCATGCCGCGACGATGGTGACCGCCGGGGTGTACCTGATCGCCCGGTGCAACCCGTTGTACGCCCTCAGCGCCGACGGCCGGCTGGTCGTGGCACTGGTCGGGCTGATCACCCTGCTGATCGGGTCGATCATCGGCTGCGCCTACGACGACATCAAGAAGGTGCTGGCCTACTCCACGGTCAGCCAGATCGGGTACATGATCCTCGCGGTCGGGCTGGGCCCGGCCGGGTACGCACTGGGCATCCTGCATCTGCTGGCCCACGGTTTCTTCAAGGCCGGCCTGTTCCTCGGTGCGGGCTCGGTGATGCACGCGATGCACGACGAGGTCGACATGCGCCGGATGGGCGGGCTCGCCCGGCACCTGCCGATCACCTTCGGCATCGTCGCCTCGGGCTATCTAGCGATCATCGGGTTCCCGTTCCTGTCCGGTTACTACACCAAGGACGCGATCATCGAGGCTGCCTTCGGCGCGGGCGGTTGGCAGGGCTGGACTTTCGGCGGCATCGCCATGCTGGCGGCCGGGCTCACCGCCTTCTACATGACCCGCCTGATGCTCATGACGTTCTTCGGCCCGGAGCGCTGGCGCGACCTGCGCACCGCCGATGGTCACAGCTACCACCCGCACGAGTGCCCGCCGGTGATGTGGATCCCGATGATCCCGCTGGCGATCGGCTCGCTGGGGATCGGCTACTTCCTGGCCTCCGATGATCGGCTGGCGCACTGGTTGGAGCCCTCGCTGGGTCCGTTGGTGCACGCGGAGGGCGAGTTGCCGGCGGTGGCGGTCTCAGGGCTCACGCTGGTGGTCTCCGCGCTGGGCGTGCTGATCGCCTGGCTGGTCATCGGGCGTAACGAGGTGCCGGTGCGCAGGCCCGAGCGGGTCTCGTTGCCGGTAGCTGCGGCCAGGGCCGACTTGTACGCCAACTCGATCAACGAGCTGATCATCGCGCGTCCCGGTACCTGGTTGACCCGGGCGCTGGTGTTCGTGGACAACAAGGGCGTCGACGGGGTGGTCAACGGCACCGCGGCCCTGCTGGGCGGCACCTCAGGCCGATTACGGCGGCTGCAGACCGGCTTCGTGCGTAGCTATGCCCTGGGGATGCTCGGCGGCTCCATCGTGGTGATCGCGCTGCTGCTGGCGGTGAGCTACTCATGAGTACGGCCGCCTCGAGCAGCGTGTTGCTGCTGGTGATGCTGCTCCTGCCGCTGGTGGGCAGCGCGGTGGTGGCCCCGATGCGCTCGGTGCCTGCTGCCGCCAAGGCCACTGCGCTGGGGTTCGCGCTGGTGGAGCTGGTGCTGGCCGCGCTGGCCTGGGCGGCGTTCCAGCCGGGTGGCGGGCGGCTGCAACTGATCCTGTCCGCTCCCTGGATCCCGGCGTTCGGCACCCGCTTCGCGCTCGGGGTCGACGGCATCGCGCTGGTGATGATCGCGCTGATCTGCGTGCTGGTGCCGATCGTGATGGGATCCTCCTGGGCGGAGAAGCTTCCCGAAGGCCGCACCGCCGCGGGTTTCTACTCCTTGCTGCTGGCGCTCCAGGGGCTGCTCGTCGGGGTGTTCGCGGCCACCGACGTGTTCCTGTTCTACCTGTTCTTCGAGGTCATGCTGGTGCCGATGTACTTCCTGATCGGGCGCTTCGGTGGACCCCGGCGGCAGTACGCGGCAGTGAAATTCTTCCTGTACTCCCTGCTCGGCGGGCTGGTCATGCTGGCCAGCGTGATCGGCGTGTTCGTGGTGAGCTCGCATGAGCTCGGTCAGGGCACCTTCGACTGGGCCACCCTGGTCCGCATCGCCGGTAACGTGCCGCAGAGCACCCAGATCTGGCTGTTCCTCGGGTTCTTCGTCGCGTTCGCCATCAAGGCGCCGCTGGTGCCGTTGCACACCTGGCTGCCCGACGCCGGTGCCGAGGCTCCGGTGGGTGCGGGCGTGCTGCTCGTCGGGGTGATGGACAAGGTCGGCATCTACGGCTTCCTCCGGTACTGCCTGCCACTGTTCCCGAGTGCGTCGCGGGTGCTGGCTCCGCTGGTGCTGGTGCTCGCCGTCGCCGGGGTCATCTACGGCGCGCTGCTGGCCGTCGGCCAATCGGACATGAAGCGGTTCGTGGCCTACACCTCGGTGGCGCACTTCGGCTTCATCGGGCTGGGCGTGTTCGCCTTCTCCACCCAGGCGCAGTCGGGTGCGGTGCTCTACATGATCAACCACGGCATCTCCACCGGGATGCTGTTCATCGTGGTGGGCATGCTGATGGCTCGCGGCGGATCACGGCTGATCAGTGACTATGGTGGCGTGGCCGCGTTGGCCCCGCTGCTGGCCGGGACGATGCTGGTGGCTGGGTTGTCGTCGCTGGCGCTGCCCGGTACCAACTCGTTCGTCTCCGAGTTCCTGGTGCTCATCGGTTCGTTCCCCCGGCAGCCGGTGTACACCGTCATCGCCACCGCGGGCATCATCCTCGCGGCGCTGTACGTGCTGTGGTTCTACCAGCGGGTCATGCAGGGCCCGGTGCGCGGCGCGGCGGTGGTCGGGACGCTGGAGGGCCCGGGGACGGCGACGGCGCCGGAGGCAGTCGCGCAGCGTGCCCGGGCCCGGTTCCCGGATCTGTCGATCCGGGAGGTCGCGGTGCTGGCGCCGCTGGTGGCGATCATCCTGCTCCTCGGGATCTACCCGCAGCCGGTGCTCAATGTGATCAACCCGTCGGTCGGGGCCACGCTTACCGAGGTCGGCCTGTCCGATCCGGTCGCCGGGCAGGGAGGCAACTGAGGTGCTCGACGGTGCTGTCAGTGACGTCAGTGACTTCGCGGGGATGCTTCTCGCGCAGGCCCCGGACGTGCAGGCGCCCACGGTCGCCTACGGGGCGATCGCCCCGATCCTGATCGTGCTGGGGGCGGCCTGCCTGTCCGTGCTGGTGGAGGCGTTCGTGCCGCGCTCAGCCCGCTGGGGGTCGCAGGTCGCGTTGACGCTGCTCACCCTCGGGGTGGCGGGAGTGGCGCTGGGCGTGCATGCGTACTCGTTCTCCCGCGGCGCGAGTTCCGTGGTGACGCTGTCCGGAACGATCGCCGTCGATGGTCCAGCCCTGTTCCTGTGGGGAACCCTGCTGGCATTGGGCCTGGGCGCGGTACTGCTCATCGCGGACCGCTCCGTCGAGCCCGGGGGTGCGTTCACCGCCGACGCCGCGGTACGCCCGGGCACGGCGCGGGACCGCGCTCAGGTCGAGGGCGCGGCGGGCACCGCGACCGTCATGCAGACCGAGGTGTTCCCGCTGTTCCTGTTCTCCCTCGGCGGGATGATGGTCTTCATCGCGGCCAACGACCTGCTGACCATGTTCATCGCGCTGGAGGTGCTCAGCCTGCCGCTGTACCTGATGTGCGGGATGGCCCGCCGGCGCCGGTTGCTCTCCCAGGAGGCGGCGGTCAAGTACTTCCTGCTCGGAGCATTCTCCTCGGCGTTCTTTCTCTACGGGGTGGCGCTGCTGTACGGGTACGCGGGTTCGGTGAGCCTGTCCCGGATCGCCGAGGCGTCGGTGGGCACCGACCGTCCGGACACGCTGCTGTTCGGCGGGCTGGCGCTGCTGGTGATCGGGCTGCTGTTCAAGGGCTCGGTCGGGCCGTTCCACACCTGGACTCCGGACGTCTACCAGGGTGCCGCGACACCGGTGACGGCGTTCATGGCGTCGTGCACGAAGGTGGCTGCCTTCGGCGCGATCCTGCGGGTGTTGACGGTCGCCTTCGCGGAGACCCGATGGGAGTGGCGCGCCCTGCTCTGGGGGGTGGCGATCGTCTCGATGCTGATCGGGGCGGTGCTCGGGCTGACCCAGACCGACATCAAGCGCATGATCGCCTACTCGTCGGTGGCGCACGCCGGTTTCCTGCTGGTCGGGGCGATCGCGCTGACCGAAGCGGGCCTGTCCGGCACGATGTTCTACCTGCTCGCCTACGGCTTCACCACGCTGGCCGCCTTCGGGGTGGTCACCCTGGTCCGTGATGCGGACGGGGAGGCGACCCACCTGTCCCAGTGGGCTGGGCTGGCCAAGCGTTCCCCGCTGACCGCCGGGGTGTTCGCCTTCCTACTCTTCGCGCTCGCCGGTATCCCGCTGACCAGTGGTTTCACCGGCAAGTTCGCGGTGTTCAGCGCGGCGTTGGCGGATGGGATGGCGCCGCTGGTGGTGGTGGCGCTGGTGGCCAGCGCGGTGGCGGCGTTTTTCTACCTGCGAGTGGTCGTGCTGATGTACTTCAGCGAACCCGCGGCGGACGGCCCGACGGTGAGCGTGCCCGGGGCCTTCACCACGGCTGCGATCACCCTCGGCGTGGTGGTCACCCTGCTGCTCGGGGTGGTGCCCACCTTCGCCCTGAACTGGGCTGCGCTCGGCGCGTTCGCCCCCTGATCTGGTGATGAGCAGATCGACCTCGGAGCAGGTCGCCGGCGTGGAGCTGGCCGACCCGGCGCTGCGCGCTGCGCTGGAGTATGGCCTGACCCAGGTGGAGGAGTTGCTGCGCCGGGAGGTGCAAAGCGAGTTCCGGTTCCTCACCGAGACGTCGTTGCACCTGGTTGACGCCGGAGGCAAGCGGTTCCGCCCGCTGTTCACCCTGCTGGCCGGCCAGTTCGGTCCCGACCAGGGACGGCTCCAGGACGTGGTGCGCGCTGCCGCGGTCGTGGAGCTCGTCCACCTCGCCACGCTCTACCACGACGACGTGATGGACGAGGCGACCTTGCGGCGCGGGGCGGTGAGCGCCAACGCCCGCTGGGACAACACAGTGGCGATCCTCACCGGTGACTTCCTGTTCGCGCACGCGTCGCGGCTGGTCGCCGACCTCGGGCCGGACGCGGTGCGGATCATCGCCTGCACCTTCGCCGAGCTGGTGACCGGGCAGATGCGCGAGACCCTGGGCCCGCGCGACGGTGCGGACCCGGTGGCGCACTACCTGGCGGTGGTGTCGGAGAAAACCGGCTCGCTGATCGCCACGGCCGGCCGCTACGGCGCGATGTTCTCCGGCGCTCCGACCGAGTTCATCGACCCGCTGCGCCGGTTCGGCGAGATGATCGGCACCGCTTTCCAGATCTCCGATGACATCATCGATATCGCCTCGCCGGCTGCCCAGTCCGGCAAGACACCGGGAACCGACCTGCGAGAAGGGGTCCTCACCCTCCCGATGCTCTACGCGCTGGCCGAATCGGGACCTCAGGTGGAACGCTTGCGTGCGCTGCTGGCTGCTCCGCTGACCGACGAAGCGTTGATCGCCGAGGCGCTGTGGCTGCTGCGCGAGTCACCCGGGCTGGACCGGGCGGTGCGCACCATGCGTTCCTACACCGACTCGGCCCGCTCGGAGCTCGCCGTGCTGCCGCCCTGCCCCGCTCGCGACGCGCTGGCGTCGGTTACCGGCTACCTCGCCGCCCGCACCGGCTGACCCCCCGCCCCGGGTACTGCGGCACCAGCCCCGCCCGGCGGGATAACCCGCCCTCCGTGCGCCCTCAGTGAGTGATCGACCGGGTGAATGCTTCGGAGCGCAGGGAGGCCAGCTGCGGGGGCGTCTCATAGGCCACCGCGTCGGCGTGCGCGGGCATGGTGGCGGTGGCCCGCAGGGTGGCCTTGGTGGCCACGACGAGCTCGCGAGGAGCCGACGCGGCCCGCTGTGCGAGATCCACCGCGGCGGCCACCACCGCCTGGTGCGCGCCGCCGGAGCGGGGATCTCCGCCGGCGGTGGCATCGCCCACGTCGACCAGGCGGTAGGCCAGCCCGGTGCGCACCGCTTCCTCGGCGTCCAGCGGCGCCCCGAACAGGGCCATCGCTGCGGTGGTCTGCGGCCCGAGAGCGCGGCGCGCCAGCCAGGTCATGCCGCCGCCAGGGTGGATGCCCAGCTGCAGGAAACGCGCGTCGAACATCGCTCCCGGGCCGGCCAGGCGCACGTCGCAGGCCAACGCCAGGTTGAGCCCGGCACCCACCGCAGGTCCGTTGACGGCCGCGATCGTGGGCACCGTGGCCTGCGCGACGGCCAGGAAGCCGGCGTAGATGCGTTGCAGCTCGCCCTCTGATCCGGACTCCCCGGCGGCAGCGAGCGCCTTGAGATCCCCCCCGGCGCAGAACGCCGGGGGAGCGCCGGTGATCACCATGGCGTGCACCGACTCGTCGGCGTCGCAGGCCTCGACGGCCCGCGCCAGCAGCTCGGACAGTTCCACGCTCAACGCGTTCCGGCGGGCCGGGTCGGCAACCGTCAGCACCGCCACCCCGCCCCGGCGCTCGATGTGCACCTTCATACTCGTGAGTGTGTAACAGTGTTCCCACACCCAATGCCACTCACGACCAGGGTGGAGAGCACGATGGTGGACACGGTCCGGTCGACGAACTCCACTGCGCGGAGCCGTTCCAGGGCGGTCTCCAGGTGCGCGATGCCCCCGGCACGCAGGTGCACGATCGCGTCCGCCGCACCGGAGACCGTATAGGCGGCTACCACCTCGGGCAGCGGTTCCAGCCCGGTCCGGATCCGGGTCGGTGACACGTTGCCCCGGCACCGCACCTCGACGAAGGCCTCAGTGCCCCAACCGAACGCGCTGGGATCGACCACGGCGGTGAAGCCCCGCAGCGCACCCGACTCGAGCAACTTGTCGACCCGCCGCTTGACCGCGGGAGCGGAGAGCCCGACGGCGCTGCCGATCTCCGCGTAGCTGCGCCGGGCATCAGCTACCAGCTGTGCAACGATCTGATGGTCTAGCTGATCCATGCGCAACATTATGCCGATGTTTCAGTGACAGATCACATTGAAACAACGTATCTGTACTCCATATCATCGAATCATGTCGTCCGCGCTGCGCTCAGCCTGCCTGCTACGGATCGGCACCGCGCGCCGGTACCTGATGTGCCCCCCGCAGTACTTCACGGTGTGCTACACGATCAACCCCTGGATGGATCCCCGCCGGCCGGTGGACACCGCGCGGGCGATGGCGCAGTGGACGGCGCTGGTCGAGACCTACCGCGCCCTCGGGCACTCCGTGGAGTTGATCGAGCCCGAGCCTGGCCTGCCGGACATGGTGTTTGCCGCCAATGCCGCCACCGTGGTCGAGGGTGCGGTACTGGGAGCCCGGTTCCGCAACCGGGAGCGCGCTGCGGAGGCGGAGCATTACCGGCGCTGGTTCCTCGCTCACGGTGTGCCCGAGATGGTGATGCCCAGCGCGGTCAACGAAGGCGCTGGAGACCTGATCTGGACGGGATCGGTACTGCTGGCCGGCACCGGGTTCCGCACCGAGCCGGCGGCGCACACCGAGGCGCAGGAGACCCTCGGGGTGCCGGTGATCTCGCTACAGTTGATCGACCCGTGCTACTACCACCTGGACACCTGCCTGCTGGTGCTGGACGACTCGGCGTCCACCCCCCTGATCGCCTACTATCCGGCGGCGTTCTCGCCGGGCTCCCGACGAGTGCTGGCGCGGATGTTCCCCGACGCAGTGATCGCCGGCGCGACGGACGCGGCGTGCCTGGGCCTCAACGGTGTCTCCGATGGGCGATCGGTGGTGCTCCCAGCCGAGGCGGTGGACCTGGGGCGCGCGCTGGCCGCCCGCGGGTTCGAACCGGTGTTCGTCGACGTCTCCGAACTCCGCCTCGCCGGTGGTGGTCCGCGCTGCTGCACGCTGGAGCTGCCCTCCTAGCACGGTGACGCCCGTGCAGATGCAGTGGAACCTGGTGGCCGGTGAGCGCGTTGCAGTGAGTAGAGCCCCCATACACCGGGAGGTTGACTGCTGTGCACAACCACGTCAACGGGCTGAAAACCGCGCTGCTGCTCGGAGGGCTGTCGGCGCTGGTCGTGCTGATCGGAGTGCCCTTCGGGCGGACCGGCGTGCTCATCGCCCTGGTGTTCGCGCTCGGGATGAACGCCTACGCGTACTTCAACTCCGACAAGCTGGCGTTGCGCGCGATGCATGCCCAGCCGGTGTCCGAACCCGAGCAACCCATGATGTACCGGATCGTGCGGGAACTGGCCACCGACGCCCGCCAGCCCATGCCGCGGCTCTACGTCAGCCCGACCCAGGCACCCAACGCCTTCGCCACCGGCCGCAACCCGCGCCACGCCGCCGTGTGCTGCACGGTCGGGATCCTGGAGTTGCTAAACGAGCGTGAACTGCGCGGAGTACTGGGACACGAGCTCTCGCACGTCTACAACCGGGACATCCTGATCTCATCGGTCGCCGGGGCGCTGGCCGGGATGGTGACGGCGCTGTCGCACCTGGCGATGTTCGCGGGACTCTTCGGTGGCGGTGGCGATGAGCGGCCCAACCCGTTCGCCATGATCCTGATCGCGCTACTCGGCCCGATCGCCGCCGGCATCGTCCAGATGGCGGTGAGCCGGTCGCGGGAATACCAGGCCGACGCCTCCGGTGCCGATCTCACCGGGGACCCGCTGGCGCTGGCCAGCGCGCTGCGCAAGCTGGAGTACGGCACCCAGGCAGCGCCGATGCGCCCGGAACCCGCGCTGGCCTCGCAGTCCCACCTGATGATCGCCAACCCGTTCCGGGTGGGTGAGGGTGCGGCGCGGTTGTTCTCCACCCACCCCCCCATGGCGGAGCGGGTGCAACGCTTGGAGGAGATGGCCCGGCGCGAGCTGCGCTGAGCTGGTTTCAGCGGGCGGCAGTCAACGCGCGGCGCGGGCGATCTCCATGACGTACTGGCCATAGCGGGATCGGGCCAGCGATCGGCCCAGCGCGTAGCAGGCGTCGGCGTCGATGAATCCCATCCGCAGCGCGATCTCTTCCAGGCAGGCGATGCGAACTCCTTGCCGGTGCTCGAGCACCTGCACGAACTGGCCGGCCTCCAGCAAGGACTCATGGGTACCGGTATCCAGCCAGGCGAAGCCGCGGCCCAGATCGATCAGCGTCGCCCGGCCCTGGCGCAGGTAGTGATTGTTCACATCGGTGATCTCCAGCTCGCCCCGGGCGGAGGGGGTCAGCGAGCGGGCTACCTTCACGACGTCGTTGTCGTAGAAGTACAGACCGGTGATCGCCCGGTTCGAGCGGGGCGCGGCCGGCTTCTCCTCGATGGAGATCAATTTTCCGGCTGCGTCGATCTCGCCGACCCCGTAGCGTTGCGGCTCCTTGACCGGGTACCCGAACAGCACGCAGCCATCCAGGCCGACCGCGCATTCCTGCAGCCTGCGGGAGAAGCCGAGACCGTAGAAGATGTTGTCTCCCAGCACCAGGGCCACCGGGTCCGTTTCGATGAAGTCCGCACCGATCACGAAGGATTCGGCCAGGCCGTTGGGCTGGGGCTGCTCGGCGTAGCTCAGCTGTAGTCCCAGAGCGCTGCCGTCGCCGAGTAGGCGGCGGAACAGCGGCAGGTCCGCCGGGGTGGAGATGATCAAGATCCGCCGGATCCCGGCCAGCATGAGCACCGAGAGCGGGTAGTACACCATCGGCTTGTCGTATACCGGAAGCAGCTGCTTGCAGACGGCCTGGGTGATCGGATGCAGCCGGGTCCCGGCACCGCCCGCTAGGACGATCCCCTTCACCGGCGGCTCCTGGGCCGAGTGGATGTCACGACGGTCTCCTCCGGTCCGGACGGATTCGCCCAGGGGTGAGAGTAGGTGCTTGCGGGGGAGGTGGCTCTCTGTGGGCTCGGCGACTGTGCGTGTCTGAGGTGTCGCTGACACGGAACACCCTGGTTGGCCGGTATTGCAATGCTCGCATGTGGCTTAGAAAGAGGAGCTGACGGCGGCTGGATGAGCGGCCCCGTTCCGGACGCTGGAGGACAGGATGTTTGCCGGTTTGCTGTGGATGGGGGGCATTCTCATCGCGATG
Source organism: Pseudonocardiaceae bacterium (assembly GCA_036501085.1). Taxonomy (GTDB): domain Bacteria; phylum Actinomycetota; class Actinomycetes; order Mycobacteriales; family Pseudonocardiaceae. The sequence continues at coordinate 14,809 of DASYAZ010000141.1, read as the reverse complement.
GGATGGTTTGCCATCGGCTGGGTAGCTCGCGGGCAGGAAAACCGCAAGTACGCCGAAAGCCGCCTCCGGCACTACGCGAAGCAGGTGGTTCGGGATCAACAGGAGCTCGCCGAGGGTCCGGCCTGGTGGGAGTCTGAACGGGTATACCCGGAAACCCCCTCCGTGGTGAACGTCTACCTGACCGCGCCGAGCGTTCCTGCCCGGCAGCCTCAACCGACCGTGATCGACGGGGAAGTGGTGCGCGCACTACCGGTCGGGAGAACCGCTGCTCGCCGCGCGGGGTGAGTAGTTCGGGCCGCATGTTTCGACCAGACCGTCCCAAGCCCGCTGCCCATGGCGTACTGGACGTCACCTGCGTTCGCCTGAGCTTTGGAGGCCGAGGCGCAGGAGCGGGACAATTGCCCGACTCCGCTCGATATGGGATATGCCGAGTTTAAATGACGAGTAAGACAAGGTGTCAGTGAGGCTGTTGCGCCCTTAGTCGGACCAGTGCACATTGCCCGACTTTCCACGATGCGGCCCGGGCACGGAGGCCGCAACCCGGCAGGCACCCATCATCTGAACCCAGACACAAGATTTACCCGGCTGGGGCACCGCACGCTGTCGATCCTTCCACGAGGGGGCGCGGGGCACTACGCTGTCGATCACCTCCCGCTACCCATTCCGAGTGCGGATTGGGTATCTCCGATTGGTAGCGAAGGGAGCAGCGAACACAATGACTTCAGCGGAGACCTCAGCGGAGACTTCAGCGGAGACTTCAGCGGAGACTTCAGCGGAGACCTCAGCGGAGACCTCAGCGGAGACCTCAGCGGAGGCTGCAGGGGAGCGGATCCGGGGCTTGGTGGATCAGAAGCTCGGCGATGCTGAGCCGCTCGTTGACAAGGTCCTTGAGAAGACTGAGTCGTTTGCCGAGGAGGCCAAGGAGAAGGCTGAGCTCCTCGTCGAGAAGGTCAGGGAAAAGGTTGAGCCCCTCGTTGAGAAGGCCGAGGGTAGCTCCGGCAAAGACACCACGTCCTGAGGGGGCCGTCCCACTCTCAACAGCCGGGGTGTTCATAGTCGCCGGGCAGAAGCTCGCCCTTCTGTGCAATGACGCCATGGCTGGCACTTCGATATCGGCTCGGGCGGTGCCGCCGTGCACAGCGGCGGCGGACGGGCGGACGGATCGCTGAGCTGGAGGCCCGGCTGGGACGGGATTCGACCAATTCCTCGAGTCCACCGTCGGCGGATTCGATCGCGGCCAAGGCCAAGCGGCGGGCGGATCCCTCGTCTCGGGAAAAATCGAAGGATCGCAAGCCCGGTGGTTAGCCGGGCCACAAGGGCTCGGGACTGGCGCCGACGGTGACGCCGGATAGGACCGAGACACTGCCCGCCCCGGGTGAGTGCTCGGGGTGCGGCGGGGACCTGACCGATGCCGCGGATGCGGGGATGAGCTGGACGCAGGTGTGGGATATCCTGGCGATCACCCTGGAGAAGGTGCACTACCTGCTGCCACGGCGCCGCTGCGGCTGCGGGCGCACGACCACCGCGACGCCACCGTTTGGGACGGCCGGCACCGTGGTCTACGGACCCAACATCAATGCCGCCGCGATCCTGTTGGCCAGCGAGGGCAACGTACCCCTGGAGCGCACCGCGATGTTGATGGACTCACTGCTGGGTGTTGCGGTGTCGACCGGGTTCCTCGCCCGCGCCCTGGAGCGCTTCGCCCCACGTCTGGATGCGGCCGGGTTCGATGAGGCGATGACAACGGCGCTACGCGCCGAGGACGTGCTCTGCGCCGATGAGACCCCCACCAACGTGACCCACCAAGACACCGATGCCCACGGCGCGATCTTTCCCCTCTCTGCTGGCATTGCCGGTTCGCGATTCTGACCCACCGCTGGAACCGGCCGGCCGCCGGGAGCTGACTCTGATGGGAGGCAACGCTCAACCGGCGGCCGGGCCAGAGATCTAGCACTCGCACGCATCGACGCGCCCGTTAGCCAGTAGTGGCACCCAATGCCCGCACTCGCCGATGAACCAACCGCGCGGTTGGTTGTCCTCATCGGGCGCGCTGGTCGCGGGGACACCGGGAACCGAAGTGGCGCACTGCCCGACCTGGCTGGCTGGGGGTCTCATGACGTCGCCCAGTCGGACAGCACGGTGTGCAGCACAGTCAAGGCATCGCCGCGCACATAGTCGGCTACCGGCCACCCACCGGGCACCACCAGCGAGTAGCGCCGCCGCCGGGTGGCGGTGCACGAGTTCTCTTTCCAGAACCCACCGAGGTAGATCTCGTCCCGGTACTCGACGATCTCCTGCACACCCCGTAACGGCGCGTCGGGTCCCGGCACGACCCGCTCGAAAGCGAACCCCCGACCCCTGGCCTCATCCAGCAACCGCTTCGCGGCCGCCACATCCGCGCTATCAGCCATCGCGGGCCACCAGCTCACGCAGCTGCTCCAGCTGGGCGACGATGTGCGCGGCCGAGTCAGCTTTCCATCGGATGGCCTCGCGCACACACGCCGGGCAATACCGGTGCTCGTCCCGGTCCAGGGAACACAGCCACGGTGACAGCTCCGAGGCTCCGACTAGCTCCCCGCACAGGGTCACCTGCGAACTCGTCCCGTAGCCCTGCCCGACCACTTCATCGGCCGCAAGCAGGTGAACCCCGCCCGCCGGCAACGGGTACTCACCCGGTGCGCGGTCCGGCTGCTCGAGCGCGCCGGCGGCGGCCTCGCAGATGATCTCGCAGTCGCACTCAGACCCGCAATCAGAACTCGGCAGCTTTGACACGGGCAGCACCTCCCCGCACAACCCCAGGTACGTCCGGTGCCGATGGCAGTCGGCCAGCAGGTCACGCTCGGCCTCCAGCAGATGAATGCAGTGCTGCTCGCTCACCGGACCACCCCGCTGCCCGGGCACTCCCGGCAGACCTGATCAGGGTCGGAAGGGTTCCCCCGCAACGCCGGACCACCCGCGACCAGCATCCCTGGCGACCGCCCGGCTATTCGCAGCGTCGGCCGAGGTCTAAAGGTCGCACCGCAGGTCGCTAGGACAACACCATCGTTGCGCAGCTGCCCGCGGTGGGTGTCCTGATCCCCCAACGACCGCAGGTACCAGCTCGGGACGCTCTCAGAAGATGAAGATGTGGTGGTGGTCTCGCTCACCGCATAGAGACGGCGGGGAGATCGACGCTAGCTGTTTGCAGTCCGCTAACGCTGGGCACCGATGCCGAACCGGTTGCGGAGGCTGTCCAGCTCCCACACACGACGTCGGGCCCGGCGATCCAGCGTGGTTACCAGGTCCCGGGCGATCGGGTCGTTGCGTATCCGCAGTGGCGCCAGGCGATCAGCCGTATCGAGCGCACGCAACACCTCACCATCACGCGCGCCCTCAGCCTGCGCCCAAGCACGAGCGAGGTCGAAGGTCACATCGGCTTCGCGCTCCTTGCTGGCGAACACCGAGAAGTCGATGGGGGCCGTGACGAAACGCTCTGCCGCGTCCGGCCCGTTGCTGGACTCCACGGCTAGCCCCAGCTCCCACGCGGCCACGTTCGTTGGGCCGAAGTGGAAGCGCATGTGATTGCACTCGCCAGTGTGTGCAGCGAGGTCTCGAGCTTCGCTGAGGTAGGCAGCGGTGTCCTCGGTACGCCCCTCGTGGGCGGCCCATAGGCCCGCGGTGAGCAGCAGCATTCCCTGCGCCTCAGCGGTCCGAGTGTCGTCCGGGGTCGGCCCAGGCAATGCCGAGACCTCGTCCAGCGCGTCCGCGCATATCGAGGTGGCCCGCCATCGAGCGCCCAGTTTCATCAGTCCACCGCTGCGGTTCATCGCCATGAGCCCAGCCAAGTCTGGACGTTCGGATCTTCGGCCAGCTTCGTAGCCCCGCTCCGCGCTGGTCATAGCCAGCTCGGCGCGCCCGGTTAGCCGGGCGAGGTGATAGGCCACCTGACACGCCTCGGTGAGAGCTGTCAGGGCGGCCTGACGATCACCACCGCTGCCGGTCACAGCCCAGATGTGCAGCTCGGTAATCACCGCACCGAGACCCCTCACAGCGAGCGCGTAGTGAGCGTTGTCGCGGTGTAGGTTGGCTTCCGCTGCTGCCTTCACCAGTTCTGCTATCGGTCGGGCTGGCACGTCGGGAACGTCATCGAGCGTGACGCTATGCAGAGCTACGCTGATCTCGGCAATGGCAGGAGTCGCAGCGGCGGTCTCCTTATCCATCATTAAGTAGGGCTGACCAGTCAGATCCGCCACGGAGCAGCCGAGCGCGGCGGCCAGGTCCTCAAGCAGCCCTCGCCGATTGAACCCGCGTTGACCGTGCTCCAGCTGTGACAGATAGGGCTTGCTGATACCAGCCAGCCCGGCCGTTACGTCCTGGCTCAGCCCTCGACGACGCCGGATCATCCGAGCGCGCGCGCCGATCGCCGACGCTTCCTCAGCGCCCACTAGAACCCTCTCTCCACCGGTCCCCCCACCGATGCCCCCGGGAGCTACCCGGGGGCGGAAACCTCGGTGGAGAGGTGACTCCAGGCTACGCGGTGCCGCCGGCCTGCCGAGCCCGGGTGATCACCACAGCGATGTTCTCGATGGGGCGCTTCTCGAAGCAGGGCGGGACGGATTTAGCGTCCACAGGGGACGGTCTGGTTGATCTCCGACTGTCCGCAGATTGTCCGCAAGACGCAGTAAAACCGTAGAATGCCGTGTAATGCCGCGAACGTCGAAAGTGCAGCTCAGAGATGCTGTAGTCATGATTGCCCCAGATGGGCAATCTGCACCTACCGGTAGTTGGTGAACTGCAAGGCGACGCCGAAGTCGCGGCCCTTCAGCAGGGCGATGACGGCCTGCAGGTCGTCTTTCTTCTTTCCCGTGACACGTAGCTGATCACCCTGGATCTGGGTTTGCACGCCCTTGAGTTTCTCGTCCCGGACCGCTTTGGCGATGGCTTTGGCCTTGTCCTGGCTGATGCCCTCAAGGATGCGCCCGGTCGTCCGGTAGATCTTGCCGGACACCGCCGGATCGCCCACCTCGAAGGATTTCAGTGAGATGCCTCGCTTGACCAGCTTGCCTTTGATCACGTCGATGGCGGCGCGGCAGCGCTCTTCGGTCTCCGCCTCGATCGTCATCGCCTCGACCCCGGACCAGGTCACCTTCGCCCCGGTGCCGCGGAAGTCGAACCGGGTCGACAGCTCTTTGGCCGCCTGGTTGAGCGCGTTGTCCACTTCCTGCTGGTCTACCTTGCTGACGACATCGAACGACGGATCTGCCACTGTTCCTCCTCCCGTGGACCGGTGCCGACCCTACCTGCCAGGCCCGGTCCCGCCCGACCTCACGGGCTGTGTATCGTATCGACCGGCCGGTACACGCTGGCCTCCAGGCGGGTTGCCCGAGCGGCCAATGGGAGCGGACTGTAAATCCGTCGGCTGATGCCTTCCAAGGTTCGAATCCTTGACCCGCCACCCAGTAGGAATGGTCACCGAGCTGGCTCGTGAGGATCTTTTGTCCGTTGTCGAACAGCGTTACCGTGGCGCGCTGGCCCTTGAGCACGGTGAACCGAAGATGGTGGTGACGGCCCGGGTTGGGGTCTCGTGCCAGGCCTTGTACGCCTGATTGGCCTGGTATCGGGACTCTGGGTTGGTCAGGGCGAAACTGCGGGCCTGGATTAGACGGCTATGGCATGTCCGGTGTCGGTTTGGTGGTCGAGGTCGTTGTTATTCGTGTGTTCGCGCGGGTGGCTTGTTCGCTGATCAGCTTGAGTACCCGGACGGTGGTAGTCAGCTCCTCTGCGGTGATGCCGGCGTGGAACTCGGTGAGCAGCTCTGACCTGCCGGTGTTGAATCGCTGGAACAGGGCCTGTCCCTCGGTGGTGATCTCCAGGGCGCCATCGGTGCCGGTGGTGATCAGGCCCCGCTCGCGGAGTTGCTCGATCGCGCTGGCGATCGCCGCGTCGTGCTCGCCGGTGTGTCCGGCGAGTTCGCGGATGAGTTCAGTGTGCTCGGCGAGTTCGCTGATTAGCTCGCGGATGAGCTGGTCAGGGGTTTTACCTGGTGCTTTGTCGAAGATATGCCACTGGGTGAGGGATATCCCGCGTTGGTCGAGGTAGGTCGTGCGCAGGGCGGGGACCGTGTTATAGGCCATGTTGATGTGCCTGTCGCAGTCGATGTAGCGCTCAACCGGTGTGGTGGGTTCGGTCATGGTGATTTCCTCGTCTCAACAGTGGACCTGGCGATGGTCGGCTGGGTCGACTGGTGAGCCCTGATCGGATCGGTCGTCCTGCAATCCCGCCACCCTCAGCTCGGATTCTGGCCGGCCAGGATTCGTTTGGCCTGGTCGTCGGTGAGTTGGTAGTGCAGGAATCGGGAGTAGAAGTCCTTGGTCACGGCGACCAGGTCGAGGTTGGGGAACAGTTCGGGATGCAGGGTCTTGGCGGCCCACTGGATCTGCAGGGCTTCTTCGATGCCGTATCGGTCCCAGACGAACGCGCCGGTGGGGTTGACGTAGACACGATGGTTGCGTACCGCGGCGACTTGGCTCCAGACCGGATCGGTGGCCAGCTTCGCCAGGGCCTGCGCGCCTGAGCCACCCGTGCTGGATCCCAGGATGATCACGTCGGGGTTCCACGCCAGGATCTGCTCGATGGTGGCCGGTCGCAGGTTGCCCGCGATCTGGGCGGCGTCGCGCCCACCGGCGGCACCGATCCAGGCATCGACGATGCTGTTGGTGCCATCGATGATCAGAGGCTGGAGCGATTGGATGTGCAACACGCTGGGCCGTTGGTCCATGGGGATCTTCGACGTCTGTGCGGTCAGCGTGGCCAGGGTGTTGTCCAGGTAGGCGTTGTAGCGCTGGGCTTGGGCCTGGGCGGCGGGTCCGAGGACCTCGGCGGTGGTGGCGACGACTTTCTTCAGGTCCGCGAAGGTTTGAAAGATCAGTTGGAGGGTGGGGAAGCCCGCCGCGGTGGTCTGGGCGGCGAACGGGGCGGGATCGGATGCGAACACCACATCGGGGCGAAGGCGTGCCAGTGCCTCGAGGTTGACGGTGCTGTTGGTGGTGAACACCGTCTGCGCCTTGGTCAAGGTCGGGTCGACAACGTAGAGCCACGGACTTATCGAGGGTGTGAGCACGGTCGCGACGATCTGGTCGGTGGGGGCGAGCATCTGCACGATCTCGTTGTGCGCCGGCCAGGCATCGGCCACCCGGGTGACCGTGTCGGGAACGGTCACCGACGCCCCGGTGGAGTCGGTCACCACATGAGTACCGGTAGCAGGTGGGGCATGAGCGCCGGTAGCAGGTGGGGCGGCGCTGCCACAACCGGCTAACAGCGCCCCACCGAGGCCACCGACTAGGGCTAACGCGGTGATAGCACGGAAGGAACGCGTGCCGGGCGTCCACTCGTTGAGGTGAAACATGTCACCCACATGGGAACATCGTAGACGCGGAAGGTCAAGGCTGATCTATCCCGCATTTGCGCCCTGTTGGTGGGCAACCGAGCCTGATTGGCGGGCGCTGGAGGCAGTCGGGACCGTCGAGGCCCGGGCCTGCCGGAAGCAGCGGACTGTGTTGGTCGGATCCGGCTGTCTGTGTCGGCACCGTCCATCACGCGCAGCGGCACCTTCCCTCGCGACAGTTCACCCAGTCGGCCTCGAGCACGACGTACTTACCGGGCGTTGCCTGCCCTCTTTTCTCTGGGTTGCTTGTTCGTAGGCGCAGGGAAGGGGACATCAAGATGACCAAGCTGCGGGTGGGCCCAGGCACCGGCCATCGCGGAGCAGCTGCCCTGACGTCAACACCGGAATGATCACGGGCATGAACCGAGACAGTGTCCCGCGGCACTATCCGATCCACCCGATAGTCGACAACGCATCACAAACCCGGGACAGGGGGCCACGTCGTTCAGCCCGCCCGATGCTCTACCTGCTTCCCTACCCCAGATGCCGCCGTGCACGTCAATCAGCCGTGAGTCGCACAACAGCGCGGCCCCGGTGGGGTCTGTGATGGCTTCTGGTTCCGGGCATCGGTTCGCCGCGACCACCTCCTCTCATGGCCCCGTAGGCGCGTTGCAGCAGGTTCGAACCGACCGCACACCAGCGACGCCGCTGTCACCGCCAGTGCGTCCCCGACTACTCCGGGCTAGGTGATGTTGTTGCAGAGCGACCACCGCATGGAGCGCGAGTGGCTTGATTTCGTCGCCGACCTGTTGGCGACTCCGCTGCTGTCACCCGAGGTGGGTGGAGTGGTTACCCCAAGCGGATCGTGACCGGGGGACGGGCGGCGTCATGCCCTCCGGTGTGCGAGGAACACCAGCTCTCGTCGAGGCCGGTCCGGCGCGTCACGGACGTCGTCCACGACGTATCCGTGCGCGAACAGGTCGGCCTCGACTTCGTCGCGCTCGCGGAAACCCAGGGTCGAATCCGAGGTCAGCACCGCGCCATCGGCGGCGAAGACCCAGGTCCACTCGAAGCTGACCAGCGGGCCGCGCATGTCGGTCAGCTCGACCCAGCTCTCGACCGCGCCGAGGCCCTCGATTTCGGTGATCCGGTAGGACGCCGCGCGGTTCCACTCCCGCCACGCACAGTCGTCGGGATCTCTGGTCTCGAAGACAAGGTGCCCGCCAGGGCGAAGCGCGCAGCGTATGCCGCGCAGCGTCGCGTCCCACTCGGTTGGGTCGATGATCGCTTGGGCGGCGTTCCCGGTCATGGTGACTAGGTCGGCTGCCATCGGAGGAAGAGTGGACGCCTCGCTACGGATCCAGCTCACCCGTTCCGCGCCGGGCTTCGCTCGCGCTCGCAGGTGAGTGGCTGTTGCCTATTGCGCCGTGAACTCGACGCCATCGACGTGGCCAGGGCATATGTATGTCGATCCGGTCGAGTTCACGGGCGCCCTCGCCGATTAGGCAACAGCCACACTGATGTCGCTCGCGGCACCCAACCAGCGAGCATGCCCATGCTCGGTTGATCACCCAGGGCAGGTCGGCACGCTGAGGCCCCGTCACCTGAGGCGATCTTCACGGAATCACTCGGGTTAGTCGTCGGAGTGTCCGGATTCCAGGCGGGACCACGGCTTGCCACATGTGAAAGTAGGCGATCAGCTCTCGGCGGCCCTCGAACACCTCCGGCAGCGTGACCGGCCCGTGCGGGCCGATCAGCGTGATGGTGGGGTCCACTTCCACCATCGGCAGCCGCCGGCAGGCCGCCGCGATCGCGTCACCTTCGCGGGTGCGCGCCTTCATCTTGTGGATCAGAGGGCAGACGACTCAGGTCCCTGGTTCCCGACGTACTCTGCGAATGCTCCTTTTGACCACTACGGGCACTTCTCAACGGTATGTGCTGGTGCTGGCGATTAGCGGCTATTTCGGGTAGGTGAGTGACGCCCCCGGACTCCGGCTGCGCTGGTGAGCGGGCGTAAACCCAGGTGACGGCTGCCTGCACAGGAAGTGGGGGACGCGTCATGCACGCGCAACCTATCCACTGGAGCAGCGGGACCATCACCCGGGCGGTGCGGATTCGCTGGAACCGATGATCTGCGGCGCGCCGTACGGATATCGTATTCGATCAACCTGCCGTGCTGCCGTACTCCATGACGGCCTGTCTCGAAGGACCTCATGAGTGCCACTGGATGGAGATCCGAGCAACGCTCCATAGAATTTGTTCCACTCGCCGAGCGCTATGGCCGTGCGCGTAGCTTGTTCACGCTGTGGTTCGGCGCCAATATGCAGGTCACGACAATTGCCGCTGGCGCCCTCAACGTCGCCATTGGGCTCAGCTTGCCTTGGGCGCTGGTTTCGCTGGTAATCGGAAATGTTTTCGGCGCGGTGTTCGTGGCGCTGCACTCCGTGCAAGGCCCCAAGCTAGGCATTCCGCAGATGATTCAAAGTAGGGCGCAGTTCGGATATTCCGGGGCTGCGCTGCCGCTGGTGCTGATCATCCTGATGTATCTGGGTTCCTTCGCGGTCACCGGCGTTCAGGGAGGTCGAGCCCTTGCCGGATGGATCGGTCTGCCGGTCGTCCCGAGCATTATCGCGGTGTCCACCACCGTGCTGGTGGTGACGGTGTTCGGATACCGCCTCATCCACGCAGTGCAGAAGTGGGTCAGCCTGACGAGTGCACTGGCTTTCGCCTATCTGACGATCGAACTGGTGATCCACCGTCCCGACGTTCTCGCTCCGACCCAGGCTGGAGTGTCGGCGGGTACGATATTGCTCGGTATAGCACTGTCCGCGACCTGGCAGCTCGCATATGCCCCCTATGTCGCCGACTATTCCCGTTATCTTCCGGAGAGCACATCGGCACGCGCGTCTTTCTGGTACACCTACGCCGGGTTGGTGCTTTCCGCGGTCTGGATGATGTCGTTGGGGGCTATCGCTGTCTCGGTCGCGCCCAACGCGTTCGCCGGCGGCTCGGTAGATTTCATCGTCAATCAGGCTGCAGGTGCTAGAGGACTGTTCTTCTTCGTGATCTTGCTCGGCATAGCCGGGGTCAATGCGCTGAATCTCTATGGACTGTTCATGTCGGTAACCACGACTGTGACTGCGGTGACCCGGTGGCGAGTCTCCCCTCGTGTCCGCGCCGGCGTGATTGTCACGGCTGCTGCGATCGGCACCGCAGTGGGTATTCTCGGGCGCCACGACTTTCTTGGTAACTTCCAAAGTTTCATCCTGTTGCTCGCCTACTTCCTGATCCCCTGGACGGCGATCAATTTAGTGGATTTCTATCTGATCCGGCGGGAGATCTACGACATCGATGCGATCTTCGACTCGGCCGGTCGCTACGGGGGAGTTGACGCTCGAACCATGACTGCCTATCTCCTCGCGGTGGTCGCCGCAGTGCCGTTCGTGAGCATGAGCTTTTTCACCGGGCCCGCGGTGTCCTGGCTCGGGCATGCAGACATCTCGTGGATAGTGGGCTTGGTGGTCGCGGCCGCGGCATACTGGTGGCTGATGCGCCTGTTCCCGGTAAGGCGGGGTTTCGGACCCGTCCCGGATCCAGACGAGTCCGCGATCACCACCGGCACCAGAACCTGACCGGGATCAAGACCGGTCACCCGGGCCCGGTCACGATCAAGTGTCACTGCCGGAAGGCCTGACCAGCAGTAACGGCTCGAATCTTGTGAACGCGACCAGGAGCTGAACCGGACGGGGGTGCCGTCCGAAGCTTAGGTGTGTAGCAGGTGGTCGTGATCGATGCCACTTGCGCCCCGATGTTGAGGGAAGAGAGAAAGAAATGTACCAATTTCGATGCGGGCATGAGGAGTGTGGCAGTCAGTTCGCCGCAGTCGACAAGAGTGAACTGATGGGCCAGGTAGCCCAGCATCTGAAAGACGCGCACGGTATTGAGGGCGTCACAAAGACCTTGCTGAGCTACCTTGAGTCTACGTGCGTGACGGCGCAACAATCTTAACGTGACGTTCATTGCCATGGCCACAGCGGTCACCGCTGCGGTGGCCTGATAAGACACGATATGACGCTGTGCCGACGGACGATCTCGCCTCGTTCCGGACGTCGCCCGAGGCTTACGACCTCCACATCGGGCGCTACGGGCCGGCCTTGGCCGCCGCCCTCGTCGAGCGGGCGGGGGTGGGTCCCGGCGCCCGGGTGCTCGACGTGGGGTGCGGGCCGGGCGCGGTCACTCTCGTTCGCTCCGGCGTGGTCGGGGAACCGGCGCTGGTGGCGGCCCTCGACCCGTCCGACAGCTATGCCGGTGCCTGCCGGGCACGGGTGCCGGGGGCCGATGTCCGGGTGGGGACGGCGGAGGCGCTCCCATTCGAGGCCGCCACTTTTGACGCTGTCCTAGCCCAGCTGGTGGTGAATTTCATGGCCGACGCCGCTGCCGGCGTCGCCGAGATCATCGATGTGGAGGGCGAGCCGGCCCGCGCTCTCGACGAGGGCAGCCGAATGCGGTTCTGCTCTCCCGAGGAGCTGGGCCGGTTGTGGCGGGATGCCGGCCTGGCGGACGTGGAGGTGGGCCCGGTGGTGGTGAGCGCCGGCCACCGGGACTTCGACGACCTGTGGGCCCCGATCGAGGCCGGCGTAGCTCCGTCGGGCGCCTTCTGCGTGTCGCTCCCGCCGGAGCGGCGAGCGGCGTTGCGGTCCCGGCTCGCCGAGCGCCTGGGCTCGCCCGGCGGGCCATTCCGGCTGGACGCCCGGGCCTGGGCGGTGGTGGGGCGAGCCTGACGCGGTCGCAATATGAGACGGGCACCATCGTCACCGGGCTTCGGCGCATAACGTGGGTGCACTCGCCGCTGACGGTGGAGGTACCGATGAGCCGACAGGATCCGCCTCAGGCAGAGACTTTCAACCCGTGGAGCATCGTCAATCTCGTGTTCCATCACCTGGCCGAGCAGGGTCTGCATCCGGTGCTGGGGGCCACCGGTGACCCCGGCGAGCCGGCGGCGCAGCTCCTGCGGGCACTGGGCATCGAGCCGGCCGCCGAAGGGAACCGGCAGGTATCCGAGAACGTTCGCGAGCACCTGGCCGAGATCCGGGCCGCGGTGCTCGGCGAGAGCTGAGGCGAGAGCTGTCAGGCTCGCCGCGAGGGTGACCTCGGTACCTTGATCCCGTAGTACCGGATCTTGCGGTAGATGGTGGCCCGGGACATACCGAGGTGGCGGGCCGCATCGACGCGGTCGCCAGCGGTGTTGATCAATGCTTCCACGACCGCGTCCCGTTCGATGGACTCCAGCGGGGTGAGCACCCGCCGGGCGGTCGCCATCGCCTCAGGCGGTAGATCCGCCAGCTCGATCACCCCGGTGCGGCGGCGGGCCACGATCTTGAGCAGCATCTCGCGCAGCTGCTCGACGTTGCCCGGCCACCGGTTACGCCTGAGCAGCCGCATCACTTCCGGTGAGCACGTCAGATGGGCCCCCCGGGTCAGCCGTGCGATGAGCACGCGGACGAGCTCGGGGAGGTCCTCGATGTGCTGGCGCAATGGTGGGATCTGCACCGAGGACGGGAAGCATCTGATCAGGTTGGCCAGCTCGTCCCTGCGCGGCCCGCTACTGCCGTGGGTCACCACGACCCAGCTCAACGGGCGGTCGGCGGCGCGCCGGGTCGCCTGGAGCAGCGCGGTCAGCGCGTGTAGTACGTCGTCGGGTAGCCGGTCGACGTGCCGCAGTACCAGGGTGCCGACCCGGAGAGTCACCTCGTCGGCAACCACGCCGAGCCACTCCTCGCTGTCGGTGCAGTCCTCGGCGTCCAGTACCCGCAGGTGCGCGCTCGGAGTGCCGGCCAGATGTGCACCGTGTACCACCGTCAGCTTGCCTACCCCCGCCTCACCCTCGATATCCAGCCACTCACCGGCCCGCAGGTGGGCCTCGACCTCCAGGCAGCACCGCACCCACGGCGGGCTCGAGCCGACCACACCGGGCATGGACTGGCTGCGGGTCAGCGACCCGCGATCCACCGAGCGGGTGGCCGGCTCGGTGGGGAGCAGCTGCACCTGGATGACGCCGCCGATCGTGGTCGACTCGCTCCAGCTCGGCCTGCAGTGCACCCGCGCGGTCGCCCCGCTGGGCAGCGAGGTGGTGAACACCCGCGTCTTATCGCCGGCCAGCGCCTCCGTTGCTTTCCCCAGCAACGTCACCTGATCCTGCGGATCGATGAGCTCCCGGGCGCTGTCGTTCATCATCACCAGGTCGGTGCTGATCGCCAGCACGGCGCCCCGGTTACGCCGGCAGGCCAGCAGGTAATCGTGCAGCAGGGTGAGCTCCCGGCGACCGACCTGCTCCAGCAGGGCTTCCTCGATCTGTTCGGCGATGCTGGCGGCCGCGGTGATCATCGCCGGGTTCGCGTCGGTTCGCCAGCAGGTGAGGTCGAGGATGCCCAGCACCTTGCCGGTGGTCGGGTGGCGGATCGGTGCGCCCGCACAGGCCAGGTCCTCCAGGTGCTCGACGTAGTGCTCGTGGCCGAACACGTGCGCGGGTCCGCGGCCTTCCAGCGTGGTGCCGATCCCGTTGGTCCCGGCGAACTGCTCCGCGTAGCTGAATCCGGGGGAGAGCGACACCTTGTCCAGTTTCTGCTGCAAGCGGGAGTCGCCGGTGCGGCGGTCCAGCACGACGCCCGCCGCGTCGGTGAGGATGACGCTGATCGGCTCGCCGGCGTACTGCGCGTATGCCGTGCTGATGACCTGGTCCGCGCTGTGCGCGAGCCGTGACTTGCGGTCGAGGTTGGGATTGAACGGCAGCTCGAGATGATCGGCGGCGACCTGCGACTCCCGGGACCGTGTCCACGACGCCAGGATGCTGTCCCTGACCACGCCCGGTTGGACGGGTTCGGCGGTCAGGAACAGCTCCCGGGCCTGCGCCAACCCGCCGCCATGGCGCGTGTCTCGATTCGGTGCACCGGCGGCGTCATCAAGTGGCGGGCGTAGGTCAGCCAAGGGCGTTGCCTCCTTGGAGCTCCCTCGGGCGTGCTTGCCGAGCGAAATAGCGCTGGTGGCAACTGGCTCGACGCTACTCCTGCGGCGAAGAAAACGATAGGCAACCGCGCGGAGTCGAACTGTCTCAAGTTGAGACCGCGATATGTCCCGGTACCGGCTGTGATCGGTACCACAGCCGTATGAGGCCGGGCGTATGCCGTGCGGTCGAAGCCCGATGAGATGACGGTACCCGAGAACTTGATCAAGACCGAAGCCAGTGTGTCTCAGCCGAACTGAGCGCCGGGTAAGGAGTGACAATGAGTCGCCAGAGTGTGGCGAAGGCTCACCAGAAGATCCAGGAGCTTGCCTGGGAGCCGTTGTACCACGAGCCGGTGAAGCACTACGGAACCGACTACACGTTCAGCAAGGCCCAGAAGAAGGACCCGCTCAAGCAGGTCCTGAGGTCCTACTTCCCCATGCAGG
>DASYAZ010000140.1:0-24047 GCA_036501085.1 Pseudonocardiaceae bacterium | reverse complement strand
CGGATGTCGTGGCTTCGGTTCGCTCCGCTGCGAACCCCAAAACGGGCAAACACCACTGTCGATTTGCCGGTAAGGAGTCGTATTCCCAGGTCAGACGTGGCGCCCCCGGCAGGATTCGAACCTGCGCTCCCGCCTCCGGAGGGCGGTGCTCTATCCCCTGAGCTACGGGGGCCCTAGCAGCTCGTGAGTGCGTAACAGTGTTAGAGCACTGTTACGCACTCACGAGCTATGCCGCAGGAGAGCGTACCCCCTCACGATCGCCGGGGACGAACGCGGTGCTGCTCAGCTTGGCGGCGGGAGTGGCACCGCCCCGCGCTGGGCGATCAGCCAGGCCATGTAGTGGCTCTCGGCGCTCTGCGAGAGCACCATCTTCTCGGCCAGGTTGCGTACCTGAGCCGTCTCAGCGTGCT
Source organism: Pseudonocardiaceae bacterium (assembly GCA_036501085.1). GTDB lineage: Bacteria > Actinomycetota > Actinomycetes > Mycobacteriales > Pseudonocardiaceae. The sequence goes on along the minus strand of DASYAZ010000140.1, from coordinate 23,637 downwards.
CGCCGGCATGGCGTGCCATCGGAACGCCGCCCTGGTGATGCCGCAGCATCAGCTGCAGGAAGAGCATGTCGAACGGAATACCGCTGGCGTCTCGAAGCCGTTGGAGGTCTGCGGGTGCGGCCATTCCCGGCATGGTCGCCACCCCGCTGCCTGACCCCTCATGGTGTCCCATCCCGAGCATCGAAGAGGCATCTGTCATCCAGGTCATATGCCGCCCTATCGGCAGTGGCGCAGCGTTCCACAGGCTCAGCCACCCCTGCATCCGGCCGATCTGCTCGAGCTGGCTGGTCTCGATGTCGAAGGCGAGTGAGCGGATCGCGGGGTCGGTGCTGCGGTCCCGGGCGATTCCTGCCATCAACACTGCTTGCCGGTGGTGCACCGACATGTCCTGCGCGAAGCCGACCTCCACGGTTCCCGCATCGGGACCCGCTGGTGCCCCGCGGGTGGATTGCAGGTAGATCCCCAGCACCGCTCCGAGCAGCAACGCGATCAGCGCCGCAGCCGCACCGAGCAGCAGCCGGGGCCGGCGCACGGGCACTGAAGGCGGGACTGCTGGCGGTTCACGAGTGCTCGCATCCGCCATGGCGCCGCTCACCTACCCGCAGCGGGACCAGGGTTCGGCTGTGTGCCACCGGGGGCGGCAGGCGCGGACCCGGCGCTGGGTTCCTGGCCGCGGCCGCCGGTGAAGGTCAGCGGTACGGCGTCTGGGCCGGGTGGGGCGGCGACGTACGGTGGCGGGTTCGCCGGGTCGAACAGGCCGGGAAGCGCGTCGCAGCTCGCCCCGATCTCGGGATAGGTGTACTGGTTGAGTCGCAGTGCCTGGATGAAGTGATCAATCCGCCTGTCGGCCGGATCGCTGACCTTGAGCTGGTGTCCCCAGGCCTGAAGCGAGATCGGTGCGTCCAAGCCAGGGTAGGGCGAGAGCATCAGGTAGTTCGCGCCCTCCACCCGGTCCCGGAGGGATTGCAGCGCGGAGCCGGCAACCCGATCCGGGTTGTAGGCGACCCACACCGCGCCGTGCTCGAGCGAATGGACCATGTTCTCGTTGCGCACGGCTTTGGTGTAGACCACGCCGTTGCACGCCGCCCAGGTCGCATCGTGCGGCCCTCCGAAGGGTGGAAAGTGGTCATAGGCCACCCGCTGGCCGGGCCCGATATGCCCGCTGCCCGCGCTGTAGTTCTCGATGTCGATACCCTTGATCCGAGTCGAGGGGTCCCTGTTCTCGGCAGTGGGCGCGAAGGCGCGGCGATCTTCGTGGCGGACGTACACGTAGCCGAAAATGCCGATCGCGAACACGAGCACTAGCAGCGCTGCCATCACCGCGCCCCATGGCCTGCGCTTGGTCGCCGTCACCGTGGAACGAGAGTTGCGCACCGCTTTGGTGCTCTTACCGCTGGGCATACCCGGTCTGTTTCCTCACTCCCCGATCCTGGCTCACCTTGGGTTCCTGCCAGATCGCGGCGCCAGTGTATGGACTCAGGGATGAGGGTCCGTGCACCCGGGCATCCAACTGGGTCGCAGATCGGCCCCACCGTCTCCCTAGACTCCCAGGAGTGACTCCTGCTGTGCTCGCGGACCTGGTCCGGTCCGCCACCGTTGACGTTCTGGCTGACCACGGCCTGGACCCAGCGACGGTTCCGGCGACGGTGACCATCACCCGCCCCCGTGACCCCGCCCGTGGTGACTACGCGACCAACGTGGCATTGCAGACCGGGAAACGCGCGGGCGTGCCTCCGCGGGAACTGGCAGGCTGGCTGGCGCAGGCACTGGGCCGGCGCCGTGGTATCCGTACCGCGGAGGTCGCCGGTCCCGGTTTCCTCAACCTCCGGCTGGCGGTGGAGGCCAGCAGCGCGATCGTCGCGGACGTGCTCGCGGCAGGGGAGGGGTTTGGTGCTCTTCAAGGCCGGCCAACCCCCCGGTTGGCCGGCCTTGAAGAGCTACCCACGGTGTGTGAGGCCCAGTACGTGCACGCCCGGCTGGCCGCGCTGGCCCGGCACGCCGCGGACCTGGGGATCAGCTGGGAGGGCGCCCAGGTCGAGCTGCTGGAACACCAGCGGGAGGGGGAGTTGATCCGCGTGCTGGGTGAGTTTCCGCGCATCGTGGCGGGGGCGTACCCGGCGTCACCCGCTGCGCCGGGCCTCGAGACATCCCCACCGGGTGATCCGCTCCGGTTGGTGCGGTACCTGGAGCAGCTGAGCAGCGCCTACCACCGATTCGACGCGAGCTGCCGGATGTTGCCGAAGGGGGATGAGGCACCGAGCCCTCGGTACCCGGCGCGGCTGGCCCTGTGCGCGGCGACCCGGCAGGTACTGGCCAACGCTCTGGGTCTGCTCGGAGCATCTGTACCGGAGCGGATGTGAGGGCGCATCCGGCGGGTCCGCGGCATGCTGACGTGCTGGCGAGGTCGTCCACCGCGGGACCGTGCCCGAACGGTCCGGCCGAGTTGCACGCCTTGCACCCCGCGGTCTGGCCGCAGGGAGCGCGCCGCGGTGAGGACGGCGCGGTCCGGTTGGCCGGGGTGGAGGTCGGTGAGCTCGCCGAGACCTACGGCACCCCGCTGTTCGTGGTGGACGAGGGGGATTTCCGGGCTCGCTGCGCCGAGTTCGCGGCTGCGTTCGGTGCTCCGGAGCGGGTGCACTACGCGGCTAAGGCCTTCCTGTGCACCGGGATCGCGCGCTGGGTGGCCGAGCTGGGCCTGAGCTTGGACGTGTGTACCGGCACCGAACTCGCCGTCGCGCTGCACGCCGGCTTTCCCGCGCACCGGATCGCGATGCACGGCAACAACAAATCGTCCGCGGAGCTGGCCGCTGCGGTGACAGCCGGCGCCGGTGCCGTGGTGCTCGACTCCTTCCTGGAGATCGCCCGGCTGGATGACATCGCCCGCCGGCAGGGCGTGGTGCAGGCGGTGCTGATCCGGGTAACCGTGGGAGTGGAGGCGCACACCCACGAGTTCATCGCCACCGCGCACGAGGACCAGAAGTTCGGGTTCTCGCTCGCGACCGGAGACGCCGCCGAAGCGGTCCGTAGAGTGCTCAAATCTCCGGGCCTGAATCTGGTGGGCCTGCACAGCCACATCGGTTCGCAGATATTCGATGCGGACGGTTTCGAGCTCGCCGCCGACCGTATGGTCGGTTTGCTGGCCGCGATCCGCGACGAGCACGGGCCCGAGGCCCTCTCCAGTGTCCGGGTCCTGGATCTCGGAGGTGGGCTGGGGATCGCGTACACCGCAGAGGACGACCCACCTCCCCCATCCCTGCTGGCCGCGCATCTGCGGGCCATCGTGGACGCCCGGTGCCAGGCGGCCGGAATGCCCACCCCGGAGCTGGTCGTCGAGCCTGGCCGGGCGATCGTCGGCCCCGGCACGGTGACACTGTACGAGGTGGGCACCCTGAAAAACGTCACCGTCGCCCCGTCCAGGCAGCGGTGCTATGTCTCGGTGGATGGCGGGATGAGCGACAACGTGCGCACTGCGCTGTACGACGCGAGCTACGACTGCCGGCTGGTCTCCCGCTGCTCCGAGGCACCGCCCGCGCTGTCCCGGGTGGTCGGCAAGCACTGCGAGTCCGGTGATGTGGTAGTCCGGGACTGCTGGCTGCCGGAGGATCTGGCCCCCGGTGACCTCATTGCCATTGCCGGCACCGGCGCGTATTGCTACTCCATGTCCAGCCGGTACAACCTGCTGCCCCGGCCAGCGGTGGTGGCAGTGCGCGACGGCGAGCACCGGCCGCTGCTGCGCCGGGAGACGCTGGCTGACCTGCTGTCTTTGGAGGTCCCGTGAGCCCCGCGATCGGTGTCGCCTTGCTGGGTTGCGGCACGGTCGGCCGCGAGGTGTTCCGCCTGCTCACCGAGCAGTCCACCGAGCTCGCCGCCCGGGTCGGCGCGCCAGTGTGCCTGGTCGGGGTAGCGGTGCGGCGCCCCCGGCGCCATCCCGAGATCCCCGCTGAGCTGATCACCACTGACGCCGCCGAGTTGATCAATCGGGATGGCGTGGACGTCGTCATCGAGGTGATCGGCGGGATCGAGCCGGCGCGGCCGCTGCTGCTGGCCGCGCTGCGCTCCGGGAGGGGCGTGGTCACCGCCAACAAGGCATTGCTCGCCGAGTGCGGACCTGAGCTCTATGCCGCCGCTGACGCCTCCGGCGCCGACCTGTATTTCGAGGCGGCGGTGGCCGGCGCGATCCCCTTGCTACGCCCGTTGCGGGAGTCTCTCGCCGGGGACCGGATCACCCGGGTCACCGGCATCGTCAACGGCACCACCAACTTCATCCTCTCCGCGATGGACTCCTCCGGGGCGGGGTACGCGGAGACGCTGGAAGAGGCCAGCCGGCTGGGCTACGCCGAGGCCGACCCCACCGCCGACGTGGACGGCTACGACGCCGCCTCGAAGGCGGCCATCCTCGCGTCGCTCGCCTTTCACACCCGGGTGACCAGCGCCGACGTGTACCGGGAGGGCATCGCCGAGGTATCCGCCGCTGACATCCTCGCCGCCCGGGTGCTCGGCCGCACGGTGAAGCTACTGGCCATCTGCGAGCGCGTCGTCGATCCGGTGGAGTCGGTCTCGGCCCGGGTATACCCGGCGATGATCCCCCGCTCGCACCCGCTGGCCGCTGTCGGTGGCGCCTTCAATGCGGTGTTCGTCGAGGCCGACGCCGCGGGAGCGCTGATGTTCTACGGTCAAGGCGCGGGTGGTGCACCGACCGCGAGCGCGGTGCTGGGTGACCTGGTGGCGGTCGCGCGAAACCGGGTGGCAGGGGGCCACGGCCCCCGCGAATCCGCTCATGCCGACTTGCCCATCCGGGCAATGGGAGACACCCAGACGAGTTACCACCTCAATCTCGAGGTGGCCGACCGTCCCGGGGTGCTGGCCCAGGTCGCGCGGGTCTTCGCCGAGCACGAGGTATCCATCATGGCGGTCCGCCAGACCGGCCACACCTCGGACGATGTCTCAGCTGCCCCCGGGTGCGTGGCCGGGGCGAACCTGGTGATCGTCACGCACGCGGCCCCGGATGCGGCGCTGCGCTCCACCGTGGACAAACTTGCTGGTCTTGATGTTGTTCGTGATGTGGTCAGCGTGATGCGGGTGGAAGGTGAACTCACGTGACGGTGTCTTCCGTGCCGCAGCGGGCCGGACATCAACCCTGGCCCGGTGTGATCGAGGCCTACCCGGACCGGATCCGGGCCTTCCCGGGTGCCCGGGTGGTCACCCTGCGTGAAGGTGGCACCCCGCTGCTGCCCGCTCCCACGCTGTCCACCCGCACCGGCTGCGACGTGTTTCTCAAGGTGGAAGGCGCCAACCCCACCGGCTCGTTCAAGGACCGCGGGATGACGATGGCGGTTACGGAGGCACTGGCCCGCGGTGCGCAGGCCGTGCTGTGCGCCTCGACGGGCAACACCGCGGCCTCGGCCGCCGCCTACGCCGCGCGCGCCGGGCTGGCCTGTGCGGTGCTGCTGCCACGAGGCAAGATCGCACTGGGCAAGCTCGCGCAGGCCACCGCCTACGGTGCGCGCATCCTGGCCTTGGACGGCAACTTCGACGACTGCCTGGAACTGGCTCGCAAGACCGCCGCCGACTACCCGGTGACCGTGCTGGTGAACTCAGTGAACCCGGTGCGGCTGGAGGGCCAGAAAAGCGCTGCGTTCGAGGTCTGCGACGCGCTGGGCAAGGCGCCTGATGTGCACTGCCTGCCGGTGGGCAACGCCGGCAACATCACCGCGTACTGGATGGGCTACCAGGAGTACTACGCGGACGGGGTGGTGTCCGGGCGGCCGCGGATGTTCGGCTTCCAGGCCGCCGGTGCTGCGCCCTTGGTGCACGGCGCGCCGGTGCGGGATCCGGACACCATCGCGACAGCCATCCGGGTCGGCAGCCCGGCGTCCTGGGACGGCGCGATGCGGGCCCGGGAGGAGTCCGGGGGGCTGTTCGCGGCGGTCACCGACGAGCAGATACTCGTCGCCTACCGGATGCTGGCCCGGCAGGAAGGGGTGTTCGTCGAGCCGGCCTCGGCTACCTCGGTGGCCGGCATGCTGCTGGTATCCGAGGGCGGTCGGCTGCCCGCCGGGTCGTTGGTGGTCTGCACCGTCACCGGGCATGGGCTCAAGGACCCCGACACCGCACTGCGTGGCATTCCCGAGGCCGAGTCCATCCCGGTCGACCCGGCCGCGGTGGCGGCCGCGCTGGATCTCGCGTGAGTACCGGTGGATCTAGCGAACCGAACAATCCTCGGGCACCCGGTCCTGCGGTGCGGGTTCGGGTGCCCGCGTCCACCGCGAACCTGGGGCCCGGCTTCGACGCTCTCGGGCTGGCGCTGGCACTGTATGACGAGATCGAAGTGAGCCGGGCGGACTCCGGTCTGTTGATCGAAGTGCACGGGCAGGGCGCCGGGCAGGTGCCCACCGGCGAGGAGCATCTGGTCGTGCGCGCCTTGCGGGCGGCGTGTGCGCGGTTCGGCCACCAGCCCGCCGGTCTGATGCTGCGCTGCCAGAACAGCATCCCGCACTCCCGGGGGCTTGGCTCGTCGGCGGCGGCGGCCGTTGCCGGAGTGCTGGCTGGTTACGCCCTCGCGGGAAGAGATCCCGACGAAGCGGCGTTAGACATTGCAGCTGGGTTCGACGGGCATGGTGACAACGCGGCGGCGAGCCTGCTGGGTGGTCTGGTGATCTGCTGGCAGGAAGAACAGCGCTTCCAGGCGGTTCGCCTGGAACCACATCCGGGCCTGGCGCCGGTGCTGCTGGTGCCGGAGCGGACCTCGGCCACCGACCTCGCTCGGGGGCTGCTGCCCGCCGAGGTGCCGCACCGTGACGCCGCCTTCACCGCCGGCCGGGCGGCGTTGCTCGTGCATGCTCTGACCTCAGCACCGGAGCTGCTGATGGCTGCCACCGAGGACCGGTTGCACCAGACCTACCGGCGGCCGGCCTATCCGGAGACCGGACGGTTGGTCGTGGCTCTGCGAGCAGCGGCGGTGCCCGCCGTAGTATCGGGGGCCGGTCCGGCGGTGCTGGCATTGCCGGGGGCACCCGGGCTGCCGGCTGGTCTGCGCACCCCCGGTTACACCCAGTACCGGCTCGGGATCGCCCGCCAGGGCGCCACCCTCTGCCGGGAGTGAACCACCGATACGCGGGTCTGTGTTGCCGCGATGGCGCTGGACCGATAAGCTAGGCGGCGTTCAGACACCGTGTGCACGGGCGCCGGTGCCGGTTCGGGGCCTCTCACCCGAACAATTCTCCCGCCCTCCGTACTTCGTTGGTAGCGGGAAGGCTGGCACTCAGACCCTTGCTGCAACTGGACATGTCCCGTGCCGGTTGACTCGCACCGATGTGGTGTTGGCGAGACTTCCCGTACCGGACCAAAGCGTCGTCGGCAGACCGCCGGACGGCGAACAGGCTGGCCCGAGCTGCGTCTTGCGGCCGGTTAGGAAGGACCTGAGTGAGCGATATCAACTTGTTGGGCAGGGATGTTCCTGCCGCGGCATCGTCCGACCCGTCCCCGGCAGATCACGCTGCGGCTGGCGCGTCTTCTTCGGGCAACGGAACGGCGCCACGTCGCCGCGGACTGTCCGGCATGGTAATGGCGGAATTGCGCCAGCTGGCGGGTCAACTCGGTTTGTCTGACACCGCCGGAATGCGCAAGAACGACCTGATTTCCGCGATCAAACAACGCCAGGGGTCCGTCCCTGGCCAACGGCATGCTGCCGCTGAGCAGCTCCCGCTGGACAATGCCGCGACGACGGCCGCCCCCCCGACAGGTGTGCACAGCAGAACGCAGGCTGGAACCCAGTCGGCTGCAACCTCGACGGTGACGCCGCCCGAGGATGGCCCTCCGGCAGCGCCGGCTGCCCAGCAGCCTGCCCCGGCGGGTGAGCAGGCTCGCGATGAGTCGTCGAGGCCGACTGACCGCGGCCAGGCTCAGCCAGAGAGAAGCCAGTCGGATCGCGGTCAGCAGGACCGGGCTTCACAAGACGGCGACACCGACGGATCGGACCGGTTCCGTAACCGCCGACGGCGCCCGGTTCGTGGCGGAGATGCACCCCGCTCCGAAGGGGACCCGGTTCCCGCCACCCAGGGCAATCAAACTGGGCAAACTGGGAACCAGACCGGGAACCAAACTGCGAATCAGAATGGCAACCAGCAGGCAGCCTCGCAAAGTGGTCCGCGTGACGACGACGACGATGCCGGTCGCCGGCGTGGCCGCCGCTTCCGCGATCGCAACCGCCGTGGCCGGGGAGACCGGGGCGCCGACCGCTCTGGTGATCGCCGCGATGGCGGTGAGCTCGAGGTCCGGGAAGACGACGTGTTGCTGCCCGTCGCCGGCATTCTCGACGTTCTCGACAATTACGCATTCGTGCGCACATCGGGTTACCTTTCCGGACCCAACGACGTCTACGTGTCGCTTTCGCTGGTTCGCAAGTACGGGTTGCGGCGCGGTGATGCCATCACCGGCGCGGTGCGCCAGCCCCGTGAGGGCGAGCAGCAACGCCAGAAGTTCAACCCGCTGGTACGGGTCGAGAGCATCAACGGCCTCGAGGCCGAGCAGGCCAAGCAGCGCCCCGAGTTCACCAAGCTGACCCCGCTCTACCCCAATGAGCGGTTGCGGCTGGAGACCGAGCAGGGCGTGATGACCACCCGGATCATCGACTTGATCATGCCGATCGGCAAGGGTCAGCGCGCGCTCATCGTCTCGCCGCCCAAAGCGGGTAAGACGATGATTCTGCAGGCCATCGCGAATGCGATCACCACGAACAATCCCGAAGTCCATCTCATGGTCGTGCTCGTCGACGAGCGGCCCGAGGAAGTCACCGACATGCAGCGCTCGGTCAAGGGTGAGGTCATCGCCTCGACCTTCGACCGCCCGCCCTCGGACCACACCACGATCTCCGAGCTGGCCATCGAGCGCGCCAAGCGGCTGGTGGAGATGGGTCACGACGTGGTCGTGCTGCTGGATTCCATCACCAGGCTCGGTCGGGCCTACAACCTGGCAGCGCCGGCATCAGGCCGGATCCTCTCCGGCGGGGTGGACTCCACCGCGCTCTACCCGCCCAAACGGTTCCTCGGCGCGGCCCGCAACATCGAAGATGGTGGCTCGCTGACCATCTTCGCAACCGCGCTGGTGGAGACCGGTTCGACGATGGACACCGTGATCTTCGAGGAATTCAAGGGGACCGGTAACGCGGAGCTCAAGCTCGACCGCAAGATCGCCGACAAGCGGATCTTCCCGGCCATCGACATCAATCCCTCCGGTACCCGCAAGGAGGAGTTGCTGCTGTCCCCGGACGAACTGGCCATCCACCACAAGTTGCGGCGGGTGCTCTCCGGGCTGGAGTCCCAGCAGGCCATCGACCTGGTGCTGGACCGCCTGCGTAAGACCCGTACCAACATCGAGTTCCTGATGCAGGTGTCCAAGTCCGCGGCCGGCAACGGGACCGATTGACGGTGAACAGCGCCGGCGGTCCCCGGCTGAGCTGAACGGCGTCCCCACCGATCGTCGTTGATCGCTGTTTACGTGCCGAAAACGACACGACATGTCGTCCCAGGCACACAAGCGGCGATCAGAGGGGTGCGGGAACACGGCAGTACGGTTGAGGTGTTTCATCAGTGGTTGAGCAATCTGGCAGACTGTCCGGGCTCAACCGGTCCGGCTCCGGTTCACTCTGTGCAGGCACAGGAAGTTCACCCAGTGCAGGCACGGGGACCCGGCGGCCACGAAGAGAGGACATCCATGAAGCAGGGCATCCACCCTGAGTACGTCCAGACGCAGGTCAGTTGCGGCTGTGGTAACACCTTCACCACCCGCAGCACCAAGCGCGACGGCCAGATCCACGTTGAAATATGCTCCAACTGCCACCCGTTCTACACGGGCAAGCAAAAAATTATGGATACCGGTGGCCGGGTCGCGCGCTTCGAGAAGCGATACGGAAAGCGCCAGAAATAGGATCACCACGACGACTCCGGCCTGAGCCCAGAGTGAGGATGCTGCATCGAGTGGATTACCGGTGAGTTCCGTGGATACCGCGGCAGTGCAGGCGCTGCTCGATCAGCATGCTGAACTGGAGCATCAGCTCGCCGATCCGGCGCTGCATGCCGACCCTGACGCGGCGCGGAAGGTGGGGCGCCGTTACGGCGAGCTCTCCCGCATCGTGCGGGTGGCCCGGGAGCTGGACCAGACCCGTAACGACGTAGCGGCCGCGCGCGAGCTGGCAGTCGAGGACCCCACCTTCGCCGCCGAGGCGGATAGCCTGGCCAACCGGATCCCGCACCTGGAAACCGAGCTGGCCGATCTGTTGCTGCCCCGGGACCCGCACGATGACTCCGACGTGGTTATGGAGATCAAGTCAGGGGAGGGGGGCGCGGAGTCCGCGCTGTTCGCCGCGGATCTGCTGCGGATGTACCTGCGCTACGCCGAGCGGCACGGCTGGCAGGCCGAGGTCCTCGATGCCACCGAGTCCGATCTGGGCGGTTACAAAGACGTTACGGTCAGCCTGAAATCAGCCCACTCCGGTGTCTGGGAGCGGTTGAAGTTCGAGGGCGGGGTGCACCGGGTGCAGCGGGTCCCGGTCACCGAGTCTTCCGGGCGAATCCACACCTCTGCGGCCGGGGTGCTGGTCTATCCCGAACCGGACGAGGTCGAGATCGATCTCGACGAGAAGGACCTGCGCATCGATGTCTACCGGTCCTCGGGACCCGGTGGGCAGAGCGTCAACACCACCGACTCGGCGGTGCGGATCACGCACCTGCCGACCGGGACCGTGGTGTCCTGCCAGAACGAGAAATCACAGATCCAGAACCGGATCCGGGCCACCGAGGTGCTCCGGGCCCGGTTGCAGGCGCTGGCCGACGAGAGGGCCCAGCAGGAGGCGTCGGAGCAGCGCCGCTCGCAGGTCCGTACCGTGGACCGGTCAGAGCGGGTGCGCACCTACAACTTCCCGGAGAACCGGATCTCCGACCACCGGATCAATTACAAGGCCTACAACCTCGATGCGGTGCTCGATGGGGACCTCGACGCGGTGCTGAACGCACTCGCCGGAGCCGACCGTGAGCTGCGCCTGCGCCAGGCCTGAGCAGGGGCGTTCGTGAATATCCGACAGAACAGCCATCCGCTGCGGAAACAACCCCTGCGCCTGGCGATGCTCGAGGCCGAACGCGTCCTCACCGAGGCCGGGGTGCCGTCCCCCCGGACGGATGCAGAACTCCTGGCGGCTCACGTGATCGGCGTGCCGCGGGGTCGGCTCCCGATGGTGCCACTGGTGGAGCTGCCGGTGCTGGAGCAACTTCAGCTGCTGGTCTCCCGGCGGGCCGCGCGGGTGCCGTTGCAGCATCTCACCGGCACCGCGGCGATGGGCCACATCGAGGTGTCCGTCGGGCCCGGGGTATTCATCCCGCGGCCGGAGACCGAGGCGTTGCTGGCCTGGGGTCTGGGCATACTGGAGGAGGTGCCACGGCCCCTGGTCGTTGATCTGTGCACCGGATCGGGTGCGCTGGCGCTGGCCGTGGCGCATGCCAGGCCCGATGCGCAGGTGCACGCGGTGGAATGTGACCCCGTGGCGCTGAGCTGGGCGCGGCGCAACGTTGATGCGCGGGCGGCCGCGGGTGACACGCCGGTCACGCTGTACACGGGTGATATAGCCGAGCCAGGCCTGCTCGGTGTGCTGGATGGGATGGCGCACCTGGTGCTGTGCAACCCGCCCTATGTACCCGTGGGCACCTCGCTGCCACCCGAGGTCGCCTTTCACGACCCGCCGGACGCCGTGTTCGCCGGTGATGACGGCCTGGCCATGATGCCGCAGGTGGTGCGGACCGGGACCCGGTTACTTCGCGAGGGCGGCAGCATCGCCATCGAGCACGACGACTCGCATGCGGTGGCCGTCCCCGCCCTGCTCGCCGCCCGGCGGGTGCTCACCGACGTTGCCGACCATGAGGACCTCGCCGGCCGGCCCCGGTTCGCCACCGCACGGCGCCGGACGATGCCCCTCACCCCACCTGTATCGGCCGGGCGTTGAGCTCCTCCAGGGCGAAGCCGGCAACCTCCTGCATGCCATGGGCATTGGGGTGCACCGGAGCCGCCGGGCTGGTGGGAACCGTCCCCTCCACCCACTTGGTCCCCGGGGGCTGGCAGGCATCGTGGCCCAGGGAGTTCGCGTAGGAGTCGACGAACACTGCGTCGTGATCGTTGGCCTCAGCGGTGAGCACGTCGGTGAGCTGCCGCTCCAAGCCGTCCAGGTACGGCACGTCACCGCGGGCTATCGGGAAGATCGGGTAGCACCCACCGCTGGGCGGCAAGATCCGCAGGTAGCCGACCAGCAGCACCTTTGCCCGCGGCGAGCGCTCGTGGATGCTTTCCAGGACCCGCCCGACCTTCGGCGCCACGCCGGCGATGCGCTGAGCGTAGAAATCCTGACCACCTCGGTTGGACTGACTGGTGGCCTGGCGCTCGCACGGATTACCGGACGGATCGGTCAGACCCGCCCGGCCGCAGGTGAAGATGATCTCAGTGAAGCCGACGTCGTTCCCGCTGATCGTCAGCGTGACCAGATCGGTGTCCGGGCGCAGCGCGTCGAACTGGGGCGGGTTGACACCCAGCAACACGTTCTGGGCCGTGGTCATGTTGTCGGTCTTGGCGCCGCTGCAGGTCACATCGGTGTAGTGGGCGATGTGCAGTTCCTTGGCCAGCAGCGCCGGGTAGTTGTTGGTCGAGCGGTTGCAGCCCGGCGGATCGGTTCGTTGCACCGGGATCAGCGGGCCCGCCGCGTAGGAGTCGCCGAGGGCCACGTAGTGCTGCGGCGCGGCATCTGCGTCCCGGCCGGGTGCAGCAACCCCGGTGGACGAGGACCCCAGCATTGCCAGCACAGTGGCGCTGGTAGCGAGCAGGACACGGCGGTACGTGCGCAAGTAAGCCTCCCGAAGCTAATCGGAGACGGATCGTGCCCGCTTGATCACCAGCTGTCAACGCCGCGCCGGGCCCAGCCATCGCGCCCGCGCGCGTCGTCGTAGTGTTCCGAGTCGTGAGCACTGTCTATGACTGCGCGCTGCCCGAGAGCCGCGCCGCGGGATTGAGCGCAGCGGCCGGCGCAGTCCGGGCGGGCCAGCTCGTGGTGTTGCCCACGGACACCGTCTACGGGCTGGGCTGCGACGCGTTCTCCCCGACCGCGGTACAGGGGCTACTGTCGGCCAAGAACCGGGGCCGGGACATGCCGGTCCCGGTTCTGGTGGGTTCCTGGTCCACCGTGGACGGTCTGGTGCTGGGTGTCCCGGCGCAGGCCCGCACGCTGATCGAGGCGTTCTGGCCCGGGGGCCTGTCCCTGGTGCTGCCCTACGCGCCGTCGCTGACCTGGGATCTGGGTGACACCCGGGGCACTGTCATGCTCCGGATGCCGCTGCACCCGGTGGCCCTGGAGTTGCTGCGCGAGGTGGGGCCGATGGCGGTGTCCAGCGCGAACCGTTCCAGCCTGCCGCCGGCTACCACCGCCGAGCAGGCCCAGGCGCAGCTTGCCGAGCGGGTCCCGGTTTATCTCGATGGCGGCCCTGCCGGCGAGTCCGCCTCTACCATCGTCGATCTCACCGCCGCTGATCCGGTGGTGCTCCGCGAGGGCGCGGTGACCATAGCGGAGATCAATGAGGTGCTCGGCCTGACCATCCAGGTGGCCCGCTGACCCTGGTGATCGCTATCTCGGAAGAATCAACCGCGCTCACCGCGGCTGGATCTTCCCAGTTGGCGATCATCGTCGGGGGATGGCGGGCATTCGCGGGGCGTTCGCCCATCCGGCGCGGTACTGGCGATCGGGCTAGAAGTCGGGTCGAACCGGTGCCGGGCTAGCCTTGCCCCCCGTGGGACCCGTCCCTGTTGCCTCCGGACTGCCGCTGCGTGAGTACCTGCTGGTCGGACTCACCACCGCAGTGGTGACCTTCCTGCTCACCGGGTTGGTGCGGATACTGGCCGTCTACACCGGTGCGCTGGCGACGCCTCGCGAGCGTGACGTGCACCGCGCGCCGATCCCGCGCCTGGGCGGGGTGGCTATGTACGGCGGGATCCTCGGCGGGGTGCTGCTGTCCCACCAGCTGCCGGTGCTGCGCCGGTCCTTCGAGTTCTCCGGGGACGTGGTGGGAGTCCTGGTCGCCGGCGGCATCATCATGCTGATCGGTGCTCTGGACGACCGTTTCGAGCTGGACTCGCTGACCAAGTTCGCCGGGCAGGTCACCGCCGCGGGCGTGCTGGTGCTCTACGGCGTGCAGTGGTTCCTGTTCTGGGTGCCGTGGAACGGCGTGGACGGCTCGCTCGGCTCGACGCTCGTCCTGGGGCAGGATCAGGCAGTGCTGGTCACCGTCGCGCTGGTGGTGGTGCTGATCAACGCGATGAACTTCGTCGACGGGCTGGACGGGCTGGCTGCCGGGATCGGGCTGATCGCCGCAGTGGCCATCGGAGCGTTCACCCTGCAGCTGCTCTACCGGTCTGGGGGCAGCGTGTCGGTGTACCCGCCGACGCTGATCGCCGCCTTGATCGCCGGGGCGTGCTTGGGCTTCCTGCCGCATAACTTCCAGCCCGCTCGGATCTTCATGGGTGACTCCGGGGCGATGCTCATCGGGCTGATGCTGGCAGCCGCCTCCACCAGCGCGTCCGGAAAGATCGTTCCAGGCATTTTCAGTGCTACGGACGCGCTGGCGCTGTTCTCGCCGCTGCTGGTGGTGGCTGCGGTGCTGTTCGTGCCCCTGCTGGACCTGCTGCTCGCAGTGGTACGCCGCACCCGCGCGGGTCGCAGCCCCTTCGCTGCGGACAAGCTGCACCTGCACCACCGGCTACTGGAGATCGGGCACTCGCACCGCCGTGCGGTGTTGTTGATCTACCTCTGGGCTGCGCTGCTCGCTTTCGGTGCTGTGGCGCTGACGTTGTTCGATGTCTATGTGGTGATGTGGTCGATCACGTTGGGATTGCTGATCGCGGTGCTGGGCTCGATGGTCCCCCGGCTCCCGGCGCGCTGATTGCACAAGCGCGCAGCTAGGCGTGCGGAGGCGGTGACATGCCGTGTGATAGTTTCTGTTTTGTCCCACCCGGGGGTGGGATTTCAGGTCAGGCCGGCCCATCGGCAGTGCTCATAAGCATGGCGTTCCGCTGTGCGCCCTGCCCCTGGACTGCGAGGAGTGCTTTTGAGCGATGGCGGCGGGCGACGTCATACGCCCGCTGGGGTAGGTGGCTGTGGAACAACGCAACGGCCCGGATCTCGTCACACTACTCGGCCTCGGGGCCGCGACCGCAGCGATCCTGGTGATAGGTCTTGGCCTCGGATGGCTGGTCGATGCGATCGTGGACACTCTTCCAGCGTTTACCCTGGTCGGTCTAGTACTCGGCATTGTCGGTGCCGGCGCCTATATCTATAGCAAGTTCACGAAGTTTCTGAAGGAGTAAGTGCGGCGAACCAATGGTCTCGACACCCGAAAAGCCCCCCGGAGGGCCCGCTGTGACCCCCGATGTGACCAGCACGATCGATGCGGACAGCGATGGGGTAGCCGGTGCGGCTGTCACTGCGCCTGCGGCGAGCACCTCGGTGAAACCGGTCATTCATCTTCGCCGAGCCGTACCCTTTGCGGCCGGTCTGGGTGTCGCGAGTTTCGTGGTCCTCGCGCCGATGGGTTACCCGCTGGCAGCGGTGTTCTTCTCCGGTGGACTGGGATTAGGTCTGTTCAATACCATGCTCGTGCAACGTTCCGCGGCGCGCTTCACCGCCAGTGGTGACCCCAACAAGCGGCGGTTCGCAGTATCCGTGCTCGCGCGGCTCTCGCTGATCACCGGGCTTGCGGTGGGCTTGGCGCTGGCGTTGCAGCCCGAAGGACTCGCGGTGTTCGCCGGGTTGGCCGCCTTTCAGCTCATCATGATTTTCGTTGCGTCGGTTCCGCTGATCAAGGAGCTACGCCAGTCTCGAGTGGGGGGTTCCCCGCAATGAACATCTACCCAATGAACATCTACCCATTGGCTGAGGGCGGGAGCGTCCAGGTCGGCGAGCACGTGCAGTGGCACGTGCTGGGTTTGACGATCAATGCCGACACCGTGATCTCCACCGCCATCGCTGCGGTCATCGTCCTCGCATTCGGTCTCTATCTCGCGGCGAAGGCCACTTCCGGGGTCCCCAGCGGCTTGCAGCTGACCTTCGAGTCGGTGACCGATCAGGTGGAACGCCAGGTCGAGAGCAACCTCGGCATCCGCACCGCACCGTTTGTCGTGCCGTTGGCGATCAGCCTGTTCTTCTTCATCCTGATCTCGAACTGGCTGTCCCTGCTGCCGCACGCGTGGGAGGAGTACGTCCGGCCGCCGACCGCAGATGTCAACCTGACCTTTGCGCTGGCCATCTTCGTGATGATTCTGGTGTGGGTGACGGGAATCCGGGTCAAGGGCAAGCACTACTTCAAGCATTTCGTCGAGCCCTACCCCGCCATGCTCCCCCTGACCATCATCGAGGAGCTGACGAAGCCGGTCACCCTTTCCCTGCGGTTGTTCGGCAACATCCTCGCCGGCACCGTGATGGTCAGCGTTCTCGCGCTCATGCCGGACGCGGTGTCGTGGTTGCCGACCTCGGCCTGGAAGCTGTTCGATCTGTTCATCGGCGCACTCCAGGCCCTGATCTTCGCGCTGCTGACGATCCTCTACTTCGGATTCGCAGCCGGTCAGGACGGGGAGGGAGCCCACTGACAGTTCTCTTGCCGCTGTCGTGAGTCCGATATCAGGCTTGTGTGGACAACAAGAGAGACAAGAAGGAAAGACATGAGCTTCTCTGAACTACTCCTCGCCCAACCCGCGGGTGGCACTACCGGCTCGGTGCAGCTGGCCGGCGCTTTCATCGGCGGGGGGCTGGCGCTGGCCGGTGGCGCCATCGGCGCGGCGATCGGTGACGGTCTGGCCGGTGGTGCGACCATTCAAGGTGTCGCGCGCCAGCCAGAAGCGCAGGCCCGGCTGTTCACCATCTTCTTCCTGACGGTGGGTCTGGTCGAGGCGATGTACTTCATCAACCTCGCCTTCATGGCGTTATTCGTCTTCGTACTCGCCTGATCCGGCAGTGGAGGGCACGCGATGAGTTCGTACAACCTGGCGGCGCCGGGCGGCGGCGGTGGCAATCTCTTCCTGATCCCTAACGCAACGTTCTTCGTCGAGCTGGTGATCTTCCTGATCGTGCTCGGCGTGATCTGGCGATACGTGGTGCCGCCGGTGAAGCGGTCGATGGGCGAGCGCCAGGAGATGGTCCGCCGGCAGATCCAGGAGAGCCAGCAGGCCAGTAAGCGCCTGGCCGAGGCCGAATCCCGGTATGCCGCCGCGCTGGCCGAGGCGCGCGTCGAGGCGGCCAAGATCCGGGAGAGCGCCCGCGCCGACGCCCAGGAGATCAAGGAAGAGATGCGGCACCAGGCCGAGCAGGAGGTCGCGCGGATCCAGCAGCGTGGTGCCGAGCAGCTGACTAACCAGCGTGAGCAGGTGGTTCGCGAGCTGCGCGGCGAGCTGGGGAACCTCGCGGTGACCCTCGCCGGGCGCATCGTAGGCGAGTCGGTGGCCGACGATGCCCGCCGGGCCGGCACGGTGGACCGCTTCCTGGATGAGCTGCAGGGTATGGCGGACCCCGCGAGCGTTCCCGGTGACGACGCGGTCCCGGTAGCTCCCCGGCAGCGGAGGCGGTGATGCAGCCGGCCAGCAGGGCGGCCCTGGCGGCGTCCCGGGAACGGCTGGAAAGCCGGTTCGGCGATGCCAGCCCCCAGGATCGCGATCGCGTGGGGGAGGATCTCGGCGCGGTAGCGGCGGTGCTCGACGAGCAGCCGGTGATCCGGCGGCATCTCACCGACTCCGCCGCGCCTGAGCAGGTGCGACGAGCGATGGTGGAGTCGCTGTTCGGCGGCAAGATCAGCCCGGTCAGCCTGGCGATCCTGGCTGATGTGGTCTCCTCCCGCTGGTCACGGCCGCGGGATCTGGTGGACGGTTGTGAGGAGCTGGCCTGGCAGGCACTGCTGGCTCTCGCCGAGCAGGACCAGAGCCTCGATGACGTGGAAGACGAACTGTTCCGGTTCGGCCGGATCCTGGTGGCCCAGCCTCGCCTGGCGACCCTGCTCAGCGACGAGAGCCAGCCGGCCGACCGGCGATTGACGTTGTTGCACACGGTGCTGGCGGACCGGACCCGCCCAGTGACCCGCCGCCTGCTGGAGCAAGCGGTCCGGGCCCCCCGGCGGCGGGCTCTCGATGAGATCATCGATGAGCTCGTGGAACGGGCCGCGGCCCGGCGGGAACGGTCAGTGGCTTACGTCACCGCGGCCGGCCTACTGTCCGAGCGGCAGGAACAACGGTTGATCGACGTGCTCAACCGGATCTACCAGCGCCCGATCTCACTCAAGATCGACGTCGACCCTGGGTTACTCGGCGGGATGGTGATCCGGATGGGTGATGAGGTGATCGACGGCAGCGTGGCATCCCGGCTTGATCACGCACATCAGTGGATGTCCCGGTGAGCCGCAAGCCCACCCGCAAAGACATGCCTCGTGCGGAAAAAGACGAGGCAGCAACCAGAGAGCAGGGACCGATAGCCATGGCGGAGCTGACGATCTCCTCGGATGAGATCCGGAGCGCGATCGAGAACTACGTCACCTCCTTCTCGACTGAGACTTCCCGGGAAGAGGTCGGCTTTGTGCTGTACGCGGGCGATGGCATCGCCCGGGTGGAGGGCCTGCCCTCGGCGATGACCAACGAGCTGCTGGAGTTCCCCGGCGGGGTGCTGGGAGTGGCGCTCAACCTCGATGTGCGCGAGATCGGTACGGTCATCCTGGGCAACTTCGAGGTCATCGAGGAAGGCCAGGAGGTCCGGCGCACCGGCCGGATCCTCTCCGTGCCGGTCGGGGAGGACTTCCTCGGCCGGGTGGTGGACCCATTGGGTATCCCGCTCGACGGGCTGGGGGACATCACCCCCGACGAGCAGCGGATTCTCGAGCTGCAGGCACCCTCGGTGATCGACAGGCAGCCGGTGAAGGAGCCGCTGCAGACCGGGATCAAGGCGATCGACTCGCAGACCCCGATCGGTCGCGGCCAGCGCCAGCTCATCATCGGTGACCGCAAGACCGGCAAGACCGCGGTGTGTGTCGACACCATCCTCAACCAGAAGGCCAACTGGGAAACCGGCGACCCGGACAAACAGGTGCGCTGCATCTACGTGGCGATCGGGCAGAAGGGCACCACGATCGCAGCGGTGCGCCAGAGCCTGGAGGACAACGGTGCGCTGGCCTACACCACCATCATCGCGGCGCCGGCCTCGGACTCGGCCGGGTACAAGTGGCTGGCGCCCTACACCGGCTCGGCCATCGGCCAGCACTGGATGTACCAGGGCAAACATGTTCTGATCATCTTCGACGACCTGTCCAAGCAAGCCGAGGCCTACCGGGCGATCTCGCTGCTGCTGCGCCGTCCACCGGGCCGGGAGGCCTACCCCGGTGACGTGTTCTACCTGCACTCCCGGTTACTGGAGCGCTGCGCGAAACTGTCCAAGGAGCTGGGTGGGGGATCGCTGACCGGCCTGCCGATCATCGAGACCAAGGCCAACGACATCTCGGCCTACATCCCGACCAACGTTATCTCGATCACCGACGGCCAGTGCTTCTTCGAGTCCGACCTGTTCAACCAGGGTGTCCGGCCGGCGATCAACGTCGGTGTGTCGGTCTCCCGCGTCGGCGGCTCGGCCCAGGTCAAGGCGATGAGAACCGTCGGCGGCACGCTGCGGCTGGAACTGTCGCAGTACCGCGAGCTGGAAGCGTTCGCCGCATTCGGTGCAGAGAACCTGGACGCCACCTCCCGCCGCCAGCTGGAGCGCGGAGCCCGGCTCACCGAGCTGCTCAAGCAGGCGCAGTACGCGCCGGTGCCGGTCGAGGAGCAGGTGGTCTCGATCTTCCTCGGTACCCGGGGGCACCTGGACGACGTCGAGGTGGCCGACGTCCGGCGGTTCGAGTCGGATTTCCTCACCACGCTGCGCAGGCACCACCAGGACATCCTCGACACTATCCGGGAGAGTAAGCAGTTCAGCGACGAGACCGAGCAGCAGGTGGTGGACGCGGTGACGGAGTTCAAGAAGCAGTTCACCACCGCGGACGGCTCGGCTCTAGGCAAGGAAGCCGAGGCCGACGCGATGGAGGCCGACGAGGTAGAGCGCGAGTCGGTCAAGGTCACCAAGCGCGCCCCCAGAGACAACGCGAAGAAGTGACCCGGTCATGGCCGCTCAACTGAGAGTCCTCCGCCGCCGGATCCGCTCGGTCCAGTCCACGAAGAAGATCACCAAAGCGATGGAGCTCATCGCCACCTCCCGCATCGCCCGGGCCCAAGCCCGGGTCGATGCCTCCCGGCCCTACGCCAAGGAGATCACCAAGGTGCTCTCCGCGCTGGCCAGTGCTGCGGGCACCCTGGACAACCCACTGCTGGTCGAGCGGGAGCGCCCGAGCAGGGCGGCGATGCTGGTGGTGACCAGCGATCGGGGATTGTGCGGTGGCTACAACGCCAACCTGCTCCGCGCTGCGGAGGAACTGGACGCGTTGCTACGCGACGAGGGCAAGTCGGTGGCGATGTACCTGATCGGTCGCAAGGCGGTGAACTACTACACCTTCCGCCAGCGGCCGGTCGTGCAGTCCTGGACGGGTTTCTCCGAGCAGCCCGGTTATGAGAACGCTGCGGCGGCGGGAAACGCGTTGGTGCAGGCGTTTCTCGCCGGTGTCGACGACAGTGATTCCTCGGCGGGGGGTGCGGAGCGCGATCCCGGACCGGACGGGTTGCCCGGTGTGGACGAGCTGCACATCGTGTTCACCGAATTTCGCTCGATGCTCACCCAGGCGCCCCAGGTGCGCCGGATCGCGCCGCTGGAAGTGGAGTACGCCGATGACGACGCCTCCGCGCCGGACGCAGGGGCCGATGAGCGACCGGCCGGTCGACGGTCCCGCCCGGAGGGTCCGGCGCCGCTGTACGAGTTCGAGCCGGATGCCGACGAGCTGCTGGCTCATCTGCTGCCCAAATACATCAATGCCCGGATCTATGCGGCGCTGCTGGAGGCCGCAGCGTCCGAGCAGGCCGCGCGCCGGCAGGCGATGAAGGCGGCCACGGACAACGCCACCGACCTGATTCAGGACCTCACCCGTGAGGCCAACCAAGCCCGCCAGGGCATCATCACCCAGGAGATCAGCGAGATCGTCGGCGGTGCGGAAGCGCTGTCCGCCGCGGGAAGTGATAACTGATGAGTACAGCTGAGAAGTCGACGGTCGCTGACTCCACTGCTGAGGTAGGGATCGGTCGCGTCGTGCGGGTCAACGGACCTGTGGTGGATGTGGAGTTCCCGCGGGACCAGCTCCCGCAGCTGTTCAACGCGCTGAGGGTGGAGGTCGAGCTGGAGGCGTTGCGCAAGACGATGACGCTGGAAGTCGCCCAGCACCTCGGTGACAACACCGTCCGCGCTATCGCGATGCAGCCGGCGGATGGCCTGGTCCGTGGAGCGCCGGTGACCAACACCGGGTCGGCGATCTCAGTGCCGGTCGGCGACCAGGTCAAGGGTCACGTGTTCAACATGCTGGGCGAGTGCCTGGACGCTCCGGACACCAAGTTCAGCGGGGATCGCTGGGGGATCCACCGCAAGCCGCCGGCCTTCGATCAGCTCGAAGGTCAGACCGAGATGCTCGAGACCGGGTTGAAGGTCATCGACCTGCTTACCCCGTACGTGCAGGGTGGCAAGATCGGCCTGTTCGGCGGCGCCGGGGTGGGCAAGACGGTGCTCATCCAGGAGATGATCATCCGGGTGGCCCGGAACTTCGGCGGTACCTCGGTGTTCGCCGGGGTGGGGGAGCGCACCCGGGAGGGTAACGACCTGTTCCTGGAGATGCAGGAGGCCGGTGTCCTCAAGGACACCGCGCTGGTGTTCGGCCAGATGGACGAGCCGCCCGGTACCAGGATGCGGGTTGCGCTCTCCGCGCTGACCATGGCGGAGTACTTCCGCGACGAGATGAACACCGACGTGCTGCTGTTCATCGACAACATCTTCCGGTTCACCCAGGCCGGTTCCGAGGTATCCACCCTGCTCGGGCGGTTGCCTTCCGCAGTGGGTTACCAGCCCACGCTGGCTGACGAGATGGGTGAGCTGCAGGAGCGGATCACCTCGACCCGGGGCCGGTCGATCACCTCGATGCAGGCGATCTACGTGCCTGCCGACGACTACACCGACCCGGCACCGGCGACCACCTTCGCCCACCTGGACGCCACCACGGAGCTGTCCAGGGGAGTGTTCGCCAAGGGCATCTTCCCCGCGGTCGACCCGCTGACCTCCTCGTCCACCATCCTTGACCCGCAGTACGTGGGGGAGGAGCACTACCGGGTGGCTCAGGAGGTCAAGCGGATCCTGCAGAAGTACAACGAGCTGCAGGAGATCATCGCGATCCTCGGCATGGATGAGCTGACCGAGGAAGACAAGGTCGCCGTCAAGCGGGCCCGGCGGATCGAGCGGTTCCTCAGCCAGAACATGTACTCCGCCGAGCAGTTCACCGGCCAGGAAGGCTCGACGGTGCCGCTGAAGGAGACCATCGAGTCCTTTGACAAGCTGTGCAAAGGTGACTTCGATCACATGCCTGAGCAGGCCTTTTATTTGTGTGGCGGGCTTGAGGATCTTGAGGCCAAGTATCAGGAGCTCTCCAAGAGCTGACCGATAGACTCCCACCAGATCCGCAGGAGGGCCTACACCGAGAAGGCAGGGTGGCGCGTGGCTGAAATGTCCGTCGAACTGGTTGCGGTAGAGCGCCCAGTCTGGTCCGGAAACGCGACGTCGGTGTTCGCGGAGACCACTGAGGGCGAGCTTGCCATCCTGCCCGGGCATACGCCGCTGCTCGGTGAGCTTGTCGAGGGCGGCATCGTCAAGGTCACCACCACCGACGGGGACACCGTGACGGCGGCCGTGTTCGGTGGCTTCCTGTCGGCCACCGGGGACAAGGTGAGCGTGCTGGCCGAAGCGGCCGAGCTCGCCGACGAGATCGATGCGCAGGCAGCCCGCGATGCGCTGGCGCAGGCCGGCCCCGACAAAGGCGCAGACGAGGACTCCGACAAGGATTCGGTGCGGGCCAGGGCTACCGCACGGCTCAAGGCCGTTGGCGAGACTGTCTGAGGTCAGCACGGGCGCGGGATCGGGCTGTCATGGGGATCGGGCAGGCAGTCGGGTTGGTGGTCCTGGTCGGGGTGCTGGTCATCGCGGCGCTGGCGCTGCGACGGTTCCGGCTGGTCCGCCAGGGCGGTATCGACGTCGCGCTGCGCTCGCGGTTCAACGCCGCGGGCCGCGGTTGGCACCAGGGGGTGGGTCGCTACCGGGGCGACGATTTCGCCTGGTTCCGCATTGCCAGCCTGCGATCTGGTCCCAATCGGGTGTTTGGCCGGGAACAGCTGGAGATCATCGAGCGGCGTGGCGTGACGGTGCCGGAGAGTTACGCGATGCCGGTGGGGTCGGTCGTGCTGCGCTGCCGCATCGGCGTGGGTGAGCTGGAACTGGCGATGCGGCGTGACACCCTGACCGGGTTCCTGTCCTGGTTGGAGGCTGCCCCCCCGCGGTCGCGGGGGGGCTCGTGAGTGCGTAACAGTGTTAGAACACTGTTACGCACTCACGACGTGGTGTGGTCCCCCCCCGGGGGC
>DASYAZ010000139.1:0-2346 GCA_036501085.1 Pseudonocardiaceae bacterium | reverse complement strand
CATGCCCGGGTGAGCTGCAGTGTTTCATGGCTGTCGCTTGCCAGCGTGATGGGACCGGCTCGTTGTCACGAGTATGGGACCACCTGGAGGTGTCAGTGAGCATTGTGGGTGCTGGTGTCGGGGTCAACGATGCCGCGCCGGGTGGGGTGTTCTCGTTGCCGGTAGGAGGGGCCTTCGACGATCAGGGTGTGTGCTGCTGAGGTGAGGCGGTCGACAGCGGATTGAGCGAGGAGCGGGTCGCTCATCATGGCCAGCCACTCGGCCGGTTCGCGGTTCGAGGTGCAGATCGTGGCGGCTTTGCGGTGGCGCTCGACGACGAGTTCGTAGAAGTCGCTGGTCTGGGTGGCATCGAGCGGGCGGAGCGCGAAGTCATCGAGGATGAGCAGCTCGACGCGGGCCAGGCGGCGCATCTCTGTTTCGAGGGTGTTGTCGAGGCGGGCGGCGCGCAGCCGGGTGAAAAGCTTGTCAGCGCGGGAGAAGTGCAGATTGATCCGGCGGCGGATGGCGATGTGCCCGAGGGCCGAGGCGAGGTGGGTCTTCCCGACGCCGACTGGACCGAGGATCAGGACGCCGTGGTGGGCGTCGGTGAACCGCAGGCTGGTCAGGTCCGACCACAGTGCCCGGTCGTAGCGCAGGTTCTCGGGCTCGTTCCAGGTGTCGATGCGCATGGCCGGGTCCAGCCCGGCGGCTTTGGCGCGCAGCATCGCTGAGCGGGACTCGCGGCGGGTGATTTCGTCGGAGAGCAGCAGCTCGAGGAACGCGGCGTGGCCCATCTTCCGTTGCCGGGCCAGTGCGAGGCGTTCGGGCAAGGTGGCGCCGAGCCCACCGAGTTTCAGGGTTCGCAGGATCCGGGTCAGGTCGGCCCCGATCGGGTCGACCGGCCCGGTCTGGGCGGTCGTGCTTGGCCGCATCGTGGTGGTGGTCGTGGTGGTCATGAGGTGCTCTCCTGAGGGTCGGTGTCGCAGCGGCTGCCGCGGATGAGGGTGAGATGTGGTGCGGGCAGGGCATATTCGGTGGGGTCGCGGGCGAAGCGCCCGGCCGGTGCGCCGGCTGCGGCGGGCAATGCGGGCCGGTCGTGCTCGGTGGCTTTGGCGAGCATCGAGGCGATCTTGATGACCGACACGACTTCGAGGTCCAGGGATCGGGAACAGGCGGTCTCGACCGGGTCGGGGCCGTAGCGGCGGATCAGGCCGAGGAGCCGGTGGACGCTGCGCATCCGGGTCCAGGGCAGCGGATCGTCGAGGAGGCGCTCGGCGTAGATCCCGATGTTGGGTCCGTGCCCGGAGCACACCGTGATCAACGCGGTCAGGTCCCGCATCGCGTATCCGGCCTTGTCGGCCGGCAGGTCGCTGGGATCGGTGCTGCGCCCACCGGGCGGCTGACGCGGGTGGGTCTTGACCAGCGCTCCGCGCGCGAACAGCTTGACCAGATCACTGTCGGCGCCGGCGTCGAGGTAGTGGCCCAGCAGGTGCGCCGGCACGGAGTACAACGACCGGGCGATCTCGACGTGGAAGTCGCGATGCACCTTCACCCGGCTAAAGACCGGAATGTCGTAGGACGCGGGAACCGGCAGCAGGAAACGGCTTTCGGTCTGCGCGAACATCTCGGCCGGGCGGGCGGCGGTGGGGGCGTGTCATGACAACTGTGTAAGCCACGGATGGACCAAGATCGGCCGACGTGATCACCACTCGGTCGGGAAGGGAACCATCTGTGAGTCTGGATTCCAGCATCGGAGATTGTGATGGTGAGGCGTCTCGCCGGTTGGCGGAGGCGTTTGATCCGTTGGTGATTGATGCGTTGTTGGCGGATGCGCAGGCGACGGGTACGCCGATCGATGGCGTTGATGGGTTGTTGAATAAGATGACCAAGGCGGTGATCGAGCGGGTGTTGGGCGCCGAGATGACTCATGAGTTGGGTTATGAGCGTGGCGATTCGGCGGGTGCGGGTTCGGGTAATTCCCGTAATGGGACGTCGCAGAAGACGATCTCGACACCGAATGGGCCGGTCATCATTGAGGTGCCGCGGGACCGTAATGGCAGTGTCGAGCCCAAGATCGTGCCCAAGCACGCGCGGCGGTGGGGTCAGATCGATGAGATGATCCTGTCGCTGTACGCCCGGGGGATGACGACTCGGGATATTGAGGCGCATCTGCGGGAGGTGTAGGGGGTGAGCGCGTCGCGGGAGTTGATTTCGACTGTGACTGATGTGGTGGCCGATGAGATCGAGCTGTGGCGTAACCGCCCGGTTGATGAGGTGTATCCGATCGTCTCTATCGATGGCATCCGGATCCGGGTCCGGGACAAGGGTGCGGTGACGGTTAAGGTCGCGCACCTGATCATCGGGGTG
>DASYAZ010000138.1:0-2939 GCA_036501085.1 Pseudonocardiaceae bacterium | reverse complement strand
CTATCCGACCTCTTCGACCTCACCACCCACGCCCCGAGCCGATGATCAATGGTTAGGTAATACACCCCGACCCCACCGAAACCACCACCAACCAGCACAAACAGTACTCAAGATCGAACTAGCCCGGAAGGTCCCGCTAGGTCTAACTAGGGGTACCCGCCAGATGAACACCCGACACCCCGAGGACGACACGCCGGAGCTCGAGCGCGGTGGTCGTGTTCTCGGAAGTGATCCGGCAGTGTTGGCCGCCGCCCGGGACCGTGTTCTCGGCAGTACAGCTCATGTGTTTCGTACGGAACCGCGTCTGCGGCCCCACGCTCACTTCCAGATGACCCGGCCACCGCGACACACCGGCCAGCTCAGCAGGAGTTTCGGTTAGCTTGTCGGTCTGTTCCCCGAGCGGGCCTCGGTCATGCTGCTGGCTGAACAGCGGGGCCGGATCGTGGGTGGGGTGCATCTCGGGCGGGGGTGGTCCCTGGCGGTCGCGCAGGGCGTGTCTGCCGGATCTTGTTTGTGGGGTGGCGGAGCCAGATTTTGATTGAGGCGACGTCGATGGTGCCGTGGAAGATGAACTCGCGTTTGTCGGTGCGCAGGGCGAGGGCGCGGAACGCCTTGAGCTTGTTGTGTGTGCGCTCGACGGTGTTGCGCTGCTTGTAGGCCTCGGGGTCAAACGCGGGCGGCCGCCCACCGTGGGCGCCCTTGGCGGTGCGGGTCTGCTGCTGGTCGGTCTTCTCCGGGATCGTCGCTGTGATCCGGCGTTGCCGCAGGTAGGCGCGGATCGTGCGGTTGGAGTAGGCCTTGTCGGCCAGCAGCCGGCCGGGCCGGGTCCGGGGCCGGCCCCGCCCGAGCCGGCGGATCCGCAGCCGCCCCATCAGGGGCTCGAATGCCAGTGAGTCGTGGCGTTGCCCGGCGGTGGTCACCCGGACTAAGGGCTGGCACCGGGAGTCGGCCAGCAGGTGAATCTTGGTGCTCAGCCCACCGCGGGAGTGCCCCAGGCCCTCCCGGTCAGCAGGCGTGGTCCTCGCGGGCGCCGGATTCGTGTCATTCGACGCAGCCCCCTGTGCTGCGCGGGGCCCGGCGCCCCTGCTGGCTCCGGCGCTGGTTCGGGAGCCGGTGGGGGGTCGCGCAGCAGCGCTGCCAGCCTCTCCGCCGCGATGTCCTTGGGCCGCGCACGGCGGGCACCCGCGGCGTGCTGATGGGCGCGGACCACGGTCGCATCGACCCCCACCGTCCACTCCACATCCTCCTCCAGGTCACATCCGGCCCGCAGCCCCTCCAGGATCTGCTCCCACGTTCCATCACCCGACCAGCGACGATGCCGGTCATAGACGGTCTGCCAGCACCCATAACAGGCGGGAAGATCCCGCCAGGGACATCCCGTCCGGGTCCGCCACAACACCCCATCGATCACCACCCGGTGATCAACCCACCGCCCACCCCGGCGAGGCGTCCGGTCCGGCAGCAACGGCTCCAGCCGAGCCCACTCCGCATCGGTCAGATCATGACGATCCTGCATGAGGATGACCTATCGCATCCCACACTCAAGATCCGGCAGACACGCCTAGAGCCGCGGGCCCGCGGTCAGGGGCTGGGACGGCGTCTGTCGAGACGCTGGAGGCAGCAGCGCTTCCTCTGGGATGTACCGAGGTCCCGCTGGGTGGAGTCACCGTGGACACCCAGGGTTTCTATCTTCGCCTGGGTTATCTCGGGCGGGGATCGATCGATGATGAGCAAGGAATTGGGGTTGTCAGTGTTGCGGTGTGACCAGCACCGGTGGCGCGGTGAGTTGGAGGAAGTTCGTGCCCGGCACGCGCAGAGCCTGGACGCACTCAAAGCCGAGGTGCAGCGCCGCTGGGGCACCATCGACCTGCTCGACATCCTCAAGGAAGCTGCCTTCCTGACCGGCTTCACCTCCGAGTTCACCTCGGTGATGAGCCGCGAAGCGCTCCCGGAGGGCGTGCTGCGGCGCCGGCTACTTCTGGTGCTGTTCGCGCTGGGAGCCAACGTCGGGATCAAACGGATCGCCGACGGCCTCGCCATCGCGGGCAGCGAACTCGGTGACATCGAAGCCGCGCTGCGGCGGGTCCGCGCTTCCCACGTCACCCGCGACAACCTGCGCAAGGCGGTCCGGCGGCTGGTCAACGCCACCTTGGCGATGCGTGACCCGGCCTGGTGGGGGCAGGGCACCGCGTGCGCTTCGGACTCCAAGAAGTTCGGGTCCTGGTCGTCGAACCTGATGACCGAGTGGCACCAGCGTTACCGAGGCCCCGGGATCATGATCTATTGGCACGTCGAACGCGGCCGGGTCTGTATCTACTCCCAGCTCAAGACCTGCTCGGCCAGCGAGGTCGCTGCGATGATCGAGGGTCTGCTGCGGCATCTGACCAGCGCGACGATCGACCGCCAGTACACCGACACCCACGGCGCGAGCCTGCTCGGGCACGCCTTCTCCCACCTGCTCGGATTCAAGCTGTTGCCCCGCGACAAGAACCTGCCCAAAGCCAGGCTGTACCGGGCGGAGGCCGGGTCGGTCGACGCCTGGCCGAAACTGGCCCCCGGTGCTGTCGAACCGGGCCATCGACTGGGACCTGATCACCCAGCAGTACGACCAGATGGTCAAGTACGCCACCGCCCTGCGCCTGGGCACCGCCGAGGCCGAGCAGGTCCTGCGCCGGTTCACCCGGGGCGGCGGCCCGAAACACCCCACCTACCAGGCCTTGGAGGAACTCGGCCGGGTCATCCGGACGATCTTCATCTGCGAGCACGGCTCCAACCCCGCGCTACGCCGCGAGATCCACGAAGGCCTGCAGGTAGTGGAGAACTGGAACTCAGGAAATACCGATCTGCACTACGGCAGGGGCGGAGACTTGACCGGCCCCGACCGCGAGCACGCCGAGGTCTCCATGCTCGCCCTGCACCTGCTCGAGGCCGCATTGGTC
>DASYAZ010000137.1:0-8316 GCA_036501085.1 Pseudonocardiaceae bacterium | reverse complement strand
AGGTGTCCGGTGCGATTCCGTGGGTATCCGTCTGGCAGGTCGAACGGACGCCGGACCGTTCTCAGCGGCGGGAATGCCTTGGCAGGAGAACTCCACGGTGGCGTCAGGGGCCGACCGGGTGCCGGCGTGGCGGTCGGTCGGCACCGCCGTGGCGTCCTGGTAGGCGTGCGGGCAGGCACGAGGTGAGTGCACCGGTGGGTCCGTAGCGTGCACTCCCGAACACGTACGCTCACCTGTGGTGCGGGCCAGCTTCCGATGCCGGGGGACAAGGAGTGATGTGTCAGCCTCTGATCACGCGCGGTCGCTCGCGCTGACCGCGGCACACGCGGCGGCGGGCAAGAAAGCGCACAACATCACGGTGCTCGACGTGTCCGACCAGTTGGTGATCACGGACTGTTTCGTGATCGCCTCGGCGCCCAACGAGCGCCAGGTGCAGGCCATCGTGGATGCCGTCGAGGAGAAGATGGCAGCCGCCGGTACCAAGCCGGTACGCCGCGAGGGTGCCCGTGAGGGTCGCTGGGTGCTGCTGGATTTCGTCGATGTCGTGGTCCACGTGCAGCACGCCGAGGAGCGGTCCTTCTACGGCCTGGAACGGCTGTGGAAGGACTGCCCGGCGATCCCGTTCGACGCCGACCCCTCCGAGGTGGACGAATCAGGGTGAGCCTGGAACGGCTGGTGCTCTGGCGCCATGGCGAGAGCGACTACAACGCGACGCAGCGGATGCAGGGTCAGCTCGACTCCCAGCTGACCCCGACCGGCCACAGCCAGGCCCGCCGGGCGGCTCGTTCGCTGGCCGTACTGCAGCCCGAGGTCCTGCTGAGCTCTGATCTGTCCCGAGCCGGGGACACCGCAGCAGCGCTCGCGGCGGAGACGGGGATGCCGTTGCGAGTCGACAAGCGGCTCCGGGAAACCCATCTCGGGAGCTGGCAGGGCCTGACCCACGCAGAGGTGGAGACCCTTTGTCCTGGTGGTATCCAGACCTGGCGGACCAGCCCGACCTGGGCGCCGCCGGGTGGTGAGACCAGGGTGGAGGTGGCCGGACGGGCGTCGCATGTCGTCGCCGAGCTCGACGCGACCGGGCACAGCAGCGCGGTGCTGTGCACCCACGGTGGGCTGATCGCCGGGCTGACACCACTGCTGCTGGGCCTGCAGGTCAGCGACTGGTCGGCCTTCGGTGGGATCAGCAATTGCCACTGGACAGTCCTGCTGCGCCGGGGTACCGACTGGCGGTTGCTGTCCTACAACACGGCCGCCCCTGTGTGAGCTGGTCGTCGTGGCAATCGCCGTCGTCACCGACTCCACCGCTTACTTCCCGGACGGGGTGGCAGAGCGCCACGGTATCCGGCAAGTTCCGCTGCACGTCCTGGTCGATGATCGCCACCGGTTGGACGGGGTGCAGTTCGGGTCTGCTGAGCTGGTGGCCGCCCTGACCCGGCGAGTCTCGGTGACGACGTCCCGGCCGACGCCGGGGGAGTTCGCGGCGGTGTATGAGGAGGCGATGCGGGCCGGCACCGAGGCAGTGGTGTCGGTGCACCTATCCCGCGCCCTGTCCGGTACCTGGGACTCCGCCCGGCTGGCCGCTGACCACCTAGGCGGCGAACGGGTGCGGGTGGTCGACTCTCGCTCGACCGGCATGGGCTTGGGCTTCGCCGCGCTGGCCGCGGCCAGGGTGGCCGCAGGCGGGGGTGATCTGGACACCGTGTGCACCGCCGCCGCCCGGGTGGGCGCCCGGGCGCGGGTGTTCTTCTCCGTGGAGACCCTTGACTACCTGCGCCGTGGCGGCAGGCTCAGCGCGGCGGCGGCGGTGCTGGGAACCGCCCTGGCCGTCAAGCCGCTCCTGCATGTCGAGTCGGGACGGGTGGTGCCGCTGGAGAAGGTGCGCACCGCAACCCGTGCGCGCGCCCGTTTGGTCGAGTTGGCGGCGCTGGCCGCCGGGTCGGCCCCGGTAGATCTTGCGGTGCATCACCTCGACGCTGCGGATCGCGCCGCGGATCTGGTCGAGCAGTTGCATCGGCAGATCTCGATGCCTGCCGGGTGCCTGATCTCGGAGGTGGGGGCGGCGATCGGCGCGCACTCCGGGCCGGGGATGCTCGGTGTGGTCGTCCTTCCCGGTGGGCTGGGCGCGCAGCTCGGTTCCCGTTGAGATCCTCGCACCCGGGTTTCACCTGTGCCGGTGGTGACCTGCTTGCCGAGCGGCGATCAGTTGGGCGATATGTGCGGCGTCCCGCTCGACGCCGTGAATCATGGACGAGGACAGTGCGTAGAGAAAGAACAGGCCAACGAAATACAGCCCGGGATGGTCGGCGATGACCCCACGATCCCGCCATGGATCGTGCGATCCGAATCCTGGAAGGTCGATCCAGGAGAAGTCCGGTTTGAATCCCGTGCACCAGACGAGGTTGGAGACCGGGAGAACTCGCTGATCCGCCAGCATCGGTTGCCCGTCGACCGCGCCGACGACCCTGGGAACACGTTCGATCCCGGCAGCGACAAGGTCGCGAGGTTGGACGCGGATGAGTGGCCCACCGCGGGAGCGGGCCAGCTGTTGAGCTATCCGACCGACAGGGTTCGTCACAATCAGCACCCGGTGGAAACACAACCTGAGCACCAACCGCACGAGCAACCTTGCGGTGGGTTTCTCGATGCGGACGGGGAGGTGCCCGACATGGCGGCCCGAAATCCATACGTGATGGGTGCCCGCGATATCCAGGGCGATATCCACTCCCGAGTTTCCCGCGCCCACGACCAACACACCACCGTCCCGCAGCTGGGTCGGATTGCGGTAATCGGCGGAATGCAATTGGACGATACCGGGGTCGAGCTCTGCGGCGGACTCGGGTACGACGGGACGCTGGTAGCTGCCCATCGCCACTACCACGTTGTCGGCTTCGAACCGGTCAGTGCCCGAGAGCAGGACGTACCGGTTTCCCGCTGCGCAGAGCCGGTCGACGTGCACGCCGGATCGGATCGGAAGGCCGAATCGGGCGGCGTAGGCCTGCAGGTAGTCAGCCATCTCATCCTTGGTGGGAAATGACCAGATATCCCCCGGGAACGGGCAGTCAGGCAAACCGTTATAGCGGGCCGGCGTGAACAGCCGGAGTGAGTCCCAGCGCTGGCGCCACGAGTCCCCGATCCGCTCGTTCGCATCCAGGATCACGAACGATTGATCTCGGCGTGCCAGGTGGTATCCGACCGTGAGGCCGGTCTGCCCGCCCCCGACGATCACCGTGTCGACGTGTTCGGTGCGGGGAGGGCAGTGCGGGCCGCGGGCTGCGCCGCCCCCGGTCATCGTGCCTCCCCACCGACGTCGCCCAACCACCTAGCTTCGCATGGTTCCCTGACAATCGCGCCTGGGCGGGATGCGCGGGCCCCGAGTTGTCCCCAGCGACCCGGCTATCCACAGCCGGGAGGCGCGGTCGATGAGCAGCGCCGCACATCGTTCTAGCGTCGCCCCGTGGCTCTGCTCTCCAGCTTCCTGTCCGCTGACACCGGCGCTTCCCAGCAGGTCCGAGCGCGGCTCGTGGCTTTGCGGGGTGCGCCCGAGGCGCCTGCTCCGGGTGGAGGTCCGGGTGGAGCCCTCCAGGAGGAACAGGATGGCGACGAACCTCTCACCCCGTCGCGGGGAGGCCGCCTGGTCCGCAGGTGGGTGCCGGCACCGCTGCAGGATGCCCGGTGGGAACCCGGACGATCGGGCGCCGTCATGCTCTCCTCGGTGGCAGCGCTCGCTGCGCTGATTGCGGCGATCGGGGTGTGGTGGGAGCGCCCGGTGCCCGAAGCGGCCCCGGTATTACCTCTGGTCACGGCCACGGCGGCGGGGGTCCCGCCGGCCCCGGCGACGCATACCGGGCCGGGTGGGTCTGGGACCACCCACGAGGTGGTGGTCAGTGTGGTGGGCCGGGTGGTGCGTCCTGGTCTGGTCCGGTTACCCGAGGGCACCCGGGTGGCGGACGCCCTGGCCGCGGCGGGAGGCGCGCTGCCGCACACCGATGTGATGGCTCTCAATCTCGCCCGGCGCTTGTCCGACGGTGAGCAGTTGCTGGTCGGGGTGGCGCCACCGCCCGGGCAGCCCGCGCTGCCGGTCGGGGGTGCGGCGGCCTCAACCGGCTCCGGGCCGCCCCCGGCGCTCGATCTGAATATGGCGACCCTGGAGCAGCTCGACGGGCTACCGGGGGTGGGTGAGGTGACCGCCCAGCGGATCCTCGACTGGCGCGCCGCCCACGGCCGGTTCAGCTCAGTTGATCAGCTTCGCGAGGTGAGCGGCATCGGGCAGGCCCGCTTTACCAAGCTCCGGAATCTGGTGCGGGTGTGACGGCGCCGGGTGTGACGGCGCTCGCTCCGGAACGGCATGACCTGCGTCTGGTACCTGCTGCCCTTGCGGGCTGGGGCGTGGTTCTCGCCGGGCTGTTCATCGGGTCTCTCGCTGCCTTCACTCTGGGCGCCGGGGCGCTGCTCGCCGGCGGGGTAGCTGCGCGCCGCGCCGGCTCGGCGGTGGTTCTCGCGCTGGGCGGGGTGGCCGCCGCGCTGTCATTGGTGGTCGGGACCCAGGCATGGCAAGCCGAGCACCATCCGCTGCGTGCCTTGGCTGAACGCGGGTCGGCCGCGACCGTGGCGGTCCAGCTGCGTGATGATCCCCGACCGATCGCCTCACCTGGCTTCGGTGGCCGCTCACCCCAGCCCCAGCGAGTGGTGATTCGTGCGGAGCTTGAAGCAGTCGGAGCGGCCGGGAGCCGGTGGCGGGCAGGTGGTCGGGTGGTGCTGCTGGCCCCGGCACGGAGCTGGACTGGGCTGTTGCCCGGTCAGCGGGTGCTGGCCACCGGCCTGCTTGCGGTACCCGATCGACCTGACCTGACGGTAGCGGTACTGCGGGTGCGGGGTGGGCCGCAGGTGCTCTCGGCCCCCAGCTCCGTCCAGCAGGTCGCCGAGCGGTTCCGGTCCGGGTTGCGGCATGCCGCCAAGGTCCTCGATCCGGAGCCGGCCGGTCTGCTCCCGGCACTGGTCGTCGGGGACACCTCGGCGCTGGTGCCCTCGGTCCGGGCTGAGTTCCAGGCCTCCGGGCTGACCCACCTGCTGGCAGTGTCCGGGGCCAACGTGGTGATCATATGTGGGGCAGTGCTGGGACTGGCCCGGCTGGCCCGGCTGGGACCACGAACCGCCGCGGTGCTGGCCGGGCTGGCCCTCGCCGGTTTCGTGGTGCTGTGCCGCCCGTCGCCGAGCGTGCTGCGCGCTGCCGTGATGGGTTCGGTCGTCCTGCTGGCCCTGGTCCTGGGCCGTGGCCGTTCGGCGATCCCTGCGCTGTGTGCTGCGGTCCTCGTGCTGTTGATGATCGACCCGGCGCTCGGCGGTGATCCGGGATTCACCCTCTCCGTGCTGGCGACAGCGGCGCTGGTGTTGCTGGCACCCAGCTGGGTGGCGGCGTTGCGCCGCCGTGGTGCGCCACCGGGCGTCGCGGAAGCCCTCGCGGTGCCGGCCGCGGCGCATGTGATCACCGCGCCGGTGGTCGCAGGGCTGTCCGGGCAGGTGAGTGTGGTGGCGGTGCTGACCAACCTGCTGGCGGCTCCAGCAGTGGCACCGGCGACGGTCCTCGGAGTGCTCACCGCGGTGGCGGCACCGATGTGTCCCGGCGCCGCCACCGCGGTGGTGCATCTGGCCGGGCCCGCAGTGGGCTGGCTGGTCGCTGTCGGCCACTACGGGGCCGAGGTACCTGGTGCTGTGGTGGCCTGGCCGGCGGCCATCCCCGGAGCACTGCTGCTGGCTGCGGTCGTCGTGGTGGGGTTGCTCGCGTTGCGGGCACGCCGGCTACGGATTCTTGCTGCGGCAGCGCTGGTCGGTGTCCTGCTCGTGCTGGTGCCGGCCAGGTTCGTCGACCCGGGTTGGCCAGCGGCCGGCTGGGCCATGGTCGCCTGCGACGTCGGTCAGGGCGACGCGGAGGTGCTCGCCACCTCCGAGGCTGATCGAGCGGTGCTCGTTGACGCCGGACCCGACCCGGGACCGGTGTCAGCGTGCCTCGACCACCTCGGTATCCGGCGCCTCGCCCTGATCGTGATCAGCCACCTCCATGCGGACCACATCGGGGGGCTGGCCGGCGTGCTGCGGGGGCGGGCGATCGGGGCCGTCGCGCTCGGTCCCGGACGCAGCCCACCGTGGGCGTTCGCCCAGGTCTTGCGGGTTGCGGCAGCGGCGCAGGTACCGGTGGTCCAGCTGGCCCCCGAGCAGCGGCTGTCCTGGCCGGGGTTGACCCTCGATGTGCTCGCCCCGTTACGGGACCCACCGCCGGTCGGGGACCGCCAAGCCGAAGTGGACGGCACCACTGTGAACAACACATCGGTCGTGCTCCGAGCTACTACTCACGCAGGACGGATACTGCTCACCGGGGATGTGGAACTTGATGCGCAGGCGGACCTGCTGGCTGCGGGAGCCGATCTGCGGGCCGATGTGCTGAAGGTTCCGCATCACGGCTCACGG
Source organism: Pseudonocardiaceae bacterium (assembly GCA_036501085.1). Taxonomy (GTDB): domain Bacteria; phylum Actinomycetota; class Actinomycetes; order Mycobacteriales; family Pseudonocardiaceae. Next base: position 1,854 of record DASYAZ010000137.1, on the reverse strand, counting down.
TTCAGTGCCGACACATTTCTCGCCGCGGTACGCCCGCGGGTGGCGATCGTCAGTGTGGGAGCACACAACACCTACGGCCATCCCAGCCAGCACCTGATCGACGTGCTCACCAGAGCCGGCACCCGGGTCATGCGCACCGACCTGAACGGTGATGTGGCGGTGGGAGGTCGCTCTGGCCTCACCGTGGTGGCGCGGGGAAGTGATGGTCGCCGGTCCTGAACCGGAGTGCTGGGCTCGCGGGTGTGGCTGGCCGATCAACGCGGGATCCCCTGCGTGAGAGGCAGCACGTTGTTCAGCAACCCACCGAATGGCCCACTCTGGGGATCGGACTTGGGTGGCGCTGCACCGAACCCGGTGTCACCGGTTCGTGCTCCCTCGCCTTCCGCTGGGGCGACCGCGCGAGATGTTGCGGGCGCCGTGGAGTGGGCTGGCCTGGCGGCAGTGGCTGGACTGGAAGCCGTTGCAGCCGGAACCGTGTGGTGTGGTGCCTGTTGCACTGGCGCCCGCCGCACCGGGAGGTCTTTCAACGATGAGCCCCACTGCGGGGTGGCTCCAGGGCTCCACGGAGCAGCCTGACCTGGCCCGGGGAGCGGGGCCGCAGTGCTCCCCATGGGCGTCTGCTCCGGTGCCACGCGGTCTGACGCGATCCCTCCGCCGGGGGCGAGCCCGGCGGAGGACCCCACCTCGTCACCGGTCAGTACCAGCGGGCTTCCATGCATCAGGGTGGCGGACAAGGTAACGGCGGACCCGGCGAACAGTGCCCCCAGGGTTCGCGTCGTTGGCCTCCACGAGTGTGGCGAGGCGGACGAATGGGCGACCATTCAAGCACGCTCCCTCTGTGCGGTTCACGACTGTGCGGTTCACAACCCGGGAATTGAGACGGTGAGACTTCGACAGCCCATTACCATATGTCGCCAGAACTGTACCGTGCGCTACCACCGCGCGGTGGGAGATTCCGCCAGCCTTTCGGTGGGGAGTGCGGAGAGCGACGCGGATCAGCTCTCGAGAGCCTCGCGGACGGCCTTGGTATTCGGCGCCACCGCAGCCCGCTGGTTCAGGTGGCCTTCCACAGCGTCCAGGGTCTTGAGCCCATCCCCGGTGATGAGCAGCACAGTTTCGGCGGAGGGATCCAGCTTCCCCTGGTCGATCAGCTTCTTGGCGCAGGCCACCGTGACCCCACCGGCGGTTTCCGCGAAGATCCCTTCAGTGCGGGCCAGCAGCCGGATGCCCTCGACAATCTCGTCGTCGGTGACGTCTTCGATCGCCCCGTTGGTGCGGTGGACGGTATCCAGCGCGTAGGGGCCGTCTGCGGGTGCGCCGATCGCCAGCGAGTGGGCGATGGTGTCCGGCCGGACCGGCACAACCGTGTCCCGGTTCGCCTTGAACGCAGCGGATACCGGCGCGCAGCCGGTCGCCTGGGCACCGAAGATGCGGTACTGCCGGGGTGACACCAAGCCCAGTTCGGTGAACTCCCGGAATCCCTTGTCCACCTTGGTCAGCTGTGAGCCGGATGCGATGGGTATCACGACCTGGTCGGGCAGCCGCCAACCGAGTTGTTCGGCGACCTCGAAACCCAGGGTCTTGGATCCCTCGGCGTAGTAAGGCCGGACGTTGACGTTGACGAATGCCCAGTCCTCATGGTCCGCGGCTAGTTCGGTGGCCAGCCGGTTGACATCGTCATAGGTTCCATCCACCGCGATCAGCGCGCCGTCGTAGACCGCCGTGGTGAGCACCTTGGCTCGTTCCAGCGAGGAGGGGATGAGCACCACCGATTCCCAACCGGCCCGGGCGGCCGCAGCGGCCACCGCGTTGGCCAGGTTGCCGGTCGACGGGCAGGCCAGGACCTTGAACCCC
>DASYAZ010000136.1:0-2538 GCA_036501085.1 Pseudonocardiaceae bacterium | reverse complement strand
AGCGTCCATTGCCTCGATGAAGTCATCGAGCACTGCCAGGGCCTCGCGACCGGTGACGGCGTAGCGGTGGAAGATCTCCCGTCCGTAGGCCAGTTCCATGCCCTTGGGGTCGATCCCGGAGACCCGGACAAGGCCGTCGCGGATGGCGGGGGCGATGGACACCAGCGGGCACCACATCGCCGAGTTCTTGCCCGCCCCGGTGGAGCCGGCGACCAGGGTGTGCCCCCCGGAGAGGGGGACGTGCCAATCCTGCCCGTACTCGGTACGCCCGGAGAACACCCGCCGCAAATCCACTGCCGTGCCCTCAACATCGGCCAGCGTGGCGAGGTCTGGGCAGGCCACAGGATCAGCGAGCAGGTTGCGGCGCTGGAAATCGATCGAGACCACGTTCGGGGTCAGTTCGCGGACCTAATGGGGGCTACCGGGTCGTCGTAGGGAAGGCTCGGCGCCGGTAGCCGCCGGCAGGTGAGCACTCTGCGGACCTGGATGCTGTGGGAGTCCTAGTGCCAGATCGTGCCCCTGCTGGTGGTCGGGTGATCGAACCGCTGATGGGATGTCGTGCCTGCTTGCGCGTGAGCACTTGTCCATTAGGTCGCTGGTGATCTCTCGTTGGCTGCTGGTCATGGTGTCGAGTGGGGGGAGATGTGCGGATGGTGTTGTTTGTTGGTGACGATTGGGCTGAAGATCATCACGATGTGGAGGTGCAGGACGCGACGGGCCGGCGGTTGGGCAAGGCCCGGTTGCCCGAGGGGGTGGCGGGGATCGCCCGGTTGCATGCGTTGATCGGTGAGTTCACCGATCCCGATGATGAGGCCGGGGAAGGGCAGGTGTTGGTCGGGATTGAGACCGACCGCGGTCCGTGGGTGGCGGCGTTGGTCGCGGCCGGGTATCGGGTGTTCGGGGTCAACCCGATGCAGGTGGCCCGCTACCGGGAGCGGCACGCCACGTCGGGGGCTAAAAGCGATGCTGGTGACGCGCACGCGCTGGCTGACATGGTGCGTACCGACGCCCATCAGTTGCGGCCGGTGGCCGGGGACACCGCGTTGGTCGAGGGGATCAAGGTGGTGGCCCGGGCGCATCAGTCCATGATCTGGGACCGGACCCGGCACGTGCTGCGGTTGCGTAGTGCGTTGCGGGAGTTTTTTCCCGCCGCGCTGGAGGCCTTCCCGGACCTGGCCGCGACCGACGCACTCGAGCTGCTTGCCGCGGCACCCGAACCGGTCGCGGCGGCCATGCTGTCGCGTGACCGGATCGCCAGTGCGCTCAAGCAGGCCCGGCGCCGTCATGTTGCGGCCAAGGCCGAGCACATTCAGGCGGTGCTGGGGGCCCAGGCGCTGGGCCAGCCCGCGGTCCTGGCCGGGGCCTACGCGGTCACCGTCCGGTCCACGGTCGCGGTGATCACCGTCCTGAACAGCGAGATCACCACCCTGCAAGGCCAGGTCGAGGCCCATTTTGGCCGGCACCCGGATGTTGAGATCTACCGCTCCCAGCCCGGGCTGGGACAGATCCTCGGCGCCCGGGTGCTCGGCGAGTTCGGCGACGACCCGCACCGCTACCACGACGCCCGAGCCCGCAAGAACTACGCCGGCACCTCCCCGATCACCCGCGCCTCAGGCAAAAAGAAGGTCGTGCTAGCCCGCTACGCACGCAACGACCGCCTCGCCGACGCCCTGGACCAACAGGCCTTCTGCGCGCTGACCGCCTCACCCGGCGCTCGGGCCTACTACGACACCATCCGCGCCCGCGGCACCAGCCACCACGCCGCGCTGCGCCAGCTCGGCAACCGACTCGTCGGGATCCTGCACGGCTGCCTCAAAACCGGCCGGCTCTACGACGAGAACATCGCCTGGGACCACCACACCCAGCAAGATCAACAAACTGCCGCTTGACAACAAAGCCCCTGGGATGTCTGGCAGCGGGTCACCGCCCTGCCGAGGCCAACGCCCGCGCGGCCTGGTCGAAGTCTTCGGGTTTCTGGCCGGGTACCAGGCGGATGCGGACCTCGTCCCACGACGCCCCTGAGCGCACCCCGAGCACCTGGGGCAGCCGCGTTTGCGCCTGGCTGCGGGTGCGACGGAGGCTGCGTCCGAGGGGATTGACCGTCACCACCATCGGCGTGGCGTCGGGTTGGATGCTCAGGCCGCAGGCCTGCAACCACTGGGGCAGCTTGGGGGTGTAGACCGTCCAGCGCAGCCACCAGGCCCGCAGATGCCGACCCGCCCACGCATCAAAGGACGCCAGGTCAACCAGCCGCCACCCGGTAAGGACCCCGGCGACCCCAGCGGCGGTGAGGGCGAGTGAAGCCCACCCCCACCAGTGCCACCACGCCGCACCGGCCACCACGGCCAGCCTGGTCCTCCAGTGCGTGACCGTTTGGCGCAGTGCCCACGCCACGGCCTTGATCACCAGCCATATGGTGAAGATCACGACCGCTGCTGCGGCCAGGGCTTCGGCGATCTTGATCAGCGCCTTGCCCAGTTTGGCGAGCGCCCAGACCACGACGCCCAGCGCGGCGCCACCGGTCAGCACCAGGGCGAT
>DASYAZ010000135.1:0-2577 GCA_036501085.1 Pseudonocardiaceae bacterium | reverse complement strand
ATCAAACAAATCCCCCGGCCACCCCCGATCCAAAGGAAACCCCGACACCGCATCCACCCCACCCGACACCACCCCCCACAAATCCTCCGGACACCCCACCCCGCCCGGCAGCCGGCACCCCATCCCCACCACCACCACCGGGTCATCACCAACTCGAACAACCTCATCGGCAACCGCCGAATCGCCATTCGCAGCCGGGGTTTGAGCGCTCTCGCCCAGCAATTCCGTACGCAGGAAGGTGCCAAGCACGCGCGGCGTCGGGTAATTGAAGACAACGGTGGTAGGCAGCCGGATTCCGATGATCTCGGTCAGCCGGTTCCTGAGTTCCACCGCAGTGAGTGAGTCGAACCCGAGATCCTTGAATACGTGGTCAGGTTCGACAGCGTCGGATCCGGCATGCCCGAGCACTACCGCGGCATTTGTGCGAACAAGCTCAAGCAGCACTTCGTTCTGCCCGGTCTCCGAGAGCGTGCGCAGCCGCTGCGCCAAGGTCACGTCGGCGATGTTCCGGCTGGCCGCCCGCCGCAGGACCGGCGGCGCTACTAGCCGCAGCAGCGACGGGACCTCACCCCTTGTCCGCACAGCGGCGAGGTCGAGGCGCATGGGCATGAGTGTCGCTCGGTCCGATGCCAATGCCAGGTCGAACAGCTCCAGGCCTTGCTCGGCTGACAACGGCAGCGTGCCGAATCGCGCCATCCGCTCAAGGTCGGTTTTGCTGAGCCGACCACCCATGCCGGCGCTTTCGGACCATAGTCCCCATGCGAGCGAGACGGCGGGCAGGCCAAGCTCGTGCCGGTATTCGGCCAGGGCGTCAAGGAACGCGTTCGCGGCCGCATAATTTCCCTGCCCGGCGCCGCCGAGAATTGAGGAGGCCGAGGAATACAGCACGAATGCCGCCAGGTCCAGATCTTTGGTCAGCTCATGAAGGTGCCAGGCTCCATCCACCTTCGGGCTTAGAACAGCGTCCACCTGGCCAGCTGTCAACGCTGAGACCACACCATCGTCGACGACGCCGGCAAGGTGTATTACCGCGACGAGGCGGTCGGCGACAGATGCCACGATGTTCGCCATGACGCTGCGGTCAGCTACGTCAGCTTCGATCGCGCGCACCGAGACACCGCGTCCCGCCAGCGTCTCGACCAGCTCGGGGCTGACTCCGGAGCGAGTGATGAGTACCAGGTCCCGAACCTGGTGAACGAGGGCCAGGTGTTCAGCCAGCAGCCGGCCCAGTCCTCCGCTCGCCCCGGTCACGAGTACGGTTCCGCCCCGCAGCCGGGACTCCTGCGCCAGTGCGGGCAGCGGGACGCGGGCCAGGCGTGCGACTAAAGCTTCGCCATCACGCACAGCGACCTGGGGCTCGCCGGATGCGGCCAGGCCGATGCGCACGGTCTCGGCATCGGAGCTGGTGACTTCAAGCAGACCGAACCGACCGGGATTTTCAGTTTCGGCGGTGCGAATCAGGCCTGCTACCGCCTGCTGCGCTAGATCCTTCTGATGGATTGCCACCACCAGCCGCGCGGCCGCCCAGCGTGGGCTGGCCAGCCAGTCCCGCACGATCTCGAGCACGTGCAGGCACACCGAGCGGACGTGCTCAGGGACGGCCCGGTCATTCTCGCCGCTGTCGAGCCGCAGCACCACGACCGGTGGCACGGCATCGGTGGCGGCCAAGTCCGAATAGAAGGCCCAGTCGGCGACCGGTTCGCTGGCGGTGGCTCCCACCCACTCGACCCCGAATAGAGAATCCCTGGGCGATGCCACCGAGCGGAGCCGTTCCAGTTCCACGGGCCGGACAACGAGGCTCTCGATGTCGAGTACCGGAGCGCCCGACTCGTCGGCTGCGCTGATAGCGACGGCATCCGGTCCAGCCGGTGTCAGGCATACGCGCAGCGATCGCGCTCCGGTCGCGTGGAGCCGGATTCCGGACCATGCGAAGGCCAGCCTGGGCTGGTCGGGGTCGGCGAAGAAACCCGCGAGGCTAAGCGGGTGCAGGGCCGCGTCAATGAGCACCGGATGCAGGCCGTAGCCATCTACATCCTGGTCTGCCTCGGCCGGCAAGGCGATCTCAGCGAAGACCCGGTCCTGGGCCAACCACACCGCACGGACGGCCCGAAACGCGGGTCCGTAGCCGACCGTGAGGCGATCGTAAAATCCGGTCAGATCGGCCGGGAGCGCATTGACCGGAGGCCACACTGCGAGGTCACCCGCAGTCAGCTGGCGCGTGCTGGCAATGGCCAACGTGCCGGTGGCATGCTCGGTCCAGTCCTGATCACCGTCAGGCCGGGTGTAGCAACGTACCTGGCGCTTGCCGTTCTCAAGCTCATCGACGCTGATCTGGATGTTCATCGCGCCGGAATCGGGGATGACGGCTGGCGCGGAGATCGTGAGTTCCTCGACAACTGGGGTGTGCAGCTCCGTACCGACGTACGTGAGCACATCGGCCAGCGCCGCGCCGGGCAGCAGCACCACCCCGCCCACCCGGTGATCCCCCAGCCACCGGTGCCTGCCCGCCGACAACCGCCCCGCGAACAGCACCCCCTCGCCCCCCGCCACCGGCACCACCGCACCCAGCAGCGGATG
>DASYAZ010000134.1:0-3520 GCA_036501085.1 Pseudonocardiaceae bacterium | reverse complement strand
GGGTTGGCGCGGGGATATTTGGGTCGGGCGGGGTTGACGGCCGGGCGGTTTGTGGCGTGCCCGTTCGGCACCGCCGGCGAGCGGATGTATCGGACGGGGGATCTGGCCCGGTGGCGGGCCGACGGGGTGCTGGAGTTCGCCGGCCGGATCGATGATCAGGTGAAGATCAGGGGGTTCCGGGTCGAGCCTGGTGAGGTCGAGGCGGTGTTGGCTGGGCATGCTGATGTCGCGCGGGCGGTGGTGGTGGCGCGGGAGGACCGGCCCGGGGATAAGCGGCTGGTCGCCTACGTGGTGGCTGCCCCAGCCAGTGTCGTTCAGACGGACCTGTTGCGGGGGTTTCTGCGGGAGCGGTTGCCGGAGTACATGGTGCCCGCCGCGGTGGTGGTCCTCGACACGCTGCCGCTGACCCTGAACGGGAAGCTGGACCGCCGCGCGTTGCCGGCACCGCGGTTCGGGTCCGCCGGTGCGAGTCGGGCGCCCCGGACGCCCCACGAGCAGCTCCTCGCCGAGTTGTTCGCCGAGGTACTCGGCGTGGCCTCGGTAGGGGTCGATGACGACTTCTTCGCCCTAGGTGGGCACTCACTGTCAGCTACCCGACTGGTCACCCGGTTGCGGGCCACCCTCGGAGTAGAGCTGGCGTTGCGTGTCCTGTTCGACACTCCCACCGTCGCTGGGGTGGCCACACGGTTGGGCGACGCCGGACCGGTCAGGGCGGCACTGACTCGATACGCGCGCCCCGATCCGATGCCGTTGTCGTTCGCGCAGCGCCGGCTCTGGTTCCTTCATCAGCTGGAAGGCCCCAGTGCCACCTACAACGTCCCGCTGGTGTTACGCCTGCGAGGGGACCTGGACCGAGACGCGTTGCGTGTCGCGCTGGGTGATGTGGTGGCCCGCCATGAGAGCTTGCGCACGGTTTTTCCGCAGGTTGATGGGGTGCCCTGCCAGCAGGTCCTCGACGCGCAGGTCGTCCACCCGGCACTGCCGGTCACCCACGCCAGCGGCACTGACCTGCCGGGACTGCTGGCCACTGCGGCTCGGCGCGGGTTTGATTTGGGTGTCGAGGCGCCGGTGCGGGCCGAGCTGTTCACCCTGGCACCCAGTGAGCATGTGCTGCTGATGGTAGTGCATCACATCGCGGGTGATGGTTGGTCGATGGGTCCGCTAGCCCGAGAACTGGCCGTGGCGTATGGGGCGCGGTGCCACGGTGAGGTGCCGAGGTGGGCGCCGTTGCCGGTGCAGTACGCCGACTACACCCTGTGGCAGCACCAGCTGCTGGGTGAGCACACTGACCCCGACAGCCTGTTCGCCACCCAACTGGGCTACTGGACCCAGGCGTTGGCCGGGCTGCCCGAGCAGCTGGAGCTGCCCACCGACCGGGCCCGCCCGGCGGTGGCCTCGCACCGTGGTGGTCAGGTGCCGATCCGGCTAGAGCCGAGGTTGCACCAAGGGCTGACCGGGCTGGCCCGCCGCGGCGGGGCGAGTGTGTTCATGGTGGTGCAGGCCGGGCTGGCCGCGCTGCTGAGCAAACTCGGTGCCGGGCACGATATCCCGATCGGATCCCCGATCGCGGGGCGCACCGATCAGGCGTTGGATGAGCTGGTTGGGTTTTTCGTCAACACCGTGGTGTTGCGCACCGACACCTCCGGGGCTCCCACCTTCACCGAGCTGCTGGCCCGGGTCCGGGACACCGCGCTGAGCGTCTATGCGAACCAAGACGTGCCCTTCGAATACCTCGTCGAAACCCTCAACCCGGCCCGTTCCCAGGCCCGCCACCCCCTGTTCCAGGTGATGCTCATCGTGCAGAACACCCCCGACCCCGGTGTCGACCTGCCCGGGGTGCAGGTCACCCCAGTCCGGGTCGACACCGGGGTCGCGAAGTTCGACCTGACGTTCGCCCTATCCGAGCGGCACACCGCAGACGGCGCACCCCAGGGTATCGACGGGATCGTGGAGTACGCCTGCGACCTGTTCGACCCGGCCACCGTCGAGACCATCACCACCCGCTGGGTGCGCTTGCTCAACGCAGTCGTCGCCCACCCCGACCAGCCCCTCAACAAACTCGACATCCTCACAGCGGCCGAGCGCCACCAACTGCTTCACACCTGCAATGCCACCACCACCCCGTTTTCCCCCGCCACGTTGCCCGGGCTGTTTAAAACCCAGGCCGCAGCCACCCCGCAGGCGGTCGCGGTGATCTCCGGCGACACCGCCCTGACCTACCACCAACTCAACGCTGCGGCCAACCAGCTCGCCCACACCCTGATCACCCGCGGGGTCGGGCCCGAGCAGATCGTGGCGCTGACCCTGCCCCGCTCCGCGGATCTGATCGTGGCAATCCTGGGAGTGCTCAAAACCGGTGCCGCCTACCTCCCCCTGGACCCCGACTACCCCCCCGCCCGGATTGCCTTCATGCTCAGCGACGCCCACCCCGCCCTCCTGCTTACCACCACCCAAACCGGGGGCGGACTACCCGACACCGGTCTCATCCCACGACTGGTACTCGACGACCCCCACACCATCGAACTCCTGGGCGGCTGTCCCGACACCGACCCCACCGACACCGACCGCACCACCCCCCTGCGCCCTGAGCATCCCGCATATGTCATCTACACCTCCGGCTCCACCGGCCAACCCAAAGGCGTTACTGTCACCCACGCGGGCATCCCCAGCCTGGCCGCAGCGCAGATCGAACGACTCCACATCGACGCCCGCAGCCGGGTGCTGGCGTTTGCCTCACCCAGCTTCGACGCGTCGGTCTCCGAGCTGTGCATGGCCCTGCTCTCGGGCGCGGGGCTGGTGGTCGCCGCCGCCGAGCAGCTGCTGCCCGCGGAGCCACTGGCCGCGCTGGTTACCGACCGTCAAGTGAGCCATGTGACGGTGCCGCCCTCGGTGCTCGCGGCCCTGCCGGGCGAGGACGGTCTGCCGGCGGGAATGACGCTGGTGGTGGCCGGTGAGCCGTGCCCGCCGGAGCTGGTAGAGGCCTGGTCAGTGGGGCGGCGGATGGTCAACGCTTACGGTCCTACTGAGACCACGGTGTGCGCCACGATGAGCGACCCGCTGTCAGACGCGACGCAGATGCCGCCGGCTGGTGGGCCGATTGCGAATACTCGGGTGTTTGTGCTGGATGCTGGTTTGCAGCTGGTGCCGGTGGGGGTGGTCGGTGAGTTGTATATCGCCGGGGCCGGGTTGGCGCGGGGATATTTGGGTCGGGCGGGGTTGACGGCCGGGCGGTTTGTGGCGTGCCCGTTCGGCACCGCCGGTGAGCGGATGTACCGGACGGGGGATCTGGCCCGGTGGCGGGCCGACGGAGTGCTGGAGTTCGCCGGCCGGGTCGATGATCAGGTGAAGATCCGGGGGTTCCGGGTCGAGCCTGGTGAGGTCGAGGCGGTGTTGGCTGGGCATGCTGATGTCGCGCGGGCGGTAGTGGTGGCGCGGGAGGACCGGCCCGGGGATAAGCGGCTGGTCGCCTACGTGGTGGCTGCCCCAGCCAGTGTCGTTCAGACGGACCTGTTGCGGGGGT
>DASYAZ010000133.1:0-13021 GCA_036501085.1 Pseudonocardiaceae bacterium | reverse complement strand
GAGTGCGTAACAGTGTTCTAACACTGTTACGCACTCACGAGCCGACGCTGGCGGCCGCCGGGTCTCACCCGTTCGGCCGGGACGTCGCTGGTGGTGGGCTGGTGTTGTCTGTCCCGCTCGATCCCCCCAGGTTCCGGCATTCCGGTGCCTGGTCGAGGGCGGCGCGAAGCTGTGAGTTCGTGGCGAGGGTGGTGAACAAGCCGACGACGTTGCCGGCGGCGCCGACGACCTGTCCGATCGCGCTCGCGTCGTTCGGATCGGCCTGGTTGAGCTGCACCCACGTGCTGTTGAGGTTATCCCGCAGGCCAACGAGCTGAGCGCGTATCTGGTCAATGATCTGCTGGCCGTTCTGCACCGGCGGGGCTCCGAGTGATGAGAGCTGATCGATCGCCCGTTGAGTGGCGTCCCGCGCGTTCGCCAGGTAGGCGATGTACGCCTGCCGTGTTGCGGCCCGGCTATTGGGATCTGCCCGGGGTGTGGTGCCAAGCTGGTCTAGAGCGGGGCGGAGCGCCTGGCACATCGACCTGGCCCAGTTCAGGGTCGCTGCCTGTGGTTCGCCCGGCGACGTCGAGCTCACCACGGGCGGTGCAGGCGCTGTGGTCCGCGCGCCGGGTGCGTTGCCGGGATTGTCGGCGCACGCCGACAGCGCGAGCCCGCCGCTGGCGGTGACCGCGGCAAGGAGTACGGCAAGCGTGCGACGGGACACCGCGCGTGTGCTGCTCATCTGCCCAGTCTGCCGCCGACTGCTCCACCAGGCCTACCGAACGCTGGGCTGCGGCCCCTGCGGTTGGACGTTTACCCTGCTCAGTCCGCTGAACGGGGGTGCAGGGCCGTGGTGGGTGTGGTGCTGGCGGGGGGTAGGGATGGGCGGGGTGGGCGGATCAGGAGCGCGCCGGCCAGGGCGCCGAGGGCGATGAGGCCTGTCGTGATGGCGAGACCTCCGTAGGCGGTGGCTTGGGCTTCCAGCGCCGCGCGCTCGATCGTGGGGCGGGGATCGGGGATCCGCACGCCGAGCGGGCGGGCGATCGTCTCGTCCTGTGTCGCGAGCGCTTGACCGTGCAGGTTGACGTAGTGCAGCGTGGACCAGCCCGCGACGGCGCCGAACAGCACGGCGACGACGGCCATCGCCGCCGCGGCGCGCTTCAACCAGGACGACACGAGGCGGTAGAGCAGCAGCGACCCGTCCGGTTCGGACGGCAGGACCGCTTCCGGTGCTGGTGAGCGCTCGATCAGTCGCTGTTTCACCTCGTCGAACTCGGCGGCGGTGAGGTGTCCGTGCTCCCGGAGCTCAGCTAGCCGGTTCAGATCATCGACCACGCTCATGCTCAGTGCCATTCCTCGCGGCGGACTGCCTTAAACGTGGCTGCGGCTACCGGCGCGACGTTACGGGCAACGTTCCTCGATCTTGACCGCGCCGAAGTCGATCCGGGCGCTGTTGTCGATGGTAGCGCCGGGCGGGATGCTCTGCGAGCACACGATCCAGTTCCGGTCCAGGATCTGTTGGCGGCCATGGCCCGTCGCGTCGTGCGAGGTCGTGAAGGAGATCGCGAAGCCGGTGAGGCTCTGGATCCGGTTCTGGGCGTCCTGCAGGCCGGCGCCCACGAGATTGGGCATCGTCCAGCGGGTCGCCTCCCCCGGCCCGCGGGTCGTGGGGCCACTCGGGGGGGAGGTGCCCTGCGCCGACTCCGGTGCGGAGCTGGACGGTGTTCGCTGGGTGATCGCGGACTCGCACCCGCCCAGCCCGAGCGCAAGCACACTCGCCACGGACAGGGTGATGAGCCCGCGCGCCGGAACCGGCGCTCGATGCCTCGTCATGCCGCTGATCACCCGGTCGTTGTCGCATTTCGCGTGCCTCGGCCGCTACCCCCAAGCGGCATCAACTAGTCAGCTGCGTGCTGCGGATCATGATCCAGCAACGCAACCTCGATCCAGCCGGGGCCGTATGGCGCGATCTGAAGCATGGATACTCCCATTCCCCTGGCGATGCGCTGCGCTTGGGCTTGGAAGTCCTCCACAAGCTGGGTAGGCAGCATCTGCACCAGTAGCGTTACCGGAGGACCCGGATCTACCGAATGCGCCTGCGGTACCGCGGTGTGGTACAGCCGTCCAGCGGTTGTCGTGTGCTGCGCCAGCTGGGTAACAGCCACGACGTCGGACCACTGCCAGCGCACCTCGGCAGCCCACCGCGCCAGCTCTTGTTCCTCTTGCCGGCGCAGCAGCCAGCGTGGTTTCCACCAGGAATCGGCGCTCAGTGGGCTGGTATGTCTTCTGCCCATTCCGGTCGAAACGAACGTCATCACGGTTCCCTTTCACTTAGACGTAGGGTACCCGCGAGAAAACTGACCCAAACGCACTGCCAGTACTAATCTGACAAGATTCGTGACTGATTTCCGAATATCTCCCTGTGCACGATTTCGGTCAGGCAGGTAGCAGCGCGTAGGACTGAGGGTGACCGTGCGGTTCGGTTGAGCCGGCGGGACGCGGCAGCCGTGCTACCGCCTGGCTCGGTGCGCCGATCAACAGCACCGTACCGCAGGTCACGCAGGACCATTCCGGGCTTGGCGGGGCCACAAGGACGGTGCCACGAGAGGTAGCGGATGCGGTGGAGGGCAGTCGGCGCGTCACCGAAGTTGAGACCGGGCGCCGCGTCGGCTGGCGACGGCGCGGGAGCGCGAGATTGTCAGGGTGGCACCCCATACTGCTGCCGACTCGGTTGGATCTGGAGACGGGAGGCTGCGATGGCGCAGCGGAATCGGGAGCGGCGGGCTGCCGCGGCGGCACTCCGCCGCGCGCATCGCCGCTCCCACACTGGGCAACGAAGCTTCGGCGCGGGAACCGCTGGGTGGGGCGCCCCGAGCGGGATGAGCTCAGGCGCCGCGGGTGCCGGGGCGCGCGCCAAGCCCTCAGCGGAGACGATCTCGACGGTGCTGCTCAGCGCGGCCCACGAGCACTGGGCGGGAGATACGGAAGCCGGGGCACGTATCGGCGCCATCGTGGCTGGCCGCTGCGCTGACCAGCACGGCATCGTGATCTCAGCGGTCCGGTGCGCGGTGCTGCCGCTGGTGAGCGCGGCGTGGGAGCGCGGCTGGTCACCCGGGGACCTGCACCAGCTGGGCCGGCGACGGCTGGACGCTGCGGGAGTCGGCTACCTCATCGACGCCATCGCCGAGGAATCCCACCAATACCCGCAGGCCGCTGTGCCGCAGCGGTGGCGCGACGAACTCCGGCAGGTCGGCGCGCAGGTGTGGTGGCAACCCGAACAAGGTCATCTCTGGCAGTGGGCCCAGCGTCACGGTGCCAGCCTGGCGAGCGCGCTCTCCACGGTGATCGAGGTGGTGGCCATGTTGCTGGCGCTACCGGTACTGCCCAAGATCGTGCCTCCGCCGGGTTCCGCCGTCGCTACCGCCACACCGCGCTCCGGCGTCGACCAGAAGATATTGACTCGGGTCCGCGCGCTGCTGGCCAAAGCCGAGTCGACCACGTTCCCCGAGGAAGCCGAAGCGCTCTCCGCCAAGGCGCAGGAACTGATGAGCCGGTACTCGCTGGAGCGGATCGTCGCAGAGACCCCGGTGAACGCTGCCAGGGGTAATGGCCCGGACCCGCGCCCCGCAGCCGCCCGCCGGTTGTGGCTGGACAACCCCTACGTGGCGGCCAAAGCCTTGCTGGTGGGCGCGGTGGCCGAGGCGAACCGGTGCCGCACCGCGCTCTCGGAGAAGCTCGGGTTCACCACCGTGCTCGGCGACGAGGTGGACCTGGAGATCGTGGAGCTGCTCAGCACGTCACTGCTGGTCCAGGCGACCCGGGCGATGGTGTCCGCAGGGAGCCAGACCACCCGCACCGGGCAATCCCGCACCCGGTCCTACCGGCACTCGTTCCTGCTCGCCTACGCCACCCGCATCGGGGAGCGGCTGGTCACGGCTCGGGACGCCAGCACGGCCGCGGTGGCCGACCCCACCCGGTTGCTGCCGGTACTGGCCGCCCGGGAGCAGGTGGTGGACGAGCTGTTCCAGTCGATGTTCCCGCAGTCGGTGTCCCGCTCGTTCAACGTCGGCAACGCCGCCGGGTGGTACGCCGGTCGCGCCGCGGCGGACCTGGCCAACCTGAACACCCGGCGCGCGGTGGCGGCCGGAGGTAGCTGAGTCCCGCCGGGCCGCGCTCGGCCTGTCCGAGCGCCAGCGTGGTGAGCTGGAGCGCAACGCCACCGTGCTGCCGGGATTGGGCGCGGTGCGCTCGCTCTGGCGCCCGGTACTGGCCCCGCTGCTATCCCGGATGGCAGGCCGCCTGGTGGTCGACCTGCGCTCAGCTGCCTATACCGCGCTGGGCCCCCTGCCAGGAGCGCTCACCGTTCAGGTTCTCAGCGACGACGGCAGTGGCCGGCAGGCGCACGGTCAGCCACCACAACAAGTCGCACAAGGGCCGGCTGGGCCGGCTGCTCGCCACCGCTGCGCGGGAGGCCTCCGATGCCGACGGGGTGGTCCGGATCGCCCGGCGGGGCGGGTTGCGGGTGCATCGCAGCGGCGCGCACACCCTGGAACTGATCACTTGAGGTCAGGTGAGCGGGGAGGGGTCATCGCGGCATCGGTGCCGCGCGTCGACGGGGCCATCGGCAGCGAGAACAAGGAGGTTCATTCACTGTCGCATCCGGCGGCGAGCGGGGTGCATGCTATAGCGTGATGGTGTTGTCGGTGAGGTAACGCTGGGTTTTCAACGTTGAGGTGGGAGATTCGGTGGTGATGACGCGGGCGGAGCCGGTGAGCGAGATGGTGCCGGCGACCGGGTCCCTTCAAGGCCGGGCGCAGGTCACCCGGCAGGCTCTCCTCGTTGCGGCGGCAACGCGATTCGCTGAGGTGGGCTATCACGGCACCTCACTGAGCGAGGTCATCGCGGCGAGCAAGGTGACGAAGGGTGCGCTGTACTTCCACTTCATCTCCAAGCAGGCTCTTGCTGACGCGGTGGTGGCCGAGATGGTTGCCGGCTGGAAGGTGATGGTCGCCGAGGTCGGGACCCGAGGCCTGGACCCGCTGTGGGCGCTGCTGGCGCAAAGCGATGAAGCGGTGGCCCGCGTGATCAACGATCCGATCGCCCGCGGGGGGATCCAGCTGCTGGCCGATCCCGGGGTGCTCTGCGCCGAGGCCACCGAGCACTACGTCTACGGGGTGACGGCGACCACGGAGCAACTCAGGGCGGCCGCGGCGACGGGCCTGCTGCGACCAGGCCTCGATCCAGAACGGTTGGGTCAGGTAGTCGTTTCCATGATCACCGGAGTCAAGCCAATCTGCCATCATGCCCAGGGCCAACAGCTCTGGGAGGTGGTGACAGACCTGTGGCAGGGGCTGTTGCCCGCGATCGCCGCGGATCCCTGGCTGAAGGAATGGCAGGCCACGGACTGGCCGCGGCGACCGATACCTCACATCAGCTGAGCAGCTCAGTCCAGCATCGTGGCGACCGTCGCGGGCGCCGCACCGACCGGTGTCTGCTGCTGATCGCCGGTCACCATATTACGGATGGTGACCGTGCCCGCGGTCCACTCGTCCTGCCCGACGATGACGGCGACCCGGGCCCCGGCCTTGCTGGCGCGAGCGAGTTCCTTGCCCAGTTTTCTCGTCTCCAGCGGGGTGTTCGTTCGCAGGCCGGCCCGGCGCAGCTCCCGAGCGAGGCGCCGGGCGGGTTCTGCCAGCGTCTCGTCCACCGGGATGACCGCGACGTCAACCTCGCTGCGCGGCGCCGGCAGCAGATCATGGGTTCGGAGGAAATCCATCAGGGTGACGTCACCCATGCCGAACCCGATCCCCGGGATCTGAGCGGCGCAGAACAACCCGACGAGGTTCGCGTACCGGCCCCCGCCGAATAGCGAGCGGCGATTCTCCACGCTGGTGTCGAACACTTCGAAAACCGTCGAGGTGTAGTAGTCGAATCCTCGGACGATCAGCGGGTCGAATGTGATCAGATCGCGCGCATCGCTCTCGAGCACGCGCATCAGAACCGACTGTTCCCGAGCATCGCCGGGCAGCTCGTCGAGTAGTGCATCCCCCGCGCTGAGGATCTCGCCCAGCCGGTGAAACTGCTTGTCAGTCAGGCCTAACTCGCCGGCTTCCTGCCCCAGCCGGTCGTGCGGGTATTTCTCCCACCGGTCGATGAGCGCGCTCACGTCTCGAACCTGCTCGGCAGGGATCTCGAGCATCGTCGTCAGGATCGCGTTCAGCAGTACCCGATCGCTCACCCGTAACACCCACATCTCGGGTGCGGCCCGCAGCGCGGCCATCATGTCGTGAATGAGCTCGAAGATCTCAATCTCGCAGGATGGGCTTTCCGACCCGAACACATCGACGTTGATCTGCCAGTGCTCGCGGACCCGGCCGCGCTGCGGACGCTCGTAGCGGTGGCAGTTCGGGTGGCTGTACCAGCGCACCGGGAATTGGAGCTTCCCGGCGTTGCCGGCGATGATCCGCGCGACCGACGGTGTCATCTCCGGCCGCAGCGCCAGCCGCCGATCCCCGCGGTCGGTCAGCGTGTACAGCTGCTGCTCCACGATCTCGCGGCTGGATTTCGCCTCGTAGATCTCGACCGGTTCCAGGATCGGGCCGTCGTAGCGTAGGTAGCCGTACCGTTCGATCACCTCGTAAAGCCGCTCGAACACCTCGGTCCGCACGCTCATCTCAGCCGGCAGGAAGTCACGGGTGCCACGGTAGGGAGCGGTCGGCAGGTAGTCAGCCACGGTAGAAGAGGGTAGGCGCCAGGCGTAGCGGGGTACCCACGGGGACTTCTGCGGTCGGTTACAGTGGCGGGCGCCGCCGGGTCTGCCGGTCTTGGGGTGCGCCGGTCACCTGATCCAGCGGTTGCACGGGGGTGTGGCTGCGAGAAGAATTCCGCACTCGAATGCCGGAAAGGGAAGCGGGGACTGGCTGATGTCATTCAGCGACAAGATCAAATCAGCGCTCAAGGGCCGTGAAGACACGGTGCGAAAGGTTGTCGAGAAAGCTGGCAATGCTGTCAATCAGCGGACTGGGAACAAGTACCAGGAGCAGGTGAACAAGGCCCAGGACAAGATCAACGAGCAGCTCCGTGCCAACTCTGACCGTCCGGAGCAGGACAAAGGCTGAGGTCGGGGACTGCATGACCCTTTCTGCGCAGCGGCCAACCGGCCGGACCTGACGCCCAACGCCGGTGTGGCGGCGCACACGTTACAGTCTCACTGTCACGTATAGTACAGTTGCGCTGTCACATCGAGGAGGCGCAGCGCCGTGGCAGCACAGCTCACCATTGCCGAGCTGGCCGAACGCACCGGCATCAGCGTGCGGACGATCCGCTTCTATGCCGGGATGAGCCTGATCCCACCCCCAGTGGTGCGTGGCCGGCTGGGCCTGTACGACGAGCGGCACGTAGCCCGCCTGGAGCTGGTTCGCGAGCTGCAGGAGCTGGGCTTCACCCTGGCCGCGATCGAGGGTTACCTCGCCCGGATCCCGCTGGACCGCTCGCCTGAGGACCTCGCGCTGCACCGGGCGCTGCTCGCCCCCTGGCTGCCCGAGGAGCCCGAGATCGTGGATCGGGCCGAGCTGGTAGACCGCGCCGGACGCGTCCTGGACAACGAGGCGCTCGCCCGGTTGACGGCGTTGGGGGTGCTTCGCCGCGATGGGCCGCACACGTGGCTGCTCACCAGCCCGGACATGCTGGGCTACGGGCTGAGCCTGCTGGACACCGAGATGGACTTCGAGGTCCAGCTGGCCGCCAAGCAGATCATCGAGCGGCACACCAGCGCGCTGGCCACCGAGCTGGTGGCGCTGTTTCACGACACGGTGCTTCGGGAGTACCGCGAGCGTGGCCGCCCGCCCGAGCTGCGAGCGCAACTGCTCGCACTCCTGCAACGACTCAAGCCGGTCACCCTCGACGGGGTCGTCACCAATTTCCAGCTCGCCATCAATCACGCGATCCGCGAGTCCGCGGCGCATTCGCCAGATCTCACCGGGAGCTCGTCATGACTGTGCATGAGGCCTATCTCTACGAGGCGCTGCGCACCCCGCGCGGCAAGGGTAAGCCCACCGGCGCGCTGCACGGCGTCAAGCCGATCTCCCTGGTCACCGGGCTGATCGACGAGCTGCGCAGCCGGCTGCCGGATCTGGACCCGGCGCGGATCGACGACATGGTGCTCGGAGTGGTCGCCCCGGTGGGCGACCAGGGGGCCGACATCGCGCGCGCCGCGGCACTGGCCGCCGGGTTGCCCGATACCGTCGCCGGGTTGCAGGTCAACCGGTTCTGCGCCTCCGGCCTGGAGGCGGTCAACCTCGGCGCCATGAAGATCCGCTCCGGCTGGGAGGACCTGGTGGTCACCGGCGGCGTCGAGTCGATGTCCCGGGTGCCGATGGGCTCCGACGGTGGTGCGCTGGCGATGGACCCGGAGACCGCCTACACCGCGCGCTTCGTCCCGCAGGGCATCAGCGCCGACCTGATCGCCACCATCGAGGGCTTCACCCGCGATGACGTCGACTCCTTCGCCCTGGAATCCCAGCACCGCGCGGCCAAGGCCTGGAGCAACGGGTACTTCGGGCGCTCCGTGGTCCCGGTGCGGGACCTGACCGGCGTCGTCGTCCTGGACCGGGACGAGCACCTGCGCCCGGACACCACCCTGGCGGGCCTCGCCGGGCTCACCCCGTCCTTCGCCGACCTCGGCGAGCAGGCCGGGTTCGACGCCGTCGCCCTGCAGCGCTACCACTGGCTGGAGCGCATCGAGCACGTGCACCACGCCGGCAACTCGTCGGGGATCGTGGACGGTGCCGCGCTGGTGCTGGTCGGTTCCGAGCAGATCGGGCACGAGCTCGGGCTCACCCCGCGGGCCCGGATCGTGTCCGCCGCGGTCACCGGCCAGGAACCGACGATCATGCTGACCGGGCCGGCTCCGGCCACCCGCAAGGCGCTGGCCAAGGCAGGTATGACCATGGACCAGATTGACCTCGTCGAGGTCAACGAGGCCTTCGCCGCCGTGGTGCTGCGCTTCATGCGCGAGATGGACGTGCCGCACGACAAGATCAACGTCAACGGTGGCGCGATCGCGCTCGGCCACCCGCTGGGCGCCACCGGCGCGATGATCCTCGGCACCCTGATCGACGAGCTGGAGCGCCGCGATCTGCGTTACGGCCTGGCCACGCTGTGCGTCGGCGGCGGCATGGGCATCGCCACCATCATCGAGAGGGTGTAGCCGCCATGGCTGAAGCTATTCGCTGGGACTACGGCACTGACGGCGCGGAGGGCATTGTCACGCTGACTCTGGACGATCCGGGCAGATCCGCGAACACGATGAACGACCGGTACGTCGCCTCGATGGCTGAAGTCCTGGATCGCCTGGAAGCCGAGCGGGACTCGATCACCGGAGTGATCATCACCTCGGCGAAGAAGACCTTCTTCGCCGGTGCCGACCTCAGCACGGTGCGCACCGTCACCCCGGAGACAGCCCGAGAGTTCGCCGCCTACATCGCGTTGGTCAAGGGCCAGCTGCGGCGGCTGGAGAAGCTGGGCAAGCCGGTGGTCGCCGCGATCAACGGCACCGCGCTCGGTGGTGGCCTGGAGCTCACGCTGGCCTGCCACCACCGGATCATGCTGGAGGCGCCGAGCAGCAAGGTCGGCTTTCCGGAGGTGACCCTCGGGATCCTGCCCGGCCTGGGCGGGGTGGTCCGCACCGTGCGGATGCTCGGCCTGATGACCGCCCTGATGGAGCTGCTGCTCAAGGGCCAGCAGCTGCGCCCGGCGCAGGCCAAACAGCTCGGCATCATCGATGAGGTGGCCGGCGAGCCTCAGGAAATGCTGGCCAAGGCTCGGGAGTGGATCGCTGCGCACCCGCGAGCGCAGCAACCCTGGGAGGCCAAGGGCTACAAGATTCCCGGCGGCACGCCCTCCACCCCGGCGCTGGCGCAGATGCTGCCCGCCTTCCCGGCCACCCTGCGCAAGCAGCTCAAGGGCGCGCCGATGCCGGCCCCGCACCACGTCCTGTGCGCGGCGGTGGAGAGCGCGCAGGTCGATGTGGACACCGCGCTGCAGATCGAGAGCCGTTACTTCATGGATCTCGTCACCGGCCAGACCGCCAAGAACATGATCAACGCGTTCTTCTTCGACCTGCAACACATCAACAAGGGCGGCAGCCGGCCCGAGGGTCACCCGCGGCGCACCTTCCGCAAGGTCGGCGTGCTCGGGGCCGGGATGATGGGCGCGGGCATCGCCTACTCGTGCGCCCGCGCGGGCCTGAGCGTCGTCCTCAAGGACGTCGAGCTGGCCAGGGCGGAGAAAGGCAAGGCCTACTCCGAGAAGCTGCTGGACAAGGCCGTCTCCCGGGGCCGGTCCACTCCTGAGGCGCGCGCCGAGATGCTGGCCCGGATCACCCCGACCGCCGACCCCGCTGATTTCGCCGGCTGCGATCTGGTGATCGAGGCGGTCTTCGAGGATCCGGCGCTGAAGAAGAAGGTCTTCAGCGAGATCCTGGACGTCATCGACCCGGGTGCGTTGCTGTGCTCCAACACCTCGACGCTGCCGATCACCGACCTCGCCTCCGCGGTCGACCGACCGGCCGACTTCCTGGGCCTGCACT
Source organism: Pseudonocardiaceae bacterium (assembly GCA_036501085.1). Classification (GTDB taxonomy): domain Bacteria; phylum Actinomycetota; class Actinomycetes; order Mycobacteriales; family Pseudonocardiaceae. The sequence goes on along the minus strand of DASYAZ010000133.1, from coordinate 2,451 downwards.
TCTTCTCCCCGGTGGACAAGATGCCGCTGGTGGAGATCGTCCGTGGTGAGCAGACCTCGGACGCCGCGCTGGCCGCCGCCGTCGATCTCGTGCAGCAGATCCGCAAGACCCCGATCGTCGTCAACGACAGCCGTGGCTTTTTCACCAGCCGCGTCATCGGCACCTTCCTCAACGAGGGAGTGGCCATGCTCGCCGAGGGTGCGCCCCCCGCGTCCATCGAGCAGGCCAGCTCGCAGGCCGGCTACCCGGCGCCGGTGCTGCAGCTGATGGACGAGCTGACGCTGACCCTGACCCGGATGATCCGGGAGGAGACCCGGCACGGTGTCGAGGCCGCCGGCGGCACCTGGATCCCGCACCCAGCCGACGCGATCATCGATGCGATGGTTCTGGAGTACGAGCGCCCGGGACGCTCTGGTGGTGCCGGGTTCTACGACTACGCCGACGGCCGGCGCACCCGGCTCTGGTCCGGGCTGGCCGAGCACTTCGGCCCGGCCCGGCCGGATGCGATCCCTTTCGAGGACATGAAGGAGCGGATGCTGTTCGCCGAGGCTCTGGAGACCGTGAAGTGCCTCGACGAGGGCGTCATCGCCTCGGTACCCGACGCCAACATCGGCTCGATCATGGGGATCGGGTTCCCACCGTGGACCGGGGGCGTGGTGCAGTACATCAACGGCTATCCCGGCGGCCTGACCGGGTTCGTGGCCCGCGCCAAGGAGCTGACCGACCGCTATGGTGACCGGTTCATCCCACCGGCTTCACTAGTGGTGAAAGCTGATGCCGGAGAGTGCTTGGAGTAACCCCTGAGCGGATAACGTGGCCGGGTGAACCCCAGCCCGGGCTCGAGCGGTCGCGATGCGGCGGCAGCTGTGCCCTACCCGCTTCGGGTGGCCGCCGCAGTGTCGTGGCGGGTGCTGGCGGTGGCCGGGATGGTCGTCGTGCTGGGTTATGTGGCCATCATGCTGCGGCTGGTGGTGATCCCGGTGGCGGTGGCGTTGCTGCTCACCGCATTGCTGGGCCCGGCGGTGGACTGGCTGACCCGCCGGTGGATGCCCCGCTGGCTGGCCACCACAGTGGTGCTGATCGGCGGTCTGGCGCTGATCGGCGGCTTGCTGAGCTTCGTCGTGCAGGCCTTCGTCAACGGGCTTCCCGCGCTGCAGTCCCAGATCGCCGGTAGCGCGCAGCAGGTCCAGGAGTGGCTGAAGAACCCACCGCGGGGCCTGCCCTCGGTGAACCTGCAGAAGCAGTTCGACTCGCTGAGCGACACGATCGCCAACAACCGGCAGGCGATCACCTCCGGGGCGCTGTCCACCGCGGTGACCATCGGGCAGGTCCTCAGCGGTGTGGCGCTGACGCTGTTCACGTTGATCTACTTCCTCTACGGCGGCCGGTCGATGTGGCGTTTCCTGCTGGGCGCGGTGCCCCGCCCGGTCCGCGCCCGGGTCGACCTCGCCGGCCAGCGCGGGTTCGCCGCGCTGGGCGGGTTCATCCGGGCCACCGTGCTGGTGGCGGTGGTCGATGCGATCGGCATCGGGACCGGATTGCTCGTGGTCGGCGCTCCGCTGGTGGTACCGCTGGCGGCGTTGACGTTCCTGGCGGCGTTCATCCCGGTGATCGGTGCGGTGGTCTCCGGCGTCATCGCGGTGCTGGTCGTGCTGGTGGCCAAGGGTTTCGTGCCGGCACTGATCGTGCTCGGGGTGGTCATCGGTGTGCAGCAGTTGGAAGGCAACGTGCTGCAGCCGTTGCTGATGGGCCGCGCCGTGCAGCTCAACGGGATGGCGGTGGTGCTGGCCGTCGCGGTGGGCTCGGTGCTCGCCGGTATCGCCGGAGCGCTGCTGTCCGTGCCACTGCTCGCCCTGCTCAACGCCGGCATCCGCGCGTTGATCAGTGGGAACACGGAGCCCGACGGCCCCACTGCGGGGGGCTCCGTGTTCCCCCCGGCCGATATCCCGATGGACAGCCAGTGAGTGGCGTCCCGGCGGAGTTCACCCGCTTCCGGCTGGCCGGGCCCGCACTACCGCGGGATGCTTGACCCGTGACCGTCACCGTGACCGAGGCGCAGCGTGCCGAGCTGGCCCAGCGGCGGGAGAAGATCAAAGCCGAGCTGATGCCGGCCAAGCAGGACCGGCCGGCCAGCAGCGCCCGCGGCATCCACCACACCGCGCTGATCTCCTCCGACGTCCGCCGGACCGTCGAGTTCTACCAGGGACTGCTCGGGTTCCCGCTGGTCGACATGTTCGAGAACCGGGACCTGGCCGGCTCCACGCACTTCTTCTTCGACGTCGGCAACGGCAACACCGTCGCCTTCTTCGACCTGCCCGGGGTCGGCCCCGGGCCGTATGCCGAGGTGCTCGGTGGCTTGCACCACCTGGCCATCTCGATGGAGCCGCAGCGCTGGCAGGAGATCCGGGACCGGATGGACGCCGAGGGCATCGAATATCTGCTGGAGAGCGG
>DASYAZ010000132.1:0-7185 GCA_036501085.1 Pseudonocardiaceae bacterium | reverse complement strand
TGGCGGCCGAGACGAACTGTTTCGGGCCGATCCGGAGCCAGCGGTCGGTCACGCCCAGGGGGCCGTGCACGAGCTGCCCGTCGACAGCGCACTCGACGGGCAGCCTGGCATGCTCCGCGGCGAGCCCCACCGGTGGGAACTGCTGGCCGGGGCCACTCAGGATCGGCAGCACCGGGATCCCCACGATGGCGGGCGCTCCGTCATCGGTCCACAGGTAGGTCACCGTGACCCAGCTGTTGTTGTGCAACCCCAGACCGTCCCAGAACGTGCCGTCGGCCAGGTCGATCCCGGCCTGGTTGCGCACCGGCCTGCCGAACTGATCGTGGCCGCCGTTGTAGCCGTCCTCGAAGGCGGCCTGTGCTTCGGGCTGGCCTTGCGGCAGGTCAGGCCAGGAGCTGCGCTCACCCGGTGGGTTCCAGTAGTCGTCGGCGGTGTTCCACGGTCCGACGTCCCACACCGGTGCCCACTCGCACCGGCCGGTGGCCGCGCAGACCTTCACGGTGTAGTCACCCGAGTCGCGCGGACCCAGCGCCTGGCGCGAGGGCAGCGCGACGAAGTGGTCCCGCGGGCGGATCACGTGACCGTTGGCCGTGGTGGACCCGACCAGTCCCTCCCGGGTGGCGAAGACCCGGTAGCTGCGGGCATCGCGCGGGCGGGCGGCGAGGAGCTGCACCCCGGGGACGGCGCTCAGCCGCACCGATCGCACCTGCGGGCCGGCCCCACCCGGGGCACCGCGTAGCACGATCCGGGCCTGCACGGCCGTCACCGCAGCGCCCAGCGCCGCGGGCACCTTCGCTCGGGTGGGCACCCACTCGGTCCAGGACCCGTCGGCGCGGGTGCCGCGGACGTCGACCGTGACCGCTGAGCCGGCCGGCTGCACGGCGGTGAGCTCGCTCTTCACCTGGCTGCTGAGTGCGGTCAAGGGGTGCAGCGGGGTCAGCAGCATGCCTTCCGGCCGTCCGCCCCGCAGGCTCGCCGGGCCGGATGGGCTGGCGCCGAGCAGGAGCACGCCGGCATCTGAACGCACGTTGGTGTCATCCGTATCCGGGACCAATCGAGCCAGCCAGGTGGTGGCCCGGTTGGGTGGCCGCGGTGCGTTGATGCTCTGGGTCTGGTCGCTCCGGGTTTGGGCGAGAGCGGGGAGATCTGCCCCGGCAGCTGCTGCCAGCAGCGTGATGACGGTGAGAGTGGCAGCCCGCGCCGTGATCCGGGCACGGCGGAAACGACAAGCCGGCGGCGTCACGGGATGCTCCTTGACTGTCGGGGGCAGGTGTTTCCTCTGTGACTAAGGGAGACCATTGGGACAGATGGGTAGTGTGGTACCCACACAACCCGTGATCGACGCTCCGGTCCATACCCAGAGTGGGTGAATGCGCACCTAGCGTGTTTAAAGGTGTGTCACACGGTGCGCTGAGCTAACCCGGGCAGCGAGCATAGTGCGCAACGCGCTGCGGTCGGGCTTGCCGATGCCGTGCAGTGGGAGCGCGTCCATCAGGACGATCTCTTTGGGAACCTGTGCCATGGTCAGCAGCTGGCGGGCGGCTAGCCGCAGCGCTCCGGGGTCCGGAGGTCGGGCCGGGTCGGCGGGGACCACGACCGCGGTGACGCGCTCGCCCCATTCCGGATCGGGCAGGCCCACCACAGCGGCCGCCGCGACCCCGGGCAGGCCGGTGAGGACGGCTTCCACCTCGGCCGGAGCCACGTTGAGCCCCCCGGTGACGATCACGTCGTCGGTCCGGCCGAGCACCTGCAACCGGCCCTCACCGTCGCACCGTCCGAGATCGGAGGTCTGGTACCAGCCGTCACGGAAGGCCGTCGCGGTCGGCTCGGGGGCACCGAGGTACCCGCTGGCCAGCATCGGTCCGGCCAGCTCGACGGAGCCCGGGTCGCCGCTCACCCGGACCTGCACTCCCGCCAGTGGCCACCCGTCGTAGACGCAGCCCCCCGCGGTCTCGGTCATGCCATAGGTGGTCACCACCCGCACTCCCGCCTTCCGGGCCCGGTTCAGCAGCGCCTCCGGTGTGGCGGCACCCCCGAGCAGCACCGCATTCAGATGGGTGAGCGGGTCGGGGTCGGCGTCGAGGAGCCGGGCCAGTTGGGTGGGCACCAGCGCGGTGTAGCACCGCTGATTGTCTGCGGCCACTCGCTGTGCCGCGGCGCTGAACTCGGCGGGATCGAACCCGCCGCGCAGGTCGAGCACGGCGGGTCGGATGCCGGCAAGCGCGCCGCGCACCAGGATCTGAAGCCCGGCGACGTGCTGGGCGGGCAGCGCCAGCAACCATCGTCCTGGTCCTCCGAGCCGGGCGTGGGTGGCGGTCGCGGATGCACTCAGCGCGGCAGCACTCAGCACCACCCACTTGGCCGCTCCCGTCGAACCCGAGGTGCCCAGCACGATCCGCCCGGGACCCGGATCCTGCGGCGGCGTTGCCTGACCCGCCCCCAGCGGGGCCACCGCTTCGCCCCCGGCCAGCATGGCGCGCACCGCGGCGTCCAGGTCCCCGACAGCCTCCGGCGAGCCGTCGCAGCGAATCACCCGCACCGCGGCTCCGCTCTCGCCGCTGGCGCGCCGAGTTTCACACCATGGTCGTCAGGCAGGCATCCGGCAGCCCTGATGTGAAACTCGGGAGCTCTGGTGCGCATCTGCCCCCAACCCCTCCCATGGTGCCTCGTTGATCACCACAGTATCGCCGCGGACTCGCGGCCGGGGCTCGGGAGTTGCTTGGTCCGGTCCGCCGACCCGGGAACTCCAGGAATTCCGTCGCACTTCGGGCATGGCACCCGGCCGCCGCGCCGGAGCGGGAACCCAGTCAGTAATACCAGGGGAACGCCGACCAGTCGGGCGGGCGTTTTTCCAGGAAGGAGTCGCGGCCTTCGACGGCTTCGTCGGTCATGTACGCCAGCCGGGTCGACTCGCCGGCGAAGAGCTGCTGGCCGACCAGGCCGTCATCGATCAGGTTGAAGGCGTATTTGAGCATCCGTTGCGCGGTGGGCGATTTGGCGTTGACCGCACCGGCCCAGTTCAGCGCAGTGGATTCCAGCGACGCGTGTGGCACCACCGCGTTGACCATGCCCATCCGGTGTGCGTCTTCGGCGCTGTATTCCCGGCCGAGGAAGAAGATCTCCCGGGCGAACTTCTGCCCGACCTGCCGGGCCAGGTAGGCGGAGCCGAACCCGCCGTCGAAGGATCCGACGTCGGCGTCGGTCTGCTTGAACCGGGCGTGCTCGGCCGAGGCGAGGCTCAGATCGCACACCACGTGCAGCGAGTGCCCACCGCCGGCCGCCCAGCCCGGCACCACCGCGATGACCACCTTGGGCATGAATCTGATCAGGCGCTGGCACTCCAGGATGTGCAGCCTGCCGGCTCGGGCTGGGTCGATGGTGTCCGCCGTGTCCCCTGACGCGTACTGGTAGCCCGAGCGGCCCCGGATCCGCTGGTCCCCGCCCGAGCAGAACGCCCAGCCACCGTCTCGCGGCGAGGGCCCGTTGCCGGTCAGCAACACGCACCCCACGTCCGGGGTCATCCGGGCATGATCCAGCGCCTGGTACAACTCGTCCACAGTGGACGGGCGGAAGGCGTTGCGCACTTCAGGGCGGTCGAAGGCGATCCGTACCGTGCCGTGGGCCACCGCGCGGTGATAGGTGATATCAGCGAAATCGAAGCCCTCGACGTTGCGCCAGGCCGAGGAGTCGAACAACTCGGAGATCATGGCGCGCACGCTAGCGTGTGCTCGTGAGTGGCATTGGGTGCTGGAACACTGTTACGCACTCACGAGCGCTGGCCACGGTGGTGGTCGATGAGCTGGTTCGGTGCGGGGTGCGGGACGCCGTGCTGTGCCCGGGGTCGCGCAACGCGCCGCTGTCCTTCGCTCTGCACGCGGCGGATCGGGCTGGGCGGCTGAGGCTGCACGTCCGGATCGACGAGCGCTCGGCGGCATTCCTGGCGCTGGGTCTGGCGCTGCGCTCCGGGGTCCCGGTACCGGTGACCTGCACGTCCGGCACGGCAGCGGCAAACCTGCACCCGGCGGTGCTGGAAGCTCACCACGCTGGGATACCGCTGCTGGCGGTCACCGCCGACCGTCCCGCCGAGTTGGTCGGCACCGGAGCCAACCAGACGGTGCACCAGGCAGGACTGTTCGGCGCCGCGGTGCGCGCGGCACCATCGCTGGTGGCACCCCGCGAGCTCGGACAGCAGGGAGCCTGGCGGTCCACGGTGGATCGAGCTGTCGCGGCCGCGCGTGGTGCGCTGGGCGGCGGGCCCGGGCCGGTGCATCTCAACGTGCCCTTCCGTGAGCCGCTGGTGCCCCCTGCTGGGCTTGACTCGGGCGCCGGTGACTCGGGTTCCGGTGGTGCAGCTGAGCCTGCCTGGTTGGCGGCTCTTGAAGGCCGGCCAACCGGCGAACCGTGGACCGTGGTGCCCCCCGGTGCACCCGCCCGGGTCGAGGTGGAGCTGGATCTGGGGCGCCCGACGTTGGTGATCGCCGGGCACGGCGGCGCGCCGGCCCCGCCGGGGGTGCCGGTGGTCGCCGAGCCCACCGCGCCCAGCTGGCCCCATGCGCTGGCCGCCGGTCCGTGGCTGCTCGGCTCGCCGGTACTCCGGCAGCTGCGGCCCGAGCAGGTGCTGGTGCTGGGCCGTCCGACCCTGCACCGGCCGGTGCAGCGGTTGCTCGCCGATCCGGCAGTGGCAGTCACCGTCGTCACGAACCGTCCGGAGTGGACCGATGTGTCCGGTAGTGCGGTAGCGGCGGGCACCGCCCTGCGCTGCGCCGGCATGCCGGATCCGGGGTGGCTGGACCAGTGGCGGCGCGCCGACGCCGCGGCCGCCGCTGCGGTGAGCTCGGCAGTGGCCGCTTATCCGCAGGCCAGTGGCCTTGATGTGGCCCGGAGGCTGGTCGCCGCGCTGCCGGGGGGCGCGCTGCTGCTGCTCGGCTCGTCCAATCCGATCCGGGACGTCGCGCTGGCCGCCCGGCCCCGGCACGGGCTGACCGTGCTGGCCAACCGGGGGGTCGCCGGCATCGACGGCACGATTGCCACCGCAACTGGAGCCACGCTGGCCCACGGCGGTCCGGGTTATGCGCTGATCGGTGACCTGACGTTCCTGCACGACGCGAACGGCCTGCTGATCGGCCCGGACGAAGCCCGCCCGGACCTGGCCGTGGTGGTGGCCAACGATGACGGCGGCGGCATCTTCGGGCTCCTGGAGCAGGGCGCCCCGGAACACGCCGACGCGTTCGAACGGGTCTTCGGCACCCCGCACGGCACCGACCTCGCGGCGCTGTGCGCGGCACATCACGTGCCGCACATCCGGGTGTCCCCCGATGAGCTGACGCGCGCGGTGGATCCGGCCGGCGGGCTCCGGGTGGTGGAGGTGCGCACCGAGCGGAGCGGGCTGCGCGCGCTGCACGATCAGATCCGGGACGCGGTCGTGATGGCTCTCTGATCACTCGACTGACGGCAGGGCCTAAGGTTGCCCGCCGGGGAGGTCACCATGCGAAAGTTTCTGATCGGCTCAGCGGTGGCGGTGCTGCTGGTGCTGCTGGCGCTGCTGATCCCGTGGCGGGCACCGGGCCCCGCTCCCGCGCCCGGCGCCACCCCGCCCCGCCCGGCCGCGGCGGTGCCGGTCGTCGGCGCCGCCGGCATCGGCGACCCGTACTTTCCCCTGGCGGGTAACGGTGGCTACGACGTCACCGCCTATGACATCCACATCCGCTACGACCCCCCCGCCGACCGGATCGAGGGGCACACCACGATCACTGCCCGGTCCACGGAGAGCCTGAGCCGGTTCAATCTGGATCTGAGGCTGCCTGCCTCGGCGGTCTCGGTGAATGACCGGCCGGCGCAGATCGGGCAGACCGACGGCGAGTTGCAGGTCACTCCAGCCGCCCCGATTCCGGCCGGGTCGCCGATGACGGTCCAGGTGGACTACTCCGGGGTGCCCTCGGCCGTCTCGGGCGGCCCCGACGTCCCCTCGCCGTGGGTGCGCACCGCCGACGGTGCGCTCGCGGTGGGCGAGCCGGACATCGCCCCCTGGTGGTACCCGTCCAACAATCACCCCTCGGACAAGGCGACTTTCACGATCACTGCGGTGGTCCCCAGCGGCCTGCAGGTGATCTCCAACGGGGCCCTGCTCGGCGGGCCGGAACCGGCGGGGCAGGGCGTGGCGCAGTGGCGCTGGCAGGAGAGCGCGCCGATGGCCACCTACCTGGCGTTCGTGGCGATCGGCCACTACGACGTCGTCCGCCGCGACACCCCCGCCGGCCCCTACCTCGCCGCCTACGACCGCGGGCTGGACCCGCAGATCGCGCAGGCGGCCCGAGCCTCGGTGGAGCGCACCCCGGAGATCGTCGCTTTCCTCGCCGGGATCTTCGGTCCCTACCCGTTCCGCCAGCTCGGCGGGGTGGTGCCGGACGCGCCCGAGCTGTCGTTCGCGCTGGAGAACCAGACCCGCCCGGTGTACAGCCAGGGGTTTTTCGGTACCGGCCCCAACATCACCGTGGTGGTGCACGAGCTGACGCACGAGTGGTTCGGCGACAGCGTGTCGGTACGGCACTGGAGCGACATCTGGCTCAACGAAGGCTTCGCCACCTATGCCGAATGGCTGTACTCCGAACGCACCGGTGGCCCGACCGCGAGGCAGATAGCCGCGCAGAAATACGCCAGCTACCCCGCGGGTGATGTGTTCTGGCTGGCTCCGCCGGGTGCTCCCGGCAAGGACGAGGTGCTCGGTTCCGCGGTCTACTCGCGCGGCGGGATGGCGCTGCAGGCACTCCGGACGGCGGTGGGGGACCGGGACTTCTTCGCCGCGCTCCGTGCCTGGGCCACCGAACGGGCCGGCGGCAACGGGACGGTGCAGGACTTCCTGAACCTGCTCACCCGGATCTCCGGCAAGAACGTGGACACTGTCGCCCGCACCTGGCTCTTCACCCCCGCGCGCCCCCCGGCGCCCCCCGCCTAGTCCGCCGCCCCCTTTTATCCCGATATGGAGACATATCGGGGTCCTGGACCCCCTCTCGACCCCGATATGTCTCCATATCGGGGACAGGGGGCTCGGGGGGGGGCTCAGTCGGTGCGTTCTAGGGCGTCGCGGATGGGGACGAGTTTCGCTGCGGCCTCGGCGACCTCGGAGTCGGGGTCGGACCCGGCGACGATCCCGCACCCGGCGAACAACCGGGCGAACCGGCCGACGAC
>DASYAZ010000131.1:0-14462 GCA_036501085.1 Pseudonocardiaceae bacterium | reverse complement strand
TGCATCGGAGTGAATCCTCGCAACCCGATCTTGATCCACACGAAGCTGGATCCCCAGATCAGCGCCAGTAGCGCGAGCCGTGCCAGGCTGCTCCGTCGCGCCGTCAAACGTCCCATTCGCCCAAGTCTGACCACCCACACGGTCGGGTTTCCACCGAATTTCCACCTCCGGAGAGCACATTGAGGATAACCGCGCCGCGCCCACACCACCGCCTGGGCCGGAACCCGAAAACCGGGTTCTTGCGCCTGCAATTGCACGTGCATTGACCTGCCCAGAAGCACGTGCTAGGTTCCAAACTCGCAATACACGCGCAGAGGTACCTGTAAGAGTGAATAGCCCACCCAAACGGGCGCCGATCGATGATGGGCTCCCATACGGTCGGTGAATTCAACGGCTTTCATCAGAGTGATCCCCGAAGTCCGGGTAGTGCAGCTGCATGACCGATAACACGACCATAAGGACCTGCGAGATGAACCCTGCGAAGGCTCGGACACCATTCGTAATGTGGTTCACCGGCGGATCCGAACCCATGGACCACGCGATTAGCGACGACGACATGGCTACCGGGATTTCGGTGGGCACCGGCCGGTTCGTCGCTTTGTGTGGAGAAACGGTCTGCGTCGCGTCGATGATCTGCCCGCCTGGGCGGCGTTGTTCCCCCTGCGAAGCGGCTGTGCTGCGTATCGAGCACGATCCACCGCCTCCCAGCCCCCAGGTCCCCACCCAGAGTCGCGACCGCGGCCGGCATCGCGACGACCTGGCAGGCTCAGCTGCCGGCGCGGCGCACCGGCTGTTCAGCTGGCTGAAGTGAACCAGCGGGCTCACATTGCGCGGTAATCGCGCGGGCTGAACCGGGGGCCGAAGCGGGGACGCCGGATACCGGCAGCCTCGATGTAGCGCACCGCCCGCTGCCGCTGCGGCGCGTAAGGCGCCAGCACCTTGAGCATGCCCGCATCGTCCAGCGACCGGCCCAGGAGGGCATGACCGACCACGGACGGGATGTGGAAATCCCCCACGCTGACCGCATCGGCGTCGGCCCAGGCGCGCTGGGCCACCTCGGCCGCCGTCCAGATCCCCACCCCGGGGACCTTGCACAGCAGCTCACGTCCAGCTTGCCCGGCCAAGTTCACCGCACCCTCCAGCCGGTGCGCCACCGCAGCCGCCGCCAGCACGGCCCGGCGCCGCGAGTGATCGACGCCGGCGCGGTGCCACTCCCAGTCCGGGATCGCGCGGACGGCGGCCGGATCGGGCGGAACCCACAGCGTGGCGGGACCGGGCGCTCGGTGCCCGAATCGCCGGCACAACTCCCGCCACGAGCGGCGCGCCTCGATGCCGGTGACCTTCTGCTCCAGCACCGCGGGTAGCAGGACATCCCACACCCGGTGGGTGGCGCCCAGGCGCAGGCCAGGCATCCGGCGCCGGACCTGCGCGATCAGGGGGTGATGTGGCACGAAGCCGCGGTCGTCATCGTCGGCGCCGAGCAGCGCAGGCAGGCCATCGAGCGCCCAGGTCGCCCCCGGGCCCCATCCAGCGGCGTGCACAGTGCCACCGGGGTCGCGGCGAAGCGCCAGGGTGGCGACGCCGAGCGGGGTGGTGCCGGTGCGCCACACGGTGCCCTCGGCGTCCACCTGCATCGTGGGGTCGCCCCGGCCGCGGCGTAGTGGAGCCAGCACCGCACGAAAATCCAGCGGGAATCCGGGAGTCCAGCTTCGGTGCGCGGGCGGCGGTTCAGCGCGGGCGCACCAGCCCGGGGAGCGGATCTCAGACATCAGTGGAAAAGCGCACGCCGTCATCGGGTAGCACCACCCCGGGCCAGACCCGCAGACCGTGCAGCAGCTCGCAGCGCGACCCCACCACGGCACCATCGCCGACCACTGCGCCGTCGAGCACAGCACCCGCACCCACCCGCACCCCCGCACCCACCACGCTGCGCCACACCCGCGCACCGGGTCCGACCACGGCGCGGTCCATCAGTACCGAGCCGACTACCTGCGCCCCACGGTGGACCACGGCAGCTGCACCCACCACCGAACCGCCCTCGGCCCGCGCATCCGGGTGCACCGTGGCACCGGGCAGCAGCAGTGCCTCGCCCGCCGGTCCGGGCAACGCAGGCGACGGGGCCAGCCCCCGCACGAGATCGGACGAACCCTGCACGAACGCCGCCGGTGTGCCCAGATCAAGCCAGTAGGAGGCGTCCACGTGGGCGTGCACCCGAGCTCCCGCGGCGAGCAGGCCCGGAAAGGTCTCCCGCTCCACCGATACCGGGCGCCCCGCCGGTATCGAGTCGATCACCTCACGGCGGAAGGCATAGCAGCCGGCATTGATCAGGTCCGTCGGGGGATGATCGGTCTTCTCCAGGAACTCGAGGACCCGGCCTTCGGCGCTGGTCGGCACGCAGCCGAAAGCGCTCGGATCGGGAACCCGCACCAGGTGCAGGGTCACATCAGCCCCCGCGCTGCGATGGGTTCGCACGACCTCGGCCGGATCCAGGCCGGAGAGCACATCGCCGTTGAACACCAGGACGTCCGGCTCGCTCAGCATGGGCGCGACGTTGCGGATCCCGCCACCGGTGCCCAGTGGCTCCTCCTCCACGATGTAGTCCAACACCAGACCCAGACCGGATCCGTCACCGAAATGGGTGGCGAAAACCTCGGCGCGGTACGAGGTACCCAGCACCACATGCCGTACCCCGGCAGCGCGGATCCGGCTCAGCAGGTGGGTGAGCAGCGGGACTCCCGCGGTGGGCAGCATCGGCTTGGGCGCGGACAGCGTGAGCGGCCGCATCCGGGTGCCCAAGCCTCCGACCAGAACCACGGCCTCCACGCCCGGCAGCGGCTCGGCCAGTGCCGCGGCGTGACCCGGCGCCATCTCAGGCCCGCCGTCCCGCGCGCAGCATCAGCCGCAACCGGGCGGCCAGACCAGCCCGCAGCAGCAGCCGCAGCGGGGCGTGCCGCAGGCCGGGACGCCGGTCCGCGAGGTATCGGTAGGTGCTCTGGTGGTGGGCCGCCAGCATCTGGTCGCAGACCCGACTGGTGGCATGTCCCCCGAGATGGGTGACCTCCGCGCTGGGCACGTAGACGTTGAGCCAGCCGGCGCGACCCAGCCGGTCACCGAGATCAACATCCTCGAAGTACATGAAATATCGGGGGTCGAAGCCGCCGACGGACTCAAAGGCAGCCCGGCGCATCAGCAGGCACGACCCGGACAACCACTCCGCGGTCCGTTCGCCCAACGCGGTATCGGACTGCCGGTAGGCCTTGGTCCACGGATTCGCCGGCCAGATCGGGCCGAGAACGGCGTGACCGATACCACGACCCAAGTTGGGAAGCAGCCGCGCGGAGGGGTACACGGCTCCGTCCGGCTGCCGGATCAGCGGTCCCAGAGCCCCCGCCCGAGGCCAGCGCTGCGCGGCTGTGACCAGCTCATCGAGGCTGCCAGGGTGCCATTCGATGTCCGGGTTGGCGACCACCACCCATCCCACCTCGGGCCCCCACTCGACGGCTCCCCGGTTGACGGCGCTGCCATACCCGACGTTCTCCCCGATCCGCAACAGCCGCACCCCGTCACGACGCGCCGCGCGCTCCGGCGCTCCGTCGGTGGATCCGTTGTCGGCCAGCAACACCCGCACCGGCCGGCTGGTTGCCTTGACCACCGAGTCCAGGAAGGTCTCCAGCGTCTCACCAGGCGAGTACGTAACCGTGACCACAGCCAGTTCCTGGCCGTAGGCACGGCCAGCGACACTGCCGTCGCTGCCGTCACTGCTGCGCGGGGAGCAAGAGGTCACGGCGCTCGATTCTGCACCCCGGCGGGCCGGATCAGGCCAGTGGGCACCGAGTCAACGGCACCGGCAAGCGAGTCGCTCCCCCGCACCGTCAGGGTGCACGCCGCGCGTCTCATCTCGCCGGCCGCGCCCGGTGGCGTCGCGACCGGGAACAGGCCCGCCGCGAAGACGGTGGGGGCGGCCGGCGAGCGGGGCGTGAGCGCGGCTTGCCGGACCGCATCCATCCGGGCAACACCGAGGCCGAGCAGGACAGCCGCGCTCACGTACGCCACGACGAAGCAACGAGATACCACCGGCTCTCCCCACCTGGACTGGTCGAGACGTCGCCGTGAACGACGTCGCCGCCAAAGGAAAGCCCAGTAGCCCGGGAGGGCTCCCGGTTCACCAGACCTGGCACCGGATGGGGTCGCCAGATGAGTTACCGGGGCGCCGCGGAGGTTTCACCCACGTGGAGTACATAAGGTCTCGTTACTATAACGTTATTATACTTGGAGTCGCGCACCAGCTACCAGATGCGGTGGGAAGGGCTGTCATTCCCCTTTCGGGGGTAGGGGGACATCGCTTTCAGCTACAGGACGCTGGCGCATGCCCGCGCCCGCGCGATGACGCGCGCGTTCAGAGCAGGGAGGGGGAAGGGATGCTCACTCACAAGGCCCACATCGGGGCGGCAATGGCAGCCCTCAGCATCACTACGCTAGCAGTCACCGTCAGCGCGGCAGCGCCCGGGGTGGCGCAAACGCCGCCGGTGGGCCAGGCCAGCCCGGTGGCCGTGATCACCGGTGCGGAGTCCATCAACGCCACGATGGCCCGCTATCAGGTCAAGGGCACCGACCTCGGGATCATGTGGACTGACGAGAAGGGGCAGATACTTGCCGCCTTCGGCGATACTTTCGGCAACGGGTGGGCTGGGGTCGAAAGCGGGTTCGCGACCCCGAATAAGATCGATTGGCGCTCGAACACGCTCGCGATCAGCCGGGACCGCAATCCGGCTGATGGCATGTCTTTCCATAACTTCGTGACCGACCGTCCCGGCCACGCGAAGGAACTGCTGCCCTCCCTCAAGAAGGACGGCGTCGAGATGACCAAGATCCCCACCGGCGGGATCAACATCGACGGGCGCGATTACCTGGCTTACATGTCGATACGCAGCTTCACCCAGCCCGGACACTGGATCACCAACTACGGCGGCATCGCGTACTCGGATGACGGTGGCCAGACCTGGAAGGAGGTCCCCAGTACGCGCCGGGAGAACACCAAGGCGCTCGACGACACCTTCCAGATGATCGCCTTCGCCCAGCGGGATGGCTACGTCTACGCCTACGGCACTCCCAATGGTCGCTTCGGTAACGCCCACGTCGCCCGGGTGCCCCAACGGCAGTTACTCGACAAGTCCGCCTACGAATACTGGACCGGTAGCGGCTGGCAGCGCGGCCAGAGCTCGATCGCCTCCCCGATCGTGAAGGGACCCGTCGGTGAGCTGTCCATCCGCTACGACAAGGTCCTCAACAGCTGGGAGATGATGTATCTCGACGAGTCGACCAAAGCGATCGTGGTTCGGCTGGCGCCCAGGCCGGAGGGACCATGGGGTGCACCCATGGCGGTCGCCAGGGCTAGCGAGTACCCGAACCTCTATGGCGGGTTCCTGAACCCGGACTCCGAGGGACGCGATCTCTACTTCACGATGACCCAGTACGACCGCTACAACGTCTCGATGATGCACACCAGGCTGCCCGCCAGTGTGGAGCCCAAGGCAGAGCCCGATCGGGGTCCCTCACCCGCCAAGAACTCCGGCGACGGCGGCGGCGCGTAACGCGTCCCG
This sequence comes from Pseudonocardiaceae bacterium, assembly GCA_036501085.1. GTDB lineage: Bacteria > Actinomycetota > Actinomycetes > Mycobacteriales > Pseudonocardiaceae. Next base: position 8,862 of record DASYAZ010000131.1, on the reverse strand, counting down.
CCAGTGCCGTAACTCGGGAAGGCCGGCCGCCGTCCACCCGGTGATGTCCAGCACCGAGTTCGCCGGGCGCGGCGCCGGCCGGGGAAACTCCGCGGTGCTGCAGGGCTGGACCCGGTCCGGATCAGCTCCGGCCTCGGTGAACACTGCTCTGGCCAGCTCGAACCACGTCGCCGAAGCGGAATTGACGCAATGCAGCACTCCCGGCGGCACCCGATCCGCAGCCAGCGCGAGCGCGATCAACCCAGCGGCCAGATCGGCCGTCCAGGTCGGGTTGCCATGCTGGTCGGCGACCACCCTGACCTGCTCACACCCACCGGCCAGCCGTGCCATGGTACGAACGAAGTTGGCGCCGTGGGCGCTGTAGAGCCACGCGGTCCGCACCACGTGGGCAGAAGCCCCCGAAGACAGCCCGGACAGCACCGCCCGCTCCCCCGCCAGCTTCGTCCGGCCGTACACGGTTCGCGGCACGGTCGGGCTGGCGACCCGGTTGGGGCCGGCGCCATCGCCTGCGAAGACGTAGTCGGTCGAGACCTGCACCAGGTGAGCCTGATACGCCGTGCAGGCTCGGGCCAGGTGCGCCGGGCCCATCGCGTTGACAGCGTGTGCCCGCCGGGCACCAGCACCCTCGGCGTCGTCCACCGCGGTGTAGGCCGCCGCGTTGATCACCACGAGCCGGGTATCGCAGCGTTCGGCTTCCGCCGCGAGAGCAGCGTGCACCGATGCCGGATCGGTGACGTCGAGTTCGGCCGAGTCCGGTGCGTGGATCCGGGTGATCCCGGCCCGGGTGGCTGCGGCCACCAGATCCACACCGAGCTGCCCCCCGCCGCCGGTGACCAGCAGCCGCATCGGCGCGCCCCTCCCACTCTCACCCCGACTCCCGGCAGCGCTGCCCCCGATAGGGGACATCGGCCTGGCGGAATGTGCCATGACAACCTGACCGGGGGGTCGGACGTCTCAAAAAGGTAACTGTCAGAGGGGGAAGCTGCGCGATCCGGGATGCAGACCCGGCTCAGCCGCCAGGCGCTGCCACCGCCCCGGCCGCAGGAGGGCATCCGTGGACGACAGGCCACCCCGGCCGGGAGGCTCGGCCGGGCGGCCCGATCGGCAGGGAGCCAACCGGCGCGCGTCCCCTCGAGCCAGTTCCGGTTGGCAGGCGGGCAAGTCGAGCCAGCAGCGCAGGTCGGCTGGTGCTCCGCCGCCTGCCACGGGCCGCCATAGCGGATCCCGCAGCACGCCTCGCGCCCCGTTGCCCGCACCGTCTCGGCGGCCTCGCCCGAGCGCCGTACCCCGGCGGCGGCGCCGTTTCGGGTTTCACGCCGTCAAGCTGGCCTTCACGCTGGTGTCGCTGCTGGTACTCGGACTCACCTGGTACGGATGGTCGAGCTTTCAGGATCTCCACCGTGGTCTGAGCACCGCGGATGTGATCGGTCCGGCCACTCCGGACAAGGCAACCGACATCTTGCTGGTAGGAGTGGACAGCCGCACCGACGCGCAGGGCAACCCGCTACCCCGTGAGGTGCTGAACCGGCTACGCGCAGGGCGCAACGAGGGTGAGCTCACCGACACCATGATCCTGGTGCGGATTCCCAATGATGGCCGGCACGCAGTCGCGATCTCGCTTCCGCGGGACCTGGACGTCGAACTGCCCGACAGGTATGGAAAGCACAAGCTCAACTCCGCGTTCACCCGGGCGAAAAGTGCCACCGCGGAACGGCTCGTCGCCCAGGGTGCCAGCCCGGCGACCGTACAGACCGAATCGGTCGCCGCCGGTCGCAAGGCGCTGCTGCAAGCGGTCAAGGAACTCACCGGAGTGAGCATCGACCACTACGCGGAGATCAACCTGCTGGGATTCTCCCTGCTCACCGACGCCGTCGGCGGGGTCGAGGTATGCCTGCGCGAACCGGTTCACGATCGCTTCTCCGGTACCAACCTCCGGGCCGGCCCGCAGCTGATCTCCGGCCCGGATGCCTTGGCTTTCGTCCGGCAGCGGCACGGCCTGCCCCGCGGTGACCTCGACCGTATCGTGCGCCAGCAGGCATACCTGGCGTCGCTGGCCAGCAAGGTGCTCACCGCGGGGACGCTGGCCAACCCGAGCCGGGTACGTCACCTGATCAGCGCCACCCAGCAGTCGCTGGTACTCGACGACGGCTTCGACGTGCTCGAGTTCGCGACCCGGATGCAGGGCCTGGTCGCCGGCAACGTGGTGTTCGAGACCGTTCCGGTGCTGGGTGATGGCTACAGCGACTCCGACGGCTCGGTGCTCGAAACCGACCCGGAGGCGGTGCGTGCCTTCGTCGCTCACGCCGTTGAAAACCCGCCAGCAAGTCCTTCCTCGAACCCGTCCCCGCCCGCCAATCCGTCCCCCGAATCCAGTGGCCCATCGAAGGCCTCGACCAGGGTGGACGTGTTCAACGGATCCGCCAGCACCGGCCTGGCCGGACGGGTCTCCGCGCAGCTGAACGCGCAAGGGTTCCGGCAAGGCACAGTCGGCAATGCCAAAGCCCGGTCCGGCAGCGTGGTGCGCTACCCGAGCGGGGGTGAGGCCGCCGGGCGCATGGTGTCCGAGGCCCTGGGCGGGGTGCCGATCCAGGAGGACGCCGGGCTGCCGGCCAGCACGATGCAGGTCTACCTGGGCCGGAACTACTCCGGACCGGGCAAGAAGCCCATCGCGCGTGGGCTGCCCCCCTCCGTGGGTACCCCGCGGGCATCCGGCGTCGCGCAGCCAGTCGCCAGCGAGTCCCAGCCTGGCGATGCCCCCGCCCCACCGCCCCCGGTACCGCCGCAACCCCCGATGGTGGGTGGCAAGGTGCCCTGCGTCTCCTGACTCGGCCGATAAGCTCCCCCCGATGACCGTTACCGACCAGGTGCTCGGCCCGCTGCTGCGCGCGGACCCGGCTCGACCGCGAATCACCAGCTACGACGACGCCACTGGTAGCCGGGTCGAACTCTCCGGTGCCACCCTGGCGAACTGGGCGGCCAAGACCGCGAACTGGTTGCGCGACGATCTCGACGTTGCCCCCGGCGACACCGTCGCGGTGTTGCTGCCGCCACACTGGCAGACGGCCGGAGCGTTGCTGGGTGCCTGGTGGTGCGGTGCGACGGTCACCGTCTCGCCGGCCGATGCCGACGTCGTGCTGTGCGGGGTCGATCGGATCGCGGACGCGAGTGGCGCAGCCGAGACGGCGGCATTGAGCCTGGACGCGCTCGGCGCCGGGATCGCGTTGCTGCCGCCGGGAGTTCGGGACTTCGCTACCGAGATCCGAGTGCACGGCGACACTTTCGCGCCTGCTGGAGCCGGACCGGACGCCGAGACGATTCTCGCCGCAGTCCAGGCGCGCGTCACCGAACTGGATCTCACTTCCGCCGATCGGCTGCTGTGTACCACGCACTGGGATGCCACAGTTCCCGGCGAGGTCCTCTTGGCGGTGCTCGCCGCGAACGCCTCGCTGGTCCAGTGCGCCGGTACTGATCCGGCTACGTTGCCGCACCGCTGTGCCACCGAACGGGTGACCGCCTCCCTCGGCGTCGAGGTACCCTCGATCCGCAGGGTCGGCTGAAGCGGTCCAACCAACCGACACGTCCGGGACATGGCAGGTTTGTCACCGATTCGAACGATGCCCGCGATAACCTTTCGGCGGGGGACAACCGGGGAGATTCGGCGGAACCATGCGGCGTGTGTTGATGTTGTTTGTAGTGGCGGTGTTGCTCACCGCGTGCTCGGCGGGCTCGACAGTCCTGCACCCCAAGAGCGCTCCCCCGGTGCCGCAGGCGCAGGTCAGCACCTTGCCGGGCGATAAGGCGACGAATGTCAGCCCGACCCAACCCGTCTCGGTACGAGTCACCAAGGGTGTCCTCATGCAGGTGACGCTCACCAACGCCGACGGCAAGACCGTGGCCGGGCATCTGAGCGGGGACCGGCACAGCTGGATCAGTTCGGAACCACTGGGCTACGGCAGGACCTACACCTGGAGCGGCATGGTGACCGGCGATGATCGCCTGCTGGTGCCGGTTCGAGGGTCGTTCACCACCGTGGAGCCCGAGCGAGAGCTGCACGCCACCCTCAATATCGGTGACGGTGACGTCGTCGGCGTCGCCGCTCCGATCATTCTGCAGTTCGACGACCATGTATCCGACAAGGCCGCCGTGGAACGCGCTCTCCAGGTCCAGACCTCTGAGCCCATCGAGGGATCCTGGGCATGGCTACCCGACGACAACGGTGGCTCCCGGGCGCATTACCGGCCCAAGGAGTACTGGCAACCCGGCACCCAGGTCAGCGTGACCGCCAAATTTTACGGCGTGGACCTCGGAGAAGGTTCCTACGGTAGGGAAGACATCAGCACCAGGTTCACGATCGGCCGATCCCAGATCGTCAAGGCCGACGTGAACAGCCACCGCATGATCGTCATCCGAGACGGGCAAGAAGTAATGAACTTCCCGGCCAGCTACGGTCTCAGTTCCGACCCGAATCGCAACACCACCAGTGGGATTCACGTGGTGATGAACAAGGCCCAAACGGTGCTGATGTCCAATCCGAAGTACGGATATACAAATATCCCCGAGCACTGGGCCGTACGGATCTCCAATAACGGGGAGTTCATCCACGCCAATCCGGAGACCACGGGCGTGCAAGGGTCCACCAACGTGACACATGGTTGCGTGAACCTGTCCACTGCCAACGCCCAGCAGTACTTCCAATCAGCGATCTTCGGGGACCCGGTCGAGGTCACCAACAGCCCGACACCATTAACCGGAGCTGACGGTGACATCTTCGACTGGACCGTGACGTGGGATGCTTGGCTGGCGATGTCCGCACTCCACTCCTAGAACTCCTCCCAGGTCCCGGCGGAGCATCCCTCCGAGCGGCGGGTTTCACTCCAGGGTCACCCACGTCGCGCGGAACAGCCGTCGCGCGGAACCCGGCTCATGCACGGCAGGCTTTCCCAAATAGGGCATAAGACACGAATAGCACGGATTCGAATTCGCTACGTGCACGCGCCACGACTTAGCGCTCCATACCGCCCGACCAGGTAACGCACGCTCCTTCGGGGGCGATGAAGGTCATACGGATGGCATCGGGAAAGTGGACCAGTGACAACCGGTGCCCGCGCCGTCACTAGCTCGGAAGCCGTCACCAAGTGTTCTCGCTCTCCCTGCGACGAAACTTGATATCGGCTTGATAAATCGGGAGGCCGAGATGGGCAATTACATCGTCAATGGCGAGGTTGTCGACGTGCGCGAGGAGCAGCCGACTGCCGCGGACCTCAAGCGCCACAGCAAGAGCGTGCTGTCCGACTGGGTGATGGCAAGCATGCCGAACGGGCAGATCGTCAAACTCGAAGATAATAAACCGTTGCCTGCTGGTGCCGTCGACTACTCTGTGGTGACTCCGTTCACCTATGGGTGCGCATACACGTCAGACTGATGACGTCGACGACCAGCGACCTTGAAACCCGCCGCCGGCTCAGCCGGCTCAGGACCGAAGCGCTGCTACTGTCGCAACAGGTCGGCGACGTGCGGTTCGATCTGCAGAGCGGCACATGGTTCTATATCGAGCGCTTCGAACTTGCTCCAGGCTGGAACAAGACTCATATCGAGCTACTCATCGACATCCCGCACGGTACCCCCGGTTACCCGTCCGTGCCGCCAGAATGGTTCTGGACCGATCACGATCTTCGGACCAGCGAAGGCCAACCGCTCAATCATTTCTTCACCCGGGGTCCGAGTAGCGATAGAGAGCACCTTGATCGCGGATGGGGGCATTTCTGCGTGCACCTCATCGGCTGGCGACCAGCAGGCGGCGTCGATCTGCTGCGCGGTCACAGCCTGGTCACCTACCTGAAACTGATCGCGGCGATCTTCCGTGATCGCCGCACCCTGAGTGGAGCATGATCATGGCTCGTGAGGTGCACGACGTCGTCCTGAGCTCACGCCTCTGGTCAGAGCTGCGAGAGCACCTTCTTCCCACCAGTGGCAAGGCACCGCGAGCCCGCGACAACGAGCAGCTTGCGTTCGTTCTCGCCGCACCCAACGTCTCAACCAGCAGGGTACGGCTGGTGGGCCACGAGCTGCTGCTCGCGAACAAGAAAGACTTGGATCATCAGTCCGCTTCGGCTATCGGCCCGGGTGGCCGATTCGTCGCAGATGCACTGACCAGGTGCCGGCAAGAAGGGTGGAGCCTCATCGAGGTCCACTCACACCCCTTCGATTCGGGATCTCAGACGACCTTCAGTGGTATCGACTGGTCCAACGACCGGATGAAGATGCCCCGTCTCGCGTCGATGTTGCCTGAGTCGTTTTATCACGCGACGATGGTCGTCGGGCAGAACAGTCTCGATGCCCACTATTACCAGCGCACCAGTGGCGCAATTCTCCCGATAAGGCATGTGACCATCGTCGGCGGCGCCTCCGTCGAATCGCCGATCCTCCGCTACCTCCCCGCGTCCGGTTCTGCCTCCAAGGCGGCCCGCGCACCGGACGCACGGCACGCCCGTCAAATCCCCCTCCTCGGCAGATCCACCCAGGAGGCCTTCTCAAAAGCACGAATCGCCGTCGTCGGCCTAGGTGGTCTTGGCTCGTTCGTTGCCTTGGAACTTGCCTACCTCGGCGTCGGCCACCTGACTTTGATAGACCCTGACCGGGTCGAGCTGAGCAACCTCAACCGTCTCATCGGAGCCGGCCCGGCAGACTCCGGCCGGCACAAAGTCGACGTCTTCCGGGAGCTGATCGAGCGGGTGGCGCCAGGTGTCGCAGTCACCGCCGTGGCAGCGCCGATCCTGGACAATGCCGCCCTGCACCATGCCAAGGCGGCTGACTTGCTGCTCGGTTGCGTGGATGGGCACGGCGCACGCCTGTCGTTGAACCACTTGTCCATTCGCTATCTCATACCGCTTATCGATGCGGGAACCGGTGCCCGGATCGGGGAGGGCAGCGTCCCCACAAAAATCGGCGGACAAGTTCAGACTGTGGCGCCGGGGGTCGGCTGCCTGGAGTGCCGGGGGTTCATCCATGCCCAGAGAGCCGCATACGATCTAGCGCCACCAGAAGTGCAGAAATATGAACGAGCCCACGGCTACGGCACCGAGGAGGCCACGCCGTCGGTAATATTCTTGAATGGCGTAGTGGCATCAATTCAGGTCGCCGAAGCCGTACGGGTACTCTCCGCCGCGTCGGAGAAGGGGCAGGCCACACCCAGGTTGGTCGTGTACGACGCGCAGGCCCAGCGCACGTTCCCAGCTGTTGTCGACCACTCTCCCGAGTGCGCAACCTGCGGTATTTATGGAGTTGTCGGGGTCGCCGATCTGGCGCCGTTGCAGGCTGCGCCGACGGCGGGGCCTGTTTTTGCGCCAGCATCACTAGAGCTAGCCGGAGTCAGACATGCCGGATCCTATTCCGAGAAATAGAAGCGCTCGTGGTTCTTGGTTGCGCCTGCGCGCGAAGCACCGGACCGGGCAGGGTCGATCGTTGCGGCCGGATAACGGCGGGACACCTGAGGCTCCCCCAGTCCAGTGCACCCCTGCGGCACCACCTACCTGGATAGACCAGCCACTGCGGCGGCCTCAGGTCAACGTCCCGCCCCCGGAACCGCCACCCGTGCCCACTCCGCAGGCTTCGCGGGCACCTGCCCCACCGACGATGCCGGTGCCGCTTCCGCCGCCGGCCCCGCTTCCGCCGGTCCCGCTTGCTCCGCCTGCCCGACCAGCGCCTCGACCGCTGCAGCCGGCGTCGGAGAACACCGCGCCCCTGCCGCCACCGTCACCACGGCCACCTGCTGCCCGTCCCGTCGGGCCAGACCAGCCACTACGGCGCGGTCTCGGCAGCACTCCGGCCGTGCGGCCGGTACCCGCCGCTGCGCCGGCCCAGCCACCGCGACCCGCACTCAACGCCGCACCGCCTGCCCGGCTGGCCCGCACCCCGCTTCCCGCGGTTCCCCCAACCCCACCACCGCGGCCGCCGCTCGACCGCACCCCGCCCGCAACACCGCCACCAGCCGAGCCCGCTCGACCACCGCGGTCGCGACGATCCGGCACTGAGGTTGCCGTCGGGGGATCGGTGCTGGTCGCCGCCGCACTCGTGGGTGGGTTGATGCTGCCGAACCTCCCGTGGAATGCGGCCGCCAACCCAGCAGCGACTCCGCCGGTGGGTGACCATGCCGGTGCGCCGGGCGCGGTAGGACAGCATCCGCTCCCGGCGGGTAGTCCACCCGATGCCGGCGCGCCAGGCGCGGTGGCAGGCCCAGCGCGCGGCCAGGTGACCCTCACCACCGACCGGACCGCGGTGCCCGCAGCCGTCCCGCCGGCAGGAAAGTCCGGGAGCCCGGCACCACCGCCTGCCCCGACCGGTCTCGCCGGTCTCGGGCAGCGAGTAGATCCGCCAGCGGTGAGCCAGCCGGCCGATTTCCCCGCCTCCGGCGGGCATCACGAGTCACCGCCGCCACCCCGCCAGCCTCCCATCTCGAAATCGCAGGCCGAGCAGCTCAGACGGATAGCGGAGAAACTCGCAGAGATCCGGCGCCGCCAGCAGGGCGGCGGGCACACCGACAACCCGCCAGCCAGTCGACCGGGAACACCGTCAGGTGGCAAGACCCATCCCAGGGGTCCGTCATCGGAGAGTCCATCAGGCGGCGGCGCAGCGGGTGGCCCGAACGGCGGGCCCCAAGCCAGCGGCCCGGGTTCATCCGCTAACTCCGGCCCGGGTGGTAGCTCCGCGCGCGCCAGTTCGTCCGGGTCCAGAGGCGGAGGCGGTCAGGGCTCCGGTGGTGGTGGCGGCTCCGGTGGTGGTGGCGGCTCCGGTGGTGGTGGCGGCTCCGGTGGTGGTGGCGGCTCCGGTGGTGGTGGCGGCTCCGGTGGTGGTGGCGGCTCCGGT
>DASYAZ010000130.1:0-16144 GCA_036501085.1 Pseudonocardiaceae bacterium | reverse complement strand
GCTGCCCGAAGCCGTAGGCTCGGCTCGTGACGAGCGTGGCGCAATGGGTCGAGGGAGCCCGGCCCCGCACCTTGCCGAACTCGATTGCCCCGGTGCTGGCCGGCTGGGGCGCCGCAGCCGCACTCGGCGCGTCGCACTGGGTACGGGCCCTGCTGGCGCTGATCGTGGCACTGGCGCTGCAGGTCGGGGTCAACTATGCCAACGACTATTCCGACGGTATCCGCGGCACCGACGCCATACGAGTGGGTCCGATGCGGCTCGTCGGATCCGGTGCCGCGGCACCGGCTACGGTGCGGGCGGCGGCGTTGTCCAGCTTCGCGGTGGCTGCGGTGGCCGGTCTCGTGCTGGTGGCGCTGGCCGGGCAGTGGTGGCTGCTGGGTCTGGGCGTGGCCTCCATCGCCGCCGCCTGGTACTACACCGGTGGGCGCAGACCGTATGGCTATGCCGGGTTCGGTGAGCTGGCGGTGTTCGTCTTCTTCGGTCTGGTCGCGGTGCTCGGCACCCAGTATGTCGTCGCCGGCCGGATCACCCTGACCGGCGGGTTCGCCGCGGTGGCGGTCGGGGCGATGTCGACCGCGGTGCTGGTGGCCAACAACCTGCGCGACATCCCCACCGACGCCGCAACGGGCAAGCGCACTCTCGCCGTGCGGCTGGGTGATCGCCGGACCCGGACGCTCTACACCGTGCTGCTCACCGTCCCCTTCCTGGTGACTCTCGGCTTCGCGATCACCCGGTGGGCCGCACTGGCCGGCCTGCTCGCCCTGCTGCTGGCCGTACCCGCGCTGCGCCGGGTCCGCAGCGGCGCCAGCGGCGCAGCACTGATCCCGGTACTGCGCGACACCGGGCTCGCGTTGCTGGCATGGGCCGCTGCCACCGCAGCGGCACTAGCGCTCTGAACAATCACCGGCAACCGCCGAACCGGCGGTCAGCCCTCGTCACCCCGGAGTTGCCGGCGCAGCCGCTCGCGCTCGGCCTGCCGTCGCTCCCGCACCGCGGCGAGGCCCACGTTCACCCGTGCCCGCAACGAGCTCAACAGCACCATGGACAGCGGTAACGCCACCACCACCGCGAGCAGGATCGCCACCAGCAGCGGGACGCCGACAACCACGAGCAGCACGGTCAGGACGGCCACCAGGGCGAGCCGGGCAGCACTGTAGAGGGCCAGGTCGCGGGCGACCCCGGCGCCGGTGTGCGGAATCCGCGGTTCCCCCACGGTCACTGAGCCTAGCTCCGCGAGGGCCGGTGGTCACCGCGAGTGCCACCGGGCCCGCATCGGGTCACTGCCACAGCGGCCCCGGCCGTCCGGTTCTCGCCATCTTCGCGCGCTCCTCTTCCGTGACGAATAGGCCGAACGGCTGAGATGTGTGTAGTTCGCCCGGTTAACGGGTAGTTCATGACCAGCGACTGAGGAAGCGTGGAGGATTTGATGAATACGGTTGGCTGGATCATCTTGGCCATCGTTGTAGTGGCGATCATCGCGCTGGTGGTGGTGATTTCTCTCCGGCGCAGCCGGGCTAGCCTCCAGAAACAATTCGGACCCGAATACGACCGGCAGGTGCAGGCGCAGGGCAGCGAGCGTGACGCCGACCGCCACCTTCGGGACGTCGCCAATCGGCGCGACCGTCTCGATATCCGCCGGCTGGACAGCGCAGCCCGCGACCGGTACACCCAGCGCTGGCAGACCGTACAAACCGATTTCGTTGACCGTCCAGGCCACGCCCTGGACGAGGCGGACCGTCTGGTCACCGACGTCATGCACGACCGTGGTTACCCGGTGGAAGATTTCAGCGAGCGGGCTGACCTCGTCGCCGCCGATCACCCACAGGTCGTCGAACACTACCGCGCCGCGCACGCCGCCCGGCAACGCCGGCTCCAGAGTAATGGTGATCGCCCGGATGCCGCTGGTACCGAAGAAGCGCGTCAGGCGTTCGTGCACTATCGCGCATTGTTCGACGAACTCGTGCAGGATCGCTGAGCCCTTCTTCGATATTCAACCATGGAGGTACAGATGAGCACCCGCCAACACGGCGAGGAACCCGAACGGCGAGAAGGTTTGGGCGGCCGAGTACGCAGATTCATCGACAGCGAGTTGGGTCTCGCCCTGGATAAGGATGACCGAAAGGAAGACGTGAGTCACGCCGAGTACCGCCATAAGAATCCAGAGAACGACGTGGACCGGTACTCCGAACCCGCCACCCCCCGGGCCGGTGCGCCCGACCCTGCCGATCAACCCCTGGCAACCACCTCTACCGGACCCAGACACGAAACCCCGGTTCGAGAGACCCCGATTCGGGAGACCCCGATTCGAGAAGCTCCGGTTCGCGAGACCCGGCCTCCCCGGGCCCGTGTTCGCGAAACGCCTGCTGCCGAAGCCCCAGTTCAGGAGGTTCGGGAAGCTCCCGTCCGCGACGCCCCCAGGTCTGGCACCCGGGTCGCGCCGCCGGTGGCGGAGCAGCCCCGGAGCCGCACCCGGGACGAGGCAGCCGCCGATGGCAGCGCGGAGCGGGTGGGGCTGCTCAACAACCCCGCCGACCTGCGTGATCAGTGGCAACGAGTGCAGGGCACCTTCGTCGATGACCCACAGCGGGCGGTGGAGGAGGCGGGCGCGCTCGTCGAGCGGACACTGCGGGAGATCCACGGGAACGTCACCCGTCATCGAGCCGACGATCCGACATCGACCGAGGATCTGCGGGTGAGTTTCCAGCGTTACCGGGAATTCTTCGATCGGTTGCTCTTGGCGTAAACCGATCCCTGCTTCGCGTACCCTCGCGAAGATCCACGAGTGGTGCACACTGAGTAGGCAGTATTACACGCTGGTCCCTGACCACCCCTGAACACAGGTGGATGGTCAGGGACCGGCGTTGACCTCCATCCGGAGGCTTGGCGGCAGCGGGGCTCCACGGCGCCGGCGGATGGGCACAGACCCGGATTCGCCCGATCGAGGTATCGATTTGGGGATGATTCATCCCATTACCGGCGCTTTACCTCTACAGAACCGTTCGAGTACCTACCGCACGACCTGTCACGATACTCCGGTAGGTCCCGACTGTGAGGTCGACGAGCTTGGGGAGGCCCGCGATGTCCCAGCCCCACACTGAACGCTTACTCACTCCTGGGGAGGTAGCAGCCCTGTTCCGAGTCGATCCCAAAACCGTGACTCGGTGGGCCTCTGCCGGGCGGATCGGCTCGATCAGGACTCCTGGCGGGCACCGCCGGTTCCGGGAGACCGAGGTTCGAGCACTGCTCGCCTCGCTCACGACTCCGGCCCCGCCGGACCGCGTGGCCCGCAAGACCGCCGGCTGAGCCCGCGCAGGCTCGCTCGCCAGCGTCACCGCACGCTACTAGGCTGGGTGGTGACGTGGAGGAGGTGACTGGCGTGCTGTATGCCATGGCGGCGGTCGGGATTGCTTCGGTCACCGTGCTGCTCTGGAAAGCGTTGCGTCCACCGGCGCCCGCGGTACTCGCGCCGGATGATGATCCGGAGTTTCTCCGGAGCTTGAACCGCAAGGGTCCCCATCCCGGTGAAGGACGCTGACGAACACCGGCCCGTCAGGCGTCACACCCCCGCGTAGGAGTGCAACCCGGCGACGACGATGTTGACGAAGAACAGGTTGAACAGCATCACGCCGAAACCAAGCACGTTGATCCATGCTGAGCGCGAACCGCGCCATCCCGCCGTCGCCCTGGCGTGCAGGTATCCTGCGTAGACCACCCAGGCGACCAGCGCGCACGTCTCCTTCGGGTCCCAGCCCCAGTAGCGTCCCCACGCCGCCTCAGCCCAGATCGCGCCGGTGATGATCGCGAAGGTCCAGACCGGCATTGCCATCACGGCGGTGCGGTAGGCCAGCCGGTCCAAGATGGCGCTCGCCGGGAGCCGGGCCGCGAACTGTGAACCACCACGCGTGCTGAGCAGATACAGCACGCTGGCCACCCCGGAGACCAGCAGGATGCCCGTCGCGGTGATCGCCGCGACGACATGGATGGCGATCCAGTACGAGTTCAACGCCGGGATCAGCGGCGCGGCCTGCGCGTAGAGCACCGTGCCACCCAGGAACATCAGCACCACGACAGGCAGCAGGACGAAACCACCCAGCCGCTGCAACCGTGCCGCGGCGCTCCGTTGCCGGTACAGCACGACCAGCCAGCAACCGACCGCGACGAGGCAGATCGCCGAGGTGAACTCGTACATGTTCGACCAGGGGACCTTCCCGACCGCGGCTCCGCGCAGCACCAGCGAGCTGGCGTGCACCAGGACCGCGAGCACGGTCAGTGCCACCGCGCTGCGGCCGATCCGCTCGGTCACCCCTCGGCGCGACGCACCTTCCGGAGGAGCCAGCGTGGCGACCGAGCCCTGGCTCCCGGTGCTTGGCGCCGCAGCCGCCACCGGAACCCGTCCGGCGGCGTACTCCACGGCATGCAGGACCAAGGCCACCAGGTAAAGCACCAGCGCGGTGCCGTAAGCGAGGTCACTGTAGGACGCCAGGACCGGATCGATCGGCATCGCTCACCCCTCCTTGGTCCGGCACCCCGGTCGGCACCGGCCGCTGCTGCCAGGGTGAGAGCAGATCGTCAGCGATCCGGTCGAACTCCTCGCCATAGCCAGCGGCTTCGGTGCGGGCCAGCCCACCCAGCTCCACCACGGTACCGTCCAACCCCGCCGGGGAGATCCGCACCCAGAACCGGCGGCGCTTGACCGCCAAGGACAGCCCCAGCCCGCCGAGCACCAGGACCGCGAAGCCGAGCACCCATAGCTGGACCGGGTCGTAGGACACCTGCAGCGAGACGAACCGGGTCACGCCATCGAAGCGCACCACCGTGCCGTCCGGCAGGGTGAGCTCGCCACCGGGGCGCAGGTTGCTCCGCGCCACCTGCTTGAGCCGCCCCGAGTCCACCATCGACCTGTCCACCGAGAAGATCGACTGACCACGGCCGGAGTTGTTGCCCAGATCACCCTTGAGCACATCGATCGCCACCGCCGGATCCAGCAGGCCGGGGAATCCCGAGGACAGCAGCGAGCCCTGGAACACCGCGGTCGGCGCCAGCAATCCGGTGATCGCGAGCTGGCGGGTGCGCCGTTGCGCGTCATCGGTCACCCCGGGAGGGTCGAACTTCGTGGCACCCTCCGACAGGAAGGTGGCCTGGTCCACCGGCGCCCACTGCACCACCGCGCTGCGCTGCTGGCCATCGGGGAAGGTGACGGTGAACCGCGGGGCGTACCCGTGGCCCAGCAGGTAGACCCGGGTCCCGCCGAGCCGCAACGGCTCGTTGACCGCTAACTGGTAGGGGTGCCAGGTGCCCGTGGAGAGGTCCTCGCGGCCCTGGTAGGCGATGGCGGCGCGGAACTGCTCGGGTTGCCCGGTGGGCGTGTAGGTCGAGGAGTAGCTGTCCACCCGCACGCAGAACGGCTCCAACCTGGTGCCGTCCACCATGCGGCCGGGGGTGAACGAGTCGTAGGCCAGCGGGCCGGAGTTGCAGAACTGGGAGCCGTTGGCCAGCACGATCACCTGCCCCTCGTAGCCGACCAGCTTGCCTAGGGTGAACGACACCAGCAGCCCGAGCAGGGCGATGTGGAAGACGAGGTTGCCCGCCTCCCGCAGGTAGCCCCGCTCCGCGGACAGCGAGCGGGCACCGCCGGGTTCCTCCCGCTCGGCGATCCGCCACCCCCGCAGCCGGCGCCGGGCGGCAGTGCGGATCTCCTCGGGCGGGGCGGTGCACGTCGCGCTCGCGTAGTGCGGTAGGCGGCCCAGGTTGCGGGGGGTGGCCACTGGCGGGCGGCGCAGTTGGCGGGCGTAGTCGATGCTGCGCGGGACGACGCATCCCACCAGCGAGACGAACAGCAACAGGTAGATCGCCGCGAACCAGGGGCTGGCGAACACATCGAAGAATCCCAGCCGGTCCAGCACCGGCCCGAGGATCGGGTGCTGGTTGCGGTAGGTCTGGACGCGCTGGGCGTTCAAGGAGTACTGCGGCAGCAGGGCACCCGGCAGCGCCGCCAGCGCCAGCAGGAACAGCAGCACCAGCGCGGTGCGCATGCTGGTCAACCCGCGCCAGGCGTTGCGCGCCAGGGCTATGGCCGGCTGTATCCGGACCATCTAGATCGGTGTCTCGAAGCCGGCGACCGGACCGCGCAGCATCGCGACGAGCCCGGCCCACAACCCGGTGACCAGCAGCAAACCGACCACGATGAGCAACATCCCACCGGCCAGCTGTACCCCGCGGACATGGCGGCGCAACCAGGACACCGCGCGCACCGCCCGCTGGGCACCCAACGCGAGAAGCAGGAAGGGCACACCCAAGCCAAGGCAGTAGGCCCCCACCAGCAGCACTCCGCGCGCCAAGCCCCCTCCCGGCGTGCCGACGGCCAGCGCCGTGACCCCGGCGAGGGTGGGGCCGAGGCACGGCGTCCAGCCGAGCCCGAACACCGCACCCAGCAACGGTGCGCCGAGCACGTGCCGGGGCCCCAGCCCCGGTCGCGGGTGCACGCGGACGTCACGCTGCAGCATCGGCACCAGCCCGACGAACACCAGTCCCATCGCTATCGTGATCACGCCGCCAACGCGCTGCAGGGTGACCTCGCTGAGCACCAGCCGATCGGTGACGCCGAGAACAGTCACCACACTGGCGGTGAACACCACCGAGAACCCCAGCACGAACAGCGCCACCGCACCGAGCACCCGACCCCGGCCCGTGGCGCTCCCCTCAACGCCGACCAGCCCAGTGAGATAGGCAAGGTATCCCGGCACCAGCGGCACCACGCAGGGCGAGGCGAAGCTGACCGCCCCCGCGAGCACCGCCACCCCGGCCGCCAGCAGCAGCGGCCCGGAGATGGCGAGTTGCGTGAGGCCCACGGCACTCAGCGTAGGTCGCGGTAGCCCTTCAAGTACCGCCAACCCCTGGTCTGGGTGCTCTCAACGACTGCCAACCCGGGGCCAGCCCGGTTGCATCAGGGTCGTCACGGTTCCCGCGCGATGCGCTGCACCACGGGCTGGAGGTCGTGCGCCCGCATGGCGTGCAGGAATACTGCGGCAACCCGGTGCCGCCGATCGAGCACGACCGTCAGCGGCACGACCGAACGCGGGATCCCGCTGAGCGCGAACAACGTCCGGCCCGGTGGATCGAAGATCGACGGGTAGGTCAACCCGAAGTCACGGTCGAAGTCCGCCCCGGCCTGCTGGCTGTCCCGGACGTCGATCCCGACGAACCGAACTCCCTGCGGTGCCGTGGCGGTGGCGACCCGGACCAGCTCAGCGGCCTCCGAACGGCACGGCCCGCACCACGAACCCCAGATGTTGAGTACCACCACCTGGTTGCGGTACTGCTCGAGCGACACCACCGTCCCGGGCTCGGTGAGGCTCTCACCGCTCAAGGGCCCGACGGTGCCCCGGCTGGCCGGGGGATCGTAGAAGATGTCGGTCTTCCCGCCTGGCGACACGAATTCGAAACTGCCACCACGGGCCACCGCGTCGGTCCCGGTCGCGCAGCCGGCGAGCATCGCACAGCCAACCAGGACAGCGCAGCCGACCAGTAGCCTCGCTGTGCGCAGCACCCGCGGGGAGCGTCTCATGCCATGACCGCCGCCGGTCGGCTGTAGACGACATCGATCAGATCCGCACCCGCGAACACCAGGCTCGTCAGCGAGGCCACCGCGCACCGCCGCCGCCGCGGGTCGTGCCACAGGCGCAGCCCACCCAGATACCGGACGACGGCACAGATCGGCAGCTGATGCGACACGCAGACCGCCTCGTGCCCCGCCGCCAGCGTGCGGGCGCGGTGGACGGCGGCGAGCATCCGGTCGGCGATCTCCCGGTACGGCTCACCCCAGGAGGGGCGGAACGGGTTCCACAGCAGGAGCCAGTTCCGCGGGTCGCGCAGCGCGCCGTCACCGACCGACACCCGGGTGCCCTCGAACGAGTTGCTCGCCTCGATCAGGCCCTCGTCGATGACCGGATGCAGGCCATGCCGGGCGGCAACAGGTCCGGCGGTCTGCTGGGCCCGCAGCAACGGCGAGCTGGCCACGTGCACCACGTCGTGATCACCCAGGTGCGCGGCGATTCGCTCAGCCTGGCGCAGACCCAGCTCAGAAAGGGAGAAACCGGGCAGCCGGCCGTACAGAATGCCGGCCGGGTTGCGCACCTCACCGTGCCGCAACAGGTGGACCACGGTGCGGGTCATCCCGGCAGTCCCGGTCGGGTGGCCTGCGCCGCGGCGCGCGCGGCGTGCGGCAGCGCCCCCGCAATGATCTCGAAGGCCTCCGCGTCCAGTGCTGCGCAGACGAACCAGGACTCGAAGGCACTCGGCGGGGCGTACACACCCCGATCGAGCAGGGCGTGGAAGAAAGCCGGGAACCGCCACGTCTCGGTGGCCTGTACCCCGGCGTAGTCCCGCACCGGCTCGCTGCCGGCACCGGTGAAGAACACGCTGAGCAGCGAGCCGGCGGTCTGCACCCGGTGCGGCACGCTCTGGGCGTCCAGCGTCTCGTCCAGCAGGCCGGCCAACTGGAGCGACGCCGCGTCCAGCCGGGCGTAGACGTCGTGATCGGCGGCCCGCAGCGTGGCCAGGCCGGCTGCCACCGCGACGGGGTTGCCGGACAGCGTGCCGGCTTGGTAGACGGGTCCGGCAGGCGCCAGGTAGGCCATGAGTTCCGCGGAGCCGCCGAAGGCCGCGGCCGGCAATCCACCGGACATCACCTTGCCGAAGGTGTACAGGTCAGCGGGGACCTGCTCGAGCCCGTACCAGCCGGCGGCCGAGACCCGGAACCCGGTCATCACCTCGTCCAGGATCAGCAGCGCGCCATGAGCGTGGCACAGCTCACGCAGCGCGGCGTTGAAGCCCGGGTCCGGCGGCACCGCACCCATGTTCCCGGCAGCCGCCTCGGCGATGACCGCGGCGATCTCGGCTCCCCGCTCATCGAAGAGCGCGTGCAGGGCGCCGATGTCGTTGTACGGCAGCACGATCGTGTCGGCGGCCTGCGCGCCGGTTACCCCTGGGCTGCTGGGCAGCCCGAAAGTGGCGACGCCGGAGCCGGCCGCGACGAGCAGCGCGTCGACGTGCCCGTGGTAGTGACCGGCGAACTTGACCACTGCGGTGCGCCCGGTGACGCCCCGGGCCAGGCGGATCGCGCTCATCGTCGCCTCGGTACCGGAGTTGACCAGGCGGACCTGCTCCACCGGGTCGACCCGGCGCACGATCTCCTCGGCGAGATCGATCTCCCCGGGGGTCGGGGTGCCGAAGGACAGCCCCTGCCCGGCCGCGTCCCGCACCGCGTCCACCACCGCCGGGTGCGCGTGTCCCAGGATCATCGGTCCCCAGGACGAGACCAGATCGACGTAACGGTTGCCGTCGGCATCCCAGAGGTACGGTCCCGCAGCCCGAACCATGAAGCGCGGAGTACCGCCCACCGCGCGGAACGCCCGCACCGGGGAGTTCACCCCGCCCGGAATCACCGCGCTGGCTCGGCCGAAGAGCCGGGCTGACTTGGGGGCTGTCACACCTGCTCCGCACCTGGGGTTGTCGTTGAGGTTGACGTTGGAATCGTCATCGCCGGGATCATGGTGTCGCCATCCCGCGCCGTCCCGCGTCGAGTAGCAGGATCCCGGCCAGCGTGGCTGCCGCGGTGGCGGCGGCCCACCAACTCCCCTCGACGTCGCTCATCCCGACACCGCGACGTACCGTCACCGTCACTCCGCGCTGCCAGCACCACCAGGTCAGAGCGCCCAGCAGGGCGGCGACCACGACCTCCAGGGACACCGCCGCGGCCCGGCGGCCACGGGAGCGCGCAGCGTCCAAGCCCTGGCTGGTCATGATTGTTCCGAGATTAGCCGGGCGGGCCCGCCGGATCGCCGAGGGGTTGGCATCCGGGCAGAACTGCCGGTGATCGCTGTCACGGTGGACGCTATGGGAAGCGACATCGAGCAGTTGCTCCGCTGCCAGCACGGTGCGGTGAGCAGGACGCAGCTGCGAGCGGCCGGGCTGAACCCGAACACCATCGACACCTGGGTCCGCCGTGGCCGGTTGCAGCGGATGCTCCCCGCCGTGTACACGGTCGGCCCTGCGTCGCTGGCCACGCGGGCACATGGCGCTGTCCTGTGGCAGCTCACGGGTGTGGTGAGCCACCTCGCCGCAGCCCGGCTGTGGCGGATGGCGGTGGATGAGCATTGCTCGATGACGCCGCGTGCGCGGCCCTGCTCGATCACGTCAGCGCGACGCTGACCTCGGATCGCGCGCTGCGCATGCGCTATTTCGAGGAGATCGGGAGAAGGGGATCTCGCCGCATCGCGCAGCAACTGGCCACCCAGGTACCCGGCGCGGCGTCTGTCCCCGAGCGCCTGCTCGCCACGGGACTGCAGGCGGCGGGCCTCACCGGCTTCCTGGTCAACGAATCGGTGCTGGGGTATGTGGCGGATTTCCTCGATCCTGCGCGGCGACTCATCCTTGAGGTGGACGGGTACCGCACCCATGGCACCTGGATCGCCGTCCAGGATGATCGAACCCGGCAGAATGTGCTGGTCACACACGGATACACGGTCCTGCGCTACACCGCCCACGACATCCAGACCCGCCTGGAGGCGATCCTCCGCGAGATCGCCATGGTGATAGCCACCATGCCTCATGATCGTCGAAAGAGGAAACCGGTGCTCAGAACCCGGTGCGACGGGGGCGGAACCATGCGTTCGCGGCGGGCGCGAACATGGTCGCGATGGCTCCGAGGATCAGCAGTAGCTGGGCCAGCGCGACCACGAACATCGAGCCGGTCAGGCCCGCGAGACCGATGATCTCGAACAGCACACCGAGACCACCGACCACGGCCAGCACGATCCGTGCCCAGTTGCGGCCACCGCGCATGAGGAACACAAAGACGATCTCAGCGATGACGAACAACAAGACCACGGCGACGGTTCCGATCAGCACGGCGGTCGCCACGTTCTCGATCGATCCTCGGTCCAGAGTCGGGGTCTGCACCAGTATCCGGTTGATCGCCTCAGTGCGGATGCGGTCGAGTTGGCTGAACGCGACCACACAACCGATCACGGCGATGACCAGGTCGATGATCCAGAGCCAGAAGGAGATCTCCACGACCCTCGGCCGCGGCCCGCGGACCGGGATCGAGGATGGTGCCGAGTAGTCACCGGGAGGCGGCGGGATCGTCGTCATGGCGGCTCACGGTAGTCGCGGGTCACCGGCGCTACGGCGCGACGTGCGGTCAGCGCAACCAGCCCGCGGCGTGCACCGCCCAGTAGGTCAGCACCAGATCAGCACCGGCCCGGCGGATCGAGGTCAGCATCTCCAGCACGGTGCGCCGCCGGTCCAGCCAACCGCGGGCCACCGCTGACTCGACCATCGAGTACTCACCGGAGACCT
Source organism: Pseudonocardiaceae bacterium (assembly GCA_036501085.1). GTDB lineage: Bacteria > Actinomycetota > Actinomycetes > Mycobacteriales > Pseudonocardiaceae. The sequence goes on along the minus strand of DASYAZ010000130.1, from coordinate 4,786 downwards.
GGTAGGCGGCGACCGGGACATCGGAGATCCCGGCCACCTCGTGCAGCACATCCAGGTAGCACATCGCGGGCTTGACCATCACGATGTCCGCGCCCTCGGCGAGATCGAGCGCGGTCTCCCGCAGCGCCTCCCGGGCGTTCGCCGGATCCTGCTGGTAGGTGAGGCGATCCCCCCGTAACGAGGACTCCACCGCATCCCGGAACGGCCCGTACAACGCCGAGGCGTACTTAGCGCTGTACGCCAGGATGCCGGCGTCCTGATAGCCCGCTGCATCCAGCGCGGATCGGATCACTCCGACCTGGCCGTCCATCATCCCGCTGAGCCCGACCAGGTGGGCGCCGGACTCGACCTGCGCGCGCGCCATCTGGGCGTACACCTCGAGGGTCGCGTCGTTGTCCACCCGGCCGTTCGCATCCAGCAACCCGCAGTGCCCGTGGTCGGTGAACTCATCCAGGCAGGTGTCGGCCATGACGACGAGATCCTCGCCCACCTCCGCCCGCACATCACGCAGGGCGGCGTTCAGCACGCCGTCCGGGTCCAGGGCACCCGAACCAGCGGCATCCCGGGTAACGGGTACGCCGAACAGCATGATCCCGCCCAGCCCGGCGGCTACCGCCTCCGCGGCGGCCTTGCGCAGCGAATCCCGGCTGTGCTGCACGACGCCGGGCATGGACGGGATCGGCACCGGCTCGGCGGCGCCCTCCTTGACGAACACCGGGAGCACCAGTTGACGTACGGCCACCGTGGTCTCGGTGACCAGCAGGCGCATCGCCGGCGTAGTACGCAGCCGGCGCGGGCGGCTCGTCGGGTACATCGGGACTTCTCAGCCCTCCCGGGTCAGCGTCGCCGGTTCTTGGTCTTGCGGGGTGGGGGCAGCGCTCCCGCCGCCCGCAGGTGGGCGGCGTGCTCGGCCAGCGCGTCCACCAGGGCGCCAACCTGGGCCACCTCCGGCTGCACGTCCACCCGCAGGCCGAACTCGACGGCGGTCTCCGCGGTGGCCGGGCCGATGCAGGCGACGATCGTGCGGGCGTGCGGCTTGCCCGCGATACCGACCAGGTTGCGCACCGTGGAGGAGGAGGTGAAGCACACCGCGTCGAAACCACCCGTTTTGATCATCTCGCGGGTCTCGGCGGGTGGCGGAGCGGCGCGGACGGTGCGGTAGGCGGTCACGTCGTCGATTTCCCAGCCGCGCTCCCGCAGCCCGGCGGCCAGCGTCTCGGTGGCGATGTCCGCGCGAGGAAGCAACACCCGGTCCACCGGATCGAGGATGTCATCGAACGGCGGGAAGTCGGCCAGCAACCCCTCGGAGGACTGCTCACCCGAGGGCAGCAACTCCGGGGTGATCCCCATCGCGCGCACCCGCTCCGCGGTGGCCTCTCCCACGCAGGCGATCTTCACACCGGCGAACGCTCGGGCGTCCAACCCGAACTCGGCGAACTTGTCCCAGACCGCGCGAACCGCATTGGTCGAGGTGAACACCACCCACTGGTAACGCCCGTCGACCAGGCCCTTGACCGCACGTTCCATCTGCGCGGGGGAACGGGGTGGCTCCACCGAGATCGTCGGGACCTCCACCGGCACCGCGCCGTGCGCCGCGAGCCGCTCGCTCATCTCGCCGGCCTGCTCCTTGGTGCGCGGCACGAGCACCTTCCAGCCGTACAGTGCCCGGGACTCCCACCAGGACAGCTTCGTACGCTGCCCGACCACCGCGCCGACGGTGATCACCAGTGGGCCGGCGAGCTCGCCGGTGTCCTCGCACAGCCCCGCCAGCGTGGTCTCGACGGTGTGCTGTGTCGGGTTGGTTCCCGATGCGGTGATAGCCACCGGGGTGCTCGCGGCCAGCCCGTTCTCGACCAGCGCCGCAGCAGCCTCGGCCAGGTGGGAGGCGGTGGCATGCAGCACCAGCGGCCCGGGAACTGCCGCGAGGACCGCCCAGTCGACACCGGCGCGAACGTCGGCCTCGGTGTGCGCGGAGCCCAGCGCAACCCCGGCGAACGCCGGGACCGCGGTGCTCGCGGGCACACCGGGCACCACGTCGAAGGACACCGAGGTGCGGGCCACGGCCAGCGCCTCGGCAACGACGGCATCGGCCGTCAGCGGATCGCCCGCGACCAACCGCACCACAGCTCGTCCAGCCTTGGCCTCGGTGACCAAGTCCTTGGCGACCTCACCAGGCTCACCCACCGCTGGGCGCACCTCGGCACCCTCGGCCGCCAGCGCGAGCACCTCGGCGGGGACATCGGGATCGGTCACCAGCAGCGCGGCACAGCTCAGCAGATGCTGCGCCCGCACGGTCAGCAACCCAGCATCACCGGGACCGGCGCCGACAAAGGCGATCCGCCCAGCGGTCTTGCAGACACGACTCATGTACGTACTCGTTTCCCATCAGGCCGTCGGGCCTGGCCACGCTGCGCCGGGTCTCTCGCCCAGCGCGCCGGCAGCCAGGTCTAGCAATTCGGCCGCAACCTGGCGGCCGAGTTCGTCGGCATCGGTCAGCTCCCCGGTACCGGACGATCGGAACACCCCACCGTCCGCAGTGGCTGCCATCCCCCGCAAGAACAGCCGTAGCACGACCCGTCCCGTGTCATCGAAGTCCTCGACGACATCGGCGAGGGCACCCACTGCGGCGTCGCCACCTTCACTGATCGCGGCGAGCAACGCCCGCTCAGCGGTGACCGCGGCCCGCGCCCCGGCATCATCGAGCAGCGTGCCCAGCACGTGTTCGGTGTCCAGGTCATCGACCCGGCACTGGCAGGCCAGCGCTCCCTGCCCGGGCGCAGGCAACATCTGTAACGGGTCGAGCAGCTCGGTGGCTTCCGCGATCCGGCCGAGCCAGCCGAGCTCGGCGGCCGCGACCACAACGCCATCGAGTTCCCCGTCGGTGACCCGGCGGATCCGGGAGTCGATCTCACCCCGCACCGGCACCACCCGCAGCCCCAGGCCCAACGCCTGCAGCTGCCTGCCCCGCCGCGGCGACCCGGTGCCGAGCACCGCCCCGGCGGGTAATTCACCCAGAACCATCCCGTCCCGCGCGACCAACGCATCACGCGGATCGGACCGCTCCGGCACCGCGGCGAGCACCATCCGGGCATCCGCCACCACCGGCAGGTCCGTGACGGAATGCACTGCCACATCGATCTCGCCGGCCACCAGAGCCGCGCGCAACGCCGCGCCGGGATCGCCCTCTGGTGCGTCCCCGGGTGGTACGGGCACGGGGTGCACGTCCAGCCCGGCGGCCCGTAGCCGCTGCGCCACCGGCTCCGCCTGGGCGAGGCCCAGGGGGCTGCTCACGGTTCCCAGCGCCCCCAGCACCATCGACCGTTGTGCCACTGCCATCACCGGGTTCCGGAAGGATCGGCGGCGGATGGCGGGCGGATCGGCGCGGCGATAGCCGCCGCGGCTGACGGGTCGAGCTCGAAGAGCTCCCGCAGCGCGGCCGCATAGGTTTCACCGCCACCGGACTCGGCGAGTTGCTTGACCCGCACGGTGGGCGCGTGCAGCAGCTTGTCCACCACCCGATGCACGGTTCGGGCCAGCTCATCGCGCACTGCCACATCCAGTCCCGGTAACCGGTTCTCCAGCCGAAGCAGCTCCGCGTCCACCACGTCGGCTGCCCGCCTGCGCAGCGCGGCGACCGTGGGGGTGACTTCCGCGCTGCGCTGGGCGGCCAGGTAGTCGCGCACCTCCTGGCTGACGAGCTGATGGGCGGCACCGACCGCACCGGAAGCCCGATCGCCGAGTTCCAGCCGCCGGGCCACCGTGCTGAGATCCAGCAGGATGACGCCGGGAACGGCGCCGACCTCGGGCTCCACGTTGCGGGGCAATCCCAGATCACACACCACAAGCGGGACCCGCCGCTGGATGATCTGCTCGGCCCTGAGCACGGCACCGGTGGCGGTAGTGCAGCAGATCACCACGTCCACCTCGGCCAGCTCGCCCTCCACAGCGTCCAGACCGATCGCCCGGGCGGACGTGCCCTCGGCCTCGCTCAGCGCGGCCAGCCGCTGCGCGCCGGCATACGTGCGGTTGGCCACCACGATCTCGGAGACGCCGGACTGGCGCAGTTGCGCCGCGGCCAATCCGCCCATGGAACCGGCGCCGAGCACCAGCACTCGCCGATCCGCCAGGCCCGCACTCCCGGTTGCGGACAGTTCGGCCGCCGTCGCTGCCAGGGCTTCAGAGACCACCGAAGGCCCTGCGGCATCGATACCGGTCTCGCTGTGCACGCGCTTGCCGACCCGCAACGCCTGCTGGACGACCTCGTGCAAGGTCCGCCCGATGGTGCCCGCCTGTTCCGCGCCGGCATACGCGGTGCGCAACTGGCCCAGGATCTGCGGCTCGCCCACCACCATCGAGTCCAGCCCGGCGGCCACCGAGAACAGGTGCTCCACACCGGCTGCCGCGTAGTGCACGTAGAGGTGGTCGGACATCTCGTCCAGCGCCATCGCGGACTGGCGGGCCAGCACGTCGGTGACATCGGCCAACCCGCCGTGGAAGGTCCCCACCACCGCGTATACCTCGACCCGGTTGCAGGTGGACAGCAGCAACGCCTCCGCCACATGCTCCTGCTCGAGCAGCTCGTTGAGGACCTTGCCGGCATCTACCGCAGATGCCGCCACCTGCTCCAGCACCCCGACCGGTGCACTGCGATGCGACAGCCCGACGACCAGCAGGCTCATCGGCCCACCACCATCGAGCCGACCACCCCGTCCACCGGTCCCACCTCATCCACTCCGGACCGGCGAGCCTGGTGGAAGGACAGGATCTGCATCTCCACGGCGAGGTC
>DASYAZ010000129.1:0-12476 GCA_036501085.1 Pseudonocardiaceae bacterium | reverse complement strand
CATGACCAACGATGTCGTGTACGTCGATCTCGGACTCGGTGAGCAGTTCAAGGGTATCGAGGCGGTGCAGGAATTTGTCGCCGGTATGGAACTGAGCTTCTCGACCGACTATCGCTTCGCGCTCGAGCGATCAATCGTGACCCCCGAGGCGTATTCGTTTGAATGGACGATGTCGGGAACCAACGACTGCGAGGACGCCGAGCGCGATTTTCCGGCCACGGGCATGCGTTTCGATATCCCGGGTGTCTCGATCGGCGTCCTCCGCAACGGGAAGATCAAGGATAACCGTGACTACTGGAATATGACCACTTATCTCATCCAGGTAGGCCTAGCGGAGCCACTGTGACCAATCGGGGATGACCGGCTCAGGACAGCGGATGCTCGTCGAGCATCGCGAGGTCCGGCGGCACGAGGGTGGTCGAGGCCACCAGCTCGGTCAGCAGGTTGTCGTTCAAGGTATTGCCGACTGGCTCGCCGACCTCCTCGCGGGTCAAACCCGGCACGCCCTCCTGGGACAGCCGGGTGCGCACCGAGGTGATCGCGTGCTCGACCCTCTTGGGGGTCCACCCGGCCCCGGGCTGCAGCTCGGCGAGCTGCTCGGCCGCCTGCCGCCAGGTCAGCGGGTGCGGATGCGCCTCGTGCAGCAGGTAGTACTGCCCCAGCACGATCAGGGCCAGCCGCTCGTCCTGGTGTAGCCGCCAGATCCTCGGCAGCTGGGTGGGATCGCCGTGCCGGGACGACGGGCGCTGCCCGTCGGCGCCGCTGACGTACAACTCGAGCAGGTGCTCCCGGCCGCGTGAACCCTGTATGAACAGCGGCGTGTACCCCTCGCCGAGCGGCGCAGGCTCCTCGTCGGGGAACAGCTTCCGGGATCCGGGCAACCGCAACGGGAGCCGCCCGGTGTTGCTCACCCGCCACTGGCCCCGGTGATGGGTCAGCAAGCCGTGCTGGCGGCTGACCTGCGGGTCGTCCTCCCCGACGCAGACGTGCACCTCCGGCCGGTTGCGCCCGAACACGATGGTCCGTCCCTGCCGCGGCTTGATCGCGATGCCGCCCGCGATGGCCAGCGCGAAGATCGTGCCGGGCCGGGACGCCGGCACCCCAAGGGCCAGGCTGCCGTGCGTGGCCGGGAGCGATTGGCTGTCTACCTCGCCCAAGTTGTCTCTCCGTAGGACGGTGGTGGGCGGCTGGGTACCGACCGACCGTACTGTAATGACGGCAACGGGGCCGGTCCACCACCGCACCTGCGAGGGGAGTGCACCCACCATGCCCGACGCTCACCACGGGGCTCAGCCATGGAATCCCTGGCAGATGTGGTTGTCGATGCTCGGTATCCGTGCGCCGCTGTCCGGCGATGTCACCGAGAACATTGAGGGCGGCCAGCTCGGCTTGATCAATATCAATGCCACCCGTACCAACGATCCGCAGCTGGAACAGCGCATCATCACCGAGGTGGCCAGTTACGGGCGCCAGCTCGGCCGGCTCCTGGACGCCGTCGACGTGCTGGCCGCCCGGCAGTCGCATGAGGGTCTCGACGAATCGGAGGTCCACGCGCTGGATCAGCTCCGCAAGCTCGCCGAGGAGGTCGCCGCGGTCAAACAGCAGGCCGTGCACGACCGGATCGACCGGATCGTGGCGGACGTGCAAGCGCTGAGCCGGGAACCGCAGGCCAATGCCGGCGCCATCCAGCGAGTGCGCGAGGCGCTGCCACCCGAGTAGAGAGACAACGCCTCGCCATCCCCGGTGCTCACGAGTTGGACCGGAGCACGTTCCTGCGCTGCTGCAACTCCTCCTCGCTGATCTCGCCCCGGGCGTAGCGCTCGGCAAGCGTCCGCTCGGCTGAGGTCCGTGCCTGCTGCTTGGGCGACCTGCGGTAGATCACGTACCCGATCGCCGAGAGCACCAGGACCCAGAACAGGATGGGGAAAACGATCCACCAGCCGGGCCCGCCCGCGCCGTGGCCATATCCCCAACCCGGGTGCGCCGCATAAGTCATCAGTTCCGTCAACATGGTGATCTCCTTCGCGTCTGGCCGGGCGTTCGGGTTGCCTGGCCGTCTGCAGCAATGTTGCGCCGCCGGGCCGCTCCCGTCGTCGGACCGGCAGAGGCATCTGGGATACGCCATTCAGCGAAGAGCGCACGGTCGGCGTACCTCCGTAGAGGTACAACGACCCCGGCCCGCCTCAGGGAGGGGTCCCGGACTGTTTCCACTACACAACAGCCCATGCACGGCGCCGCGATAATCGCGATCATCTTGGTCGCCATGGGAGCCGCGCTGCTGCTCTCGGCACTTCGGCGCCGGCACAGTCGCGGGGTGAGTGAACGTGTACAAGCGCTTTATCGCGCGGCGTCGGACGGTGACGCCGACCGGTTACGGCAGCAGGGAGTGCGCATCGACCAGCAGGACAGCAAAGGGAACACCGCCCTCCACCTCGCCTACTATTACCAGCGGGAGCGCGCTATCGCCTGCCTGATCGAAGCGTGCGCAGACGGCGACCTGCGAAATCGAGAATGGCTCACCGCCCCGGAGATGGCGGAGTTGGCGGCGACCGAGGAGCTCCTCGAGCGGGGCGCCCGGTGCCTGGGACCCACCGGCTCCTGGTTCGACGTGCACACCGGCCGCGCGGTATACGACGAGCTCCGGATGTGTTCGCCGCACATCTACAATCCGGCCATTGTTCGGCGGGTTCTGGAAAGCTCCGAGCTGCGGAGGCCATTGCTTTATCTGGTGATAAAACTGGGAATCACCGGGTCGGAGGAGAAGCTGGTGGAGGTGCTGAGAAGGTTCGGCACAAAAGAGATCGCTGTCGACTACCTCAACGCGGGTTCGGACGTGCTTCGGGTGGCCGCGGAAAAGTGGGCCAGGCAGAATAACTACCGGATATACCGGACTGGCGGTCGCTGGGAAGTGGCCTGGGGCCGGTTCTGATCATTGTCAGCGAGGTGCCGGCATTCTGGTGGCGGCAGCCGCCGCGAGTGCGCGGGCCGGTTCGCACAGCTCAGGCACGGGCCGTGGCCCGCTGACGGAGACCATGAGCAACTCGTCTACCGGGTCGCTGCTCGCGTCGAAATCCCGCCGGTTGACCACCTGGGTGACGCAGTCCGGTTCGTCAGGTCGCTCGGTGAGGTAGGCGGCGTGTCCGGCGAGCGTGATCGGGCGACCGTCCTGTGGGGTCAACGGGCTGTTCCGGTCGTAGTACACGCGGGCAATGAGACCGTTGGCGCTGCTGTGCCAGCTGCACTGCCAGTCCCCGAAACCGGCATCCGGCGTGCCGGTACCAGCACCGAGCGCGCGGGCGACCGTAGTGGTGTCCAGCAGCGAGCAGGCTTTCAGCGTGGCCAGGGACGCGGGGCTGAACGGCTCGCCGCGCCGGGGGATCGCACCAGTGTTGATCACGCGGAGCGCGCGCTGGGTGGCGACGTCGGCCATGGCGCACAGATCCGGCGAGCCGGGCTCGGGGGGATTGTGGGTGGCAGTGATCGTGACCCGGTTCTGGTCGGCCAGCACCACGACCCGGTCGCAATGGTTCCCATCCCGCGGCTGCGGGAGGACCTGAGGTGCGCGCAAGCTCTGGACCGTGCCCGCCGTGGACCCCGTGTTGTCGAGATCCACCTTGACATCGATCTGCGCACCATCGGTGGACTGCACCAGCACATCACACCGGTTGAAGCCGCCATAGGCCGTCTTGAGGGTGCTCACCCCGAACCGGTCGAACGTTGCGGCGTCGATGAGCGCGCAGGGGTCGGCGGTATGGGGGTCACCCAGCACCGTCAGCGGGATGGCGGGAGCAGGGCTTCCCGGGCGGAACATCAGCAGCCCCGCGACCGTGGCCAGGACCGCGAGGCACGATCCGGCCACCACCAGCATGCGACGCCGGGAACGCCACGGCCGGCCGGCGTCCCCCAGATCCCAGTGCCACGGTTGGCAACCCTCGCCCGCGGAGGTGGTGGCGAGGTCCTGGAGCAGTTCCCGGGCCCGAGCTGCGTCGGGCCGGTCCGCGGGGTCGGGCTGGAGCAAGGCGGACAGCACGGGGGCGAGCGGGCCGGCCCGACGGCAGGGCAGCAGCTCGCCGGCCGCGGCCCGGCGCAGCACCAGCAGGGGATTGTCGGCGGTGCCGAACGGTGGGGTCCCCTCGACCGCTGCGAACAAGGTGGCCCCGAGAGCGAAGACGTCGGAGGCCGGGGTGGCGTCCTCGCCGCCGGCGACCTCGGAGGCGAGGAAGGCCACCGTCCCGCCGATCACCCCGGAATCGGTGACGGTCACATCACCACTGATGGGCCGGGATATGCCGAAATCGGTCAGCTTTGCGGTCCCGTCCGTGGTGACCAGCACGTTGCCCGGTTTGACGTCCCGGTGCATGACGCCCTGGGCGTGCACCGCCTCCAGCGCATTGGCGATCTGCGCGCCGATGTGCATGACCTGTTGCGGGTTGAGCGGGCCGTGTTGGGTCAGGATCTGCGCGAGGCTCCGGGAGGGCACGTACTCCATCACCAGCCACCGCTCGTGGCCCTCCAGCACCTCTTCGACGAAGGAGACGACATGCGGGTGGTGCAGCCCGGCCGCGATCCTGGCCTCACGTTTCATCCGGCGGCGGGTGCGCTCCCCCTCGTCGCCGGACGGCCGGGTGGCTCGCTTGATGGCGACCATCCGGCCGTCCTCGCCGACGGCCCGCCAGACCACCCCCATGCCACCGGAACCGATCTGCTCCTCCAGCCGGTACCGGCCCGCGATCAGCTGACCAGTGCGCACTCGCGCCTCCGCCACCCCGACGACTCACCCAGCGCTGCTGTCCGGGTGCGTGTTCGGCAGAGACCATACTGCGGCCGAGCTCAGCCTGCCGCGGGATCCATCACCTGCTGCACATCCAGGTTGTAGAACGTCGGCGGGCCGTCGCACAGCTTGGCCATCCCTGCTGCGAACTCGGCTGTCTCGGGCCGGTTGGAGTTCTCCATCGCCGATTCGTACGAGTCGAACTCGACGATGGTGAGGTAGTAGCCGGGGCGATCCCGGTCGGCGGTGAGCGTGACCCGCCGGGCGGTGCTGCCGTCCTGCATGCTGGGTCGATGCTCGTCCACATGGGCCTGGATCTCGTCGATCCGGGATGTCTTGTACTCGATGATCTGGATGAAACCGGCCATTGCTGCCTCCTAGTGATGTCGCATAAGCCCCCTGAGCAGCGTTGACCCGGCCGCAGGGTCCCGCAACGACCGTTCGGCCGAATCACGGCGCCGAACCGGCCTGATCCACACTGGCCGTCATGAAAACGGCCCTCACCGTGACCGCCCTCAGCGTTGTCCTTTCGTTCACCGCGGTGGCCGGGTGCTCCGCCCCGGGTGTGCCCGCGCCGGCACCGCCGGTGAGCAGCGCCCGGCCCCCGGGAGCAGCACCGCCGGCCACGACCGGTCCCGCGGACTGGCCGACCTACCACCACGACAACGCCCGCACCGGCGTCGCCGCGCAGCTCGCCCCGCTGGGTACCCTGCATCAGGCCTGGCAGACCCGGCTCGACGGTGCCGTCTACGGCCAGCCGCTGGTGGTCGGGGACCGGGTGATCGCGGCGACCGAGCACAACACGGTCTACGCGCTCTCCGCCACCGACGGGCACATCCTGTGGTCTGCGCCGCTGGGCGAGCCAGTGCCCGGGTCCGAGTTGCCCTGCGGCAACATCGACCCGCTGGGGATCACCGGCACCGCGGTCTACGACCAGGCCAGCGGGCTCGTCTTCGTGGTCGCCGAGACGGCCGGGGGCCGGCACACCCTGGCTGGGGTGGACCTGGCCAGCGGCAGGGTCATGCTGCGCCGCGCGCTGCCGCCGCCCAAAGGTGACGAGCTCGCCCACCAGCAACGCGCCGCGCTGACCGTGCTCGACGGCTGGGTGTACGTCGGCTACGGCGGGCTGTTCGGGGACTGCGCCAACTACGTCGGCTCGGTGGTCGCCGCCCCGACCACCGGTACCGGCCCGCTGCGCAGTTACGCCGTGCCGACCTCCCGGGAGGGGGCGATTTGGGCGCCCGGCGGCGGTGTGGTCCACAACGGACGGTTGTTCTACGCCGTGGGCAACGGTGAGGCGACCCAGGACTACGACCACAGCGACTCGGTGCTGGCGCTCACCCCGGAGCTGAGGTTGGCCGACAGCTTCAGCCCGGCGTTGTGGGCGCAGGACAACGCGAATGACCTCGATCTCGGGTCGATGAGCCCTGTCGTGGTCGGCGAGCGGGTGCTCGCCGTCGGCAAGCGCGGTGACGGCTACCTGCTGGACGCCGCCCGGCTCGGCGGCATCGGCGGGCAGCGCACCAGGGCGCCGATCTGCCAGGCCTTCGGGGGCAGCGCGGTGGACGGCTCGACGGTCTACGTCCCATGCAACGACAACACCCGCGCGGTGGACGTCGACCCGGCAAGCGGGTTGCGGGTGCGCTGGACGGCGCCGGTGCCCTCCGACGGGTCCCCGGTCGTCGGTGGCGGCGCGGTGTGGGTGACCGACACCGACCACGGTGTCCTCTACGCCCTCGACCCCGCGACCGGCACCCCCCGCCAGCAGATCGACGTCGGCGACCTCCCCCACTTCGCGAGCCCCACCCTCGCCCGGGACCACGCCTACCTGGGCACCACCACCGGCGTCACCGCCATCACCGGCGCCTAACCCACCCCCGCACCCGGATCGCTCAGTGAGTCGGGAGGGGGTTTGGGGGTGGCGGCGTCGAGGAAGCGGAGGAGCTCGATGGGGAAGGGCAGGACGAGGGTGGAGTTCTTCTCGGAGGCGACCTGGACGACCGTTTCCAGCAGCCGCAGCTGGAGAGCTGCCGGAGTGTCCGACATCACCGCGGCGGCCTGGGCCAGCTTCTCCGAGGCCTGTAGCTCTCCGTCGGCGCTGATCACCCGGGCCCGGCGATCCCGTTCGGCCTCCGCCTGGCGGGACATCGAGCGCTTCATCGACTCCGGCAGCGCGACGTCCTTGATCTCGACCCGGTCGATCTGCACCCCCCAGCCCAGCGCGGGGCTGTCGATCAGCAGCTCCAGGCCCTGGTTGAGCCGTTCCCGGTTGGAGAGCAGGTCGTCCAGATCGCTCTTGCCGATGATCGAGCGCAGCGAGGTCTGCGCGACCTGGGAGACGGCCTGCAGGTAGTCCTGCACGTCGACGACGACCTTGACCGGGTCGATCACCTTGAAGTAGACCACCGCGTCCACCCGCACCGTGACGTTGTCCCGGGTGATCCCGTCCTGCGCGGGTATCGGCATCGTGACGATCTGCATGTTGACCTTGCGGAGCTTGTCCACCCCGGGCCTGATCCAGATCAAACCCGGCTCCCGCGGCGTGCTGGTCACCCGGCCGAGCCGGAACACCACGCCGCGCTCGAACTGGCTGATCACCCGGAGCCCGGAGGTCATCAGCAGCGCCCCGGCAGCCACGATCACGATCAACACGGTGAGGATGATCACGGCCATAGCGTGCCCTTACATTCGCCGAACGGCTGGCGAAACCTGCCAAACCACATCACGGTACGCCGGTAGCCGCGATCAGGGGTGGACACGCGGCCCGGAGTGTCGCAGTGTGGTGCCATGCGGGCGATATGGAAGGGCGCGCTGGCTTTCGGGATGGTGAGCATCCCGGTCCGGCTGTACTCAGCGACCGAGGACCGCGACGTGTCCTTTCACCAGGTACACGACGCGGACGCCGGCCGGGTGCGCTATCGCCGGGTGTGCGAGGTGTGTGGCGAGGAGGTCGCCTACGCCGATCTCGCCAAGGGCTTCGAGCTGCCGTCGGGGGAGACGGTGAAGCTGACCGAGGAGGACTTCGCCAACCTGCCGCTGCCCTCCACCAAGAACATCGAACTGGTCGCGTTCGTCCCCAGTGACCAGGTCGATCCGCTGGCGATGGCCCGCGGGTACTTCCTCGAACCCGCGCCGGTCGGGCGCAAGCCCTACGAGCTGCTCCGGGCATCCCTGGACCGCACCAGCCGGGTGGGACTGGCCAAGATCGCGGTGCGGAGCAAGGAATCGCTGGCCGTGTTGCGGCCCCGCGACGGGGTCCTCTCGCTGCAGACGATGGTGTGGCCCGACGAGGTGCGCAAGGCCCAGTTCGACGTGCTGGACCGGGAGGTCTCGGTCAGCGACGCGGAGTTGCGGATGGCGGACACCCTCATCGAGGCGATGGCCAGTGACTTCGAGCCGGAGGCCTACCACGACGGGTACCGCGAGGCGTTGCTCGCCGTCATCGAGGCCAGGGCCGCAGGCGCGGAGCTCACCCCGCCGCCGGCTCCTGCCGAGGCCGGCGAGCCGGTGGATCTGATGACCGCCCTGCAGGCCTCGGTCGAGGCGGCCAAGGCCGCCCGCGGCGAGCAAGTGACCCTCCCCAACCAACGCACCACCGAAGAACGGCTAGTGCCCCGACATGGAGACATATCGGGGTGAGCAGGCCCGTCCAGACCCCGATATGTCTCCATGTCGGGGCGGGGGGATGTTGAGTGATGGCTGAGCTGGTGCGGCCGATGTTGCCGACAGCGGGTCCGTTGCCGGCTGGATCCGGCTGGGCCTTCGAGTTCAGCTGGGACGGGATCCGCGCCCTGGCCAGCGCCACACCGGACCGGATGCGCCTGTTCAGCAGCACCCACCGCAGCATCACCGCCGCCTATCCCGAGCTCGGAACCCTCGCCGGGCGGCGGAAGATGCTGCTGGACGGCAAGATCGTGGCGCTGGACTCCTGTGGCCGGCCCAGCTTCGCCCAGCTCCAGCCGCGGATGAATGTGCAGCGCCCCACCTCGACGGTGCTGCGCCGGGCGCCGGTGACCTACTACGTGTTCGACCTGCTGAGCCTGGACGACCGCTCTACTGTCGAGCTGCCTTACCAGCGCCGCCGGGAGCTGCTGGAGGAGCTGGAGCTGGGTGGCGGTCCGCTGGTGTTGCCGCCCTGCTTCCTGGACACCGACGGTCAGGCGGTGCTGGACACCGCCGCCCAGCACGGGCTGCACGGCGTGATCGCCAAGCGGGTCGACTCGACCTACCAGCCCGGCCGCTCCCGTAGCTGGGTGCAGACCACGCTGCGGCAGACCCAAGAAGTGATCATCGGTGGGTGGGTGGCGGAGCGCCGCCACGCCGCCGCGCTCGGTGCGTTGCTGGTGGGGGTGCCCACCGAGAACGGTCTGCGCTACGTCGGCCAGGTCGCCACCGGCTTCACCGACGCGACCCGCCGGGAGCTGCACGAGCAGCTGGCCGGGCTGGCTCAGGATGCCTGCCCGTTCGCCGACGAGGTGCTGCCGGAATCCGGTCGGGTGCTGCACTGGGTGGCCCCGCGGATGCTGGGCGAGGTGTCCTACCGGCACTGGACCGCTCATGGCCTGCTCGGCCATCCCACCTGGCACGGCCTGCGACCCGCCAAGCATCGGGCCGCGATCCGGACGCCCGTGGTGCTATCGCCCCGCGAGAACGGACGCACCCGCGAGGTCACCGAGCAGCGGATGCTGGCCGAACTGGACCGGGCCGTCGCGCAGGTTCGGGCCGAGCTGCGGACCCTGCGGGACCAGATCTCCCCGCACTTCCTGCACAACACCATCAGCACCATCGTCGCGCTGGTGAGCACCGACCCGCCCCGGGCCCGCGACCTGCTGGTGGTGTTCGCCGAGTTCGCCCGGTACTCGCTGCGCTCGGCCGCCGAGACCACGCTCGCCGAGGAACTGGAGAACATCGAGCGTTACCTCACGCTGCAACGGGCCCGCTTCGGGGAACGGCTCGCGGTCTCGCTCTCCGTCGCGCCGGTGGTGCTTCCCGTGGTGCTGCCGTCGCTGGCGCTGCAGCAACTGGTCGACAACGCCGTGCGGCACGGCATCGAGCGCAAGCAACTCGGGGGCACCGTCACGGTCTCCGCCCGCCTGGAGGGCGCCGACTGCGTGATCAGCGTCGAGGACGACGGTCCGGGCCGGGTGGAGGAGGACGTCCAGGCCACCCTGCGCACCATCGATGATCGACTGCGGGAGCGGTACGGCGAGCGCTACGGCGTGATCGCCGATCCGGTGCCGGGTACCGGGACCACGATCTCGCTCCGGCTGCCCACACTCACCCGTCCAGCCGCTCGGGCCTGAACCCGCGGGCCCTCAGACCTGGCCGGCGAACAGGGCCTCGCCCTGCGGGGTATCGACGATCAGCGTGAACTGGCCCGGGTGTGCCACGAACACCTTGGTCAAGGTCACCGAGGTGCGGCCCACGATCGGGGCCCGGTACATCCAGTCGCCCTCATCTGATTCGGGCACCGTGGCCCGGTTCAGCTTCCCGCCGAATGTGGTGGACTCCGGGTTCCAGTCCTGAATGCCGTTGTTGGTGAGGGTCACCGGGATCCTGAGCACCAGTTCGCCGGTGCGTTGCGAGACGCCCATCATCGGTGGGCCTGCGACGATGGTGTTGCCGTCCCGGGAGATCCACAGCTGATCGAAGCCCAGCGTGGTGCCGGTGGGCGTCGGCCGGGGGAGCGAGGTGGCGGCCGGTGCGGCGAGTGCAGGAGGCTGGGCGGCGCGCTGGGCGGCCACCCGATGGTCACTGGGGGTACGCACGGAACTGTCGGTGCTTCCGACCGGAGCAGCGGGGATGCCGGCGGTGCTCAGGGCGCCGACAGCCATCCAGAGCGCGTACGCGACGAGCCCGAACACGGCCATCAGACCGAGCGCGAAGCTCACCACACCCATCCCGTGACGCAGCGGGCCAGGCGGCAGTGCTAGTGAACCGCGCGGCGACGCAGGCACCGACACCGCAGCCTCCCTGGGGTTGTGGACGGTTACCGCACGTACCAGTCACCCGTACTTTCGCTTCGCGCCAGGGAACCGTTACCACTCGAAAGGGGTATCTGATTACATATAGTGATGCTGTAGGCGCTATGGTCCGACTCTGGGGCGGCATCGCTCGTGCATGGGTGAACCAAGGCCGCTGTGGCAACGAACAAGTCTCCTAGGGTGTTGGAAATAATGTAGATCAATGTAGATCGATGGGATGCCATGAGCGAGGCCATGAGTACTGTGAGCGACCAGTTCGGGCGCGGCCTGCTTGACCTGCGAATTTCTGTCACCGATCGGTGCAACTTCCGCTGCTGCTACTGCATGCCGCGGGACGTCTTCGGCACCGACTTCCCGTTTATGAAACCCGGCGAGCTGCTCTCCTTCGAGGAGATCGCCCGGCTGGCGAAGGTGTTCGCCGGGCGCGGTGTCCGGAAGATCCGTCTCACTGGCGGGGAGCCGCTGCTCCGGCACGGTATCGAGCAGCTGATCGAGCAGCTGGTGGCCATCGACGGCGTGGACGACGTGGCTATGACCACCAACGGATCATTGCTGGCCAAGCGGGCGCAGTCGCTGCGCGACGCCGGGCTTTCCCGGGTCACGGTCAGCTTGGACTCGCTCGATCCGGAGACGTTCCGGGCCATGAGCGACGTGAAGATCCCCGTCTCCCGGGTGGTGGAAGGGATCGCGGCCGCCGCTGCCGCGGGCCTGACCCCGGTGAAGACCAATGCCGTGGTCAAGCGGGGTGTGAACGACGGCCAGGGTCTGCTGGATCTCGCCGCCTTCGGGCGCGAGCACGGTTACATCGTGCGTTTCATCGAGTTCATGGACGTCGGGAGCACCAACGGCTGGAAGTTGGACGAGGTCGTGCCGGCCGCGGAGATCATCGATATGATCAACAGCTCCTGGCCGGTCGAGCCGCTGGAGCCCACCTATGTGGGCGAGGTGGCCGCCCGGTACCGCTACCTCGACGGTGGCGGTGAGGTCGGCGTCATCACGTCGATCACGCAACCGTTCTGCGCCACCTGCACCCGGGCGCGCATCTCTGCCAAGGGCGAGCTGTACACCTGCTTGTTCGCCGGCGAGGGCCACGATCTTCGGACGCTGTTGCGTGGCGGTGCTACCGACGCGGAGCTCGACGAGCGGATCACCGGCATCTGGCAGGGCCGCACCGACCGCTACTCGGCCCAGCGCACCGCCGTGACCCTAGGCCTCCCCAAACCCAAGCCCAAGGTGGAAATGAGCTACATCGGCGGCTGACCCGCTCCCCCGCCTCCCCGATATGGAGACATATCGGGGGCGGGTGCGCCAGGATCTGGCGGCTGCGAGGAAGAGTTCGTTGTCGGCCGCGTCGCTGATGGTGACGCGGGCGCCGTCCCTGGGAAACGGGCGGATGACGATCTTGTGGCTGAGGCAGTGCTCAGCGAAGTCGGTGGTCTGCTCGCCCAGCGGCAGCCAGACGAAGTTGGTCTGCGAGTCCGGCACGGGGTAACCCATCGCGAGTAGCTCGGCCCGCACCCGATCCCGCTCGGTGGTCACCCCCTGGCAGCGAGCCAGCAGCTCCTCCTCGACCTCGAGGCTGGCCAGCGCGGCTGCCTGCGCCAAGGAATTGACGCTGAACGGCACGGAGACCTTGCGCAGCACTGTGGTGATCGGCTCGGGTGCCACGCAGTACCCGACGCGCAGGCCGGCCAGCCCGTAGGCCTTGGAGAAGGTCCGCA
>DASYAZ010000128.1:0-3308 GCA_036501085.1 Pseudonocardiaceae bacterium | reverse complement strand
GTCACAGGACCCTCTGTGACCCCGATATGTCTCCATGTCGGGACTCCATGTCGGGAAAGGTAGCGGAGTGCTAGTGCTCACCGGGGAGGGCGAAGCGGCCATCGCGAGTCCGCTCCATCAGGCCGTCGATCAGGAGCGAGTGCAGGCAGCGGTCGCGCTGGGAGACGTCTCGCCAGACTGCGTCCAGATGGGCGCGGGGCACCGGGTCGGCTGCGGCGCGCACGACGTCGAGGAGTAACCCGCGCACCTGGCGGTCGGTGCCGGCGAAGCGCTGTGCCGGCCGGTCGCGACCGGCTCCAGCGGGCCGGCCGGAGCGTAACCACATGCATCCCGCTGCCAGCGGGCAGTCGGCGCACAGTGGGCGCTGCGCGGTGCAGACCACCGCGCCCAGTTCCATCAGCGCGGCGGAGAACCGCGCTGCCTGCTCCTGAGGTAACACCCCGTCCACGTCGGAGAGGTCGCGGGCCGTCGACGGTGCCCCCGCATCAGCCAGGCCGTGCACGGCACGGGCCACCACCCGGCGCACATTGGTGTCCACCACCGGCACACGGTGGCCGTAGCCGAATGCGGCGACGGCCCGGGCGGTGTAGGCGCCGATCCCGGGCAAGGCGAGCAGCACGTCCACCTCGGCGGGCACCGTGTCGTCATGCTGGGTGGCGATGGCGCTGGCCGCCGTGTGCAGGCGGAGTGCCCGCCGCGGGTAGCCCAGCTTGCCCCAGGCCCGCACGACGGTGCCAGGCGTCTCGGCCGCCAGACTCGACGGGGTGGGCCAGCGCGTGAGCCACTCGACCCATATCCCGACGACCCGGTGCACCGGCGTTTGCTGGAGCATCACCTCGCTGACCAGGACACCCCAGGGCGTGGTACCGGGCTCGCGCCAGGGGAGCTCCCGTGCGTGAGCGTCGAACCAGGAGATCAGCCGCGCCGGATTCACGAGCCGGAAGGGCCTACCTCGGAGAGATCTCCGGTGTCGACGTCCACGACGAAGCCCCGCGCCGTGGTGGTGTGAGCCAGGAACGGGCAGCGCCGCACCCGCTCGAGCGATTGGCGGACGTCGGACACGGCATCGCGGAAGGTCTCCACCGCCCAACTGGGTCGCAGCCCAGTGGCCTCCTGGAGCTCGGCCCAGAAATCCTCGTCGGTGAACGTGGCCATCCCGCATTTGGTGTGGTGCAACAGCATTATCTCGGTAGTGCCCAGCTTTCGCTGGCTGACCGCTAGTGAACGGATCACATCGTCGGTGACGACGCCACCGGCGTTGCGGATCACGTGTGCCTCGCCAGGGCGCAGGCCGAGCAACTGGGCGGGATCGAGTCGGGCGTCCATGCAGGCCACCAACGCCACATGCAGGCTGGGTGGAGACGCCATCGGGCCAGGGCCGGTACCCGAGCGGAAGGTGTTGCGCTCCACCAGGTCCTGTATCGCCGTCACGGCTGTCTCCTTAGAAGCGAGCTGCGGGAAGTCAGCGGAAGTCTTGGGGGCAGAATTCTAGGCCACGAGCCCGCGCGGTCCCCCTGCGCGTGGGGTACTCAACCGCGGCGCCCGGCGGCGCGGTGCCGGCTACGCAGCGCGCACATTCTGTGACTTTCTGTGATCGTCGCAACTTTGGGTTGTGATAAACCCGATCTGTACCTACTCTATGTATCGGGGCTTGGCGCGGTAAATGGGCGGTTCGCCGATCTGTCGGCAGCTGCCACTATTTGGCGCGTCGAGACGAGGTGGTAAGTGTGCAGGGTAGTGCAGGCGCTGGGTTACGCGGCCGTACCCGCACGATCACGATGAAGGAGCTGTGGGGGCGATGACTGTCCCGGCTCCACGCCGGGCTGATGGGTTCGTGCACCCGGCACTCTTCTACCGCGGCACCGCGCGGTATCTCGAAGGCACGGTGCCTTTCATCCGCGAGGGTTTGGCTGCCGGTGAGCCCGTGGCGCTGGCTGTGCCGGGCCCGAACTTGCGGCTTCTCCTCACCGAATTGGGATCCGATGCCGAGCGGGTTCGGCTGCTGGATATGACCCGCGCCGGTCGCAATCCAGGCCGGATCATCCCTAATGTGCTGCGTGCTTTTGCCGACGCACATCCCGCTGGGCGGGTGCGGATCGTGGGCGAGCATCTCTGGACAGGCCGTGCCGTCCGGGAATACCCAGCCTGCACCCACCACGAGATGCTGATCAATTTGGCGCTCGCCGGCCGGGCGGTCACCATGCTGTGCCCCTACGACATCGATCGGGTGGGACCGCAGACTCTTGCCGACGCTGAGGCGAACCACGCGACTTTGATCGATGCGAACGGGATCCGGGTCAGCGCGACTTTCACCCCCGGGCATTTCATGACCGACGACGAGCTCTGCGCTGCGGCGGTGGGACCCGGTTTCACCTTCACTGCCGCCAACCAGGCGCTCGCCGGGCAGTTCGCCTGCGAGCAAGCCCTGCGCCTGGGTCTGGCCGGCGATCACGCGGAGCTCAAGCTGATCATCGGTGAGCTGGTGGCACGCGGCCTCGTCTACGGCGGTGGCAGCGGCGTGCTGCGGGTCTGGGCGGAACGGGGATACCTGGTCTGCGAAGTCCGGCACGCCGGCCAGCTGACGGGGCTGCCCACCGACCGGGCGCTGGTCGACCCCCGGCGACCGGAAGGCCGCGGCCTGCTATTGATCAATCATCTGTCCGATCTGGTACAGCAGCACTCCTGCGGGCAGGGGACGGCGACCCGGGTGTACCTGAGGATCGCGCCGGCTGGCGAGTCACCGCAGGATCCCGGCGAATCGGCACCGGCCCCGCCGCGCGCCCGGCCCACACTGCCCGCTGGTCCGACGCCGCTGCCATGGCAGACCTACGAGGCCCTGCACGCTGCCGAGCGCTTCGGCCGCTACCTTCCGCAGGACGCCATCACCGAGGGTCAGCGGTCCGTTGTGGGGAGCACCGAGCGGCGTCCCATCGAGCCGGTACTCGAGGCGCTGACCGCGGTGGAGGCACTGGCCCGGGTGGTGGATCGCTGGCGGGCCCGGCTGGTGCGGTTGGCCCGAACCCGGGGCGCGCCGTGGACCGACATCGGTCAGTCGCTCGGGGTGAGCAAGCAGGCTGCGCACGAACGTTACGGACGCGCTCGCAGCCGGTCGGCCAGTGGCCCTGGGCTGCCGGGCCGCGTGGGTCCGTTGCCTCCCATCCAAGGCACCTAGCGATCCTTGGTTGTTGAGACTTTGGCACTTGGGCAGAGTGTCAGGCAGCTGCCGTGGGTAGTCGTGCGTGGGTGAAGCGGGCGTTGATGTGCTGGTCGATGGTGCGCAACGCGCTGCGTAATGGTGGTGGGGTTTG
>DASYAZ010000127.1:0-12880 GCA_036501085.1 Pseudonocardiaceae bacterium | reverse complement strand
AGTCCTGATCACGGTGAATGATAGGGATCAGCCGGCGTGAGTGGTGGCAGGTGCCGACGAGGTGTTCATTGGTCAGCTCACGTTGGGCAGTGCGGTAACCCCCAGGGCTGGCGGGGTGAGCCTCTCCTAGCCAGCCGCATCTGCAACGGGCTACATAGGCGATAAAGGTCCGTTCGGCGCATCGGGTGGTATCAGTCCAGTCATCGCTCAGCGCGCCGTCGCGGTAACGACCAGCGATGTACCCACGGTGCGTGGTGGTCATCTCGTCGGCTCCCCCGCTGATGCATATACCTAACGACTATGACGGGCAGGAAGTACGCAGGAAAACGAATGGCCACGGGTGGGTTAGGACGAGGTGTCGTAGTTCGTCAACACATGTGGACCGCTGCTGTGGACAGATACCTCACCGACCCCGATGACCAAACCTCCACCACAGAAGTTCACTCAGCGTTTATCAGCGCTTTGTCATCCGTCTATTGCCGTGCAGCCTCTAGGACCTCAACCATCAAGGATGGCACGAATGGAGTACTATCACGATGCGACCGCCCCCCCAGCCCAAGGCCTGCTACCCGTCGCATTCGCGATCGTACACAACCACGTGAACCAGATCTTGCTCGTGCGTCGCACCGACGACGGTTACTGGGAACTACCCGGAGGACGAATCGAAGTCGGCGAGACCGCCTCAAAAGCCGCAGTACGCGAAGTCGCCGAGGAAACCGGCGTCACCATCGAGATCACCAGCCTCGCCGGGATCTTCAGCGACCCCGCACACATACTGACCTACCCCCACGAGAAAAACACCTACCAACAACTCGCTGTGTGCTTCCACGCCACCAGCCCAGCCCGCGACGCCCACCCCGATGGAAAAGAGACCAGCGCAGCCGCATGGTTCCACCCCCACCAGACAACACACCTCGCCGTGCACCCAGCCATGCACCAACGCCTCACCCACGCCCTGGACAAACCCCACCAACCACACTTCGACTAACCACACACAACTACACAGCCCACACCAGGACCAGCACACGGCGTGCCATGGTCCGATGCCGAGAACACGCCGGGTCACGCTCATCGCTCAACGCGCCTGCAACCCGCGTGTTCGGGACACCCCGCACGGCACGCTACGCGGCTGGTCACCTCGAACTCTGAAACTTAGGCACGTATTCGGCACAGACACTCGGAGACGCTCGGCTAGCGTCGGGCAACCGGACAGCGAAAGATCGCCCCCTGAACCAAATTGCCAGTTCAGGGGGCGATCTGAGCTGATATCACCGGAGTAGCCCCGACGGGATTTGAACCCGCGCTACCGCCTTGAGAGGGCGGCGTCCTAGGCCGCTAGACGACGGGGCCGCGCAAACACCAGAATGCTCACCGCTGGGGTACCAGGACTCGAACCTAGACTAACTGAACCAGAATCAGTCGTGCTGCCGATTACACCATACCCCACCAAGTGTCCGGCTCCGGGGACCGCACTCGAACCCGAACCAGCACCGGGCAGGAATGGTAGTCGACCACCCGTGCCGGCCTCCACCCGGCCGGTGGCGGTTCACCCAGCGTGCGACGTGATCAGTGCGGGAAGATCGGCCAACCGCCCGATCACCGAGATACCGGCGTCCAGGGGAAGCGTGCCGCAACCGGAGCGGTCCAGCCAGACCCCGTGCAGCCCGGCATCGCGCGCGCCTTCGGCATCGACATCGAGCCGATCTCCGACATGCACGGTCTCGGCAGGAAGCACCCCGAGTGCACGACACGCCCGCCGGAAGATCGCGCGGTGCGGCTTGGCCACACCCAGCTCTCCTGAGATCAGCACCGCATCGAAGGCGGATTCCAGCCCCAGCGCCCCGAGTTTCGCGCGCTGGTGGCTCCCGGCCGCATTGGTGATCGCGGCTAACCGCAGGCCAAGGGCCCGCAGTGCTCGCAGGCACGGGAGGGCATCGTCGAAGAGCCGCCATGCCCTCCGCACGGCCGCCGCGCGCCGCTCCTCGCGTCGGAGCACCTCCCTGTCGCCGAGGATCTCACCCCGGCGAGCGAAGAACTCCCCGGTGCGTTGCCGGGACATCGTCACGAAGTCGACCTGCCCGGCCAGGTATCGCGCGTAGAACTGGTCGGTGAGCGCGCACCATTCCGCCCAGGCATCATCGGTGCCGAGCAACTCTCGCAGGCCGGCCCGGGTCGATCCCTCGTAATCAACCAACGTCGCGTCCACGTCAAAGCAGACCGCGGCGACCTCGCGCGGAACCAGGGATGTGGAACTCAGTTCTGGCGCAAGAGTCACCGAAGCACCGTAGATCGTCTCCAGGTCGCACCGACTCTGCTGACCCGGTGAAAACCGGTAACGATTCCGCGGTTCCGGAGGCCTTGATCGTCACTTTCTGTACATCATGGCCGTCGTGGCATCGCTCCGAACCCCGAGACCACCGCGAATAGTTCGGCTAAATAACCCAGTACGTCTTTCAGATGATGAGTTTCGGCGTCCAAAGACCCGCGATTACGGGGAAATCAACCCGTCGGGTATGAGTGACCGTCAGTAGCCGATGGCTGGGAGGACGATGGCGATCGCAGTCCGCTCGGCACCTCGGGCGCGCATGCGGCGGCGAAGGGTGGGCGATCGCCGGCTTGACCGCCCGCTTGATCGGAGGCACCATCTGAGATATTCAACATACGTTGAAAGGGGTGCCCGATGAAACACACGACCTGTTGCGTGGTCGGCGGCGGCCCGGCAGGCATGATGCTCGGACTGCTCCTGGCCAGAGCTGGGATCGCAGTCACCGTGCTGGAGAAGCACGGTGACTTCCTGCGGGATTTCCGCGGTGACACCGTGCACCCCTCCACGCTGACCCTGCTGGACGAGCTCGGCTTGGGCCCAGCGTTCGCCAAGATCCCGCACCGGCTGGTGGAGCGGATGCAGATCCAGCTCGACCAGGGTCTGGTGCCGATCGGTGACTTTCGCCGCATCCCGGGTCCGCACAAGCACCTGGCCTTCGTTCCGCAGTGGGACTTCCTCGATCTACTCGCCGACGCGGGGCGGGCCGAACCGGAGTTCACCCTCCGGATGCACACCGAGGCAACCGGGCTGCGCACCGAAGGCGGCACGGTGACCGGCGTGCGTTACCGCTGCCTTGACGGGACCGCTGGCGAGCTGCGCGCCGATCTCACGGTGGCCTGCGACGGGCGGCGTTCGGTGCTGCGAGCGGCAGCCAGGATGCCGGTCCGTTCCTTCGGGGTGCCGTTGGATGTGTGGTGGTTCCGGCTTCCCCGGCACGACGGAGACCCCGCAGGCGGCGTCGCCTGCTTCGGATCCGGCCAGGGCATGGTCGTCATCGACCGCGGGAACTACTTCCAGAATGCCTATCTGATCCGCAAAGGCAGCGACGCCGCGCTGCGTGCAGCGGGAATCGAGACCTTCCGGCGCCGGGTGGCGGCCATGATCCCGTGGCTGGGTGACCGGATGGAGGCGGTAGAAGACTGGAACGACGTCGCGCTGCTCGACGTCCGGCTGGACCGGCTACGCCGCTGGTCGATCCCGGGTTTGCTGTGCTTGGGCGACGCCGCGCATGCGATGTCACCAGTAGGCGGTGTCGGTATCAACCTCGCCATCCAGGACGCGGTGGCCGCAGCTCGCCTGCTCGCTGCGCCGCTGCGTAGCGGCACTCTCACCCGCCGTGATCTGGATCGAGTTCAGCTGCGCCGGTGGGCACCGGCCGCGGTGACCCAAGCTGCGCAGCGTGCTATCCATGCCCAACTGCTGGGCCCAGTACTGACCGGTGACCTCACCCTGGCCCGGGCCGGATCCAGCAGGCCGGCCCTGCCGATCCGGCTGCTGCAGCGCCTCCCCTGGCTGCAGGCCATCCCGGCAACAGCGGTGGGGATCGGGTTACTCCCCGAGCACGCCCCCGCGTTCGCCCGGCGTGAGACCCCTGTCACTCTCTGACACCGGTGACTTCCGATCGACTCACGCACGGTAGTTGAATCCGCCATTGACACGTGAACCCTCATGAGGTCTGGTGGATCGGTGCCGCACGCGCCGTCCCCGGGTGAGCGGCCCATGCAGTGGAGGGCGTTGGGCCCGGTAGAGGCGATGGTCGCGGGCCGACGAGCTGATCTGGGGCCGCCGCGGCAGCGCGCGTTGTTCGGGTTGCTGCTGACCCGGGCGGATCAGCCGGTAGCCCTCGATACGGTGATCGACGATCTGTGGGCGGGGTATCCCCCTGCGGCGGCTATGACCTCGGTGCGGGCCTATGTGTCGAACCTGCGGCGGGTATTGGAGCCCGATCGGCCGTCCCGGGCACCGGCGAGGGTGCTGTGCACCCGCCCACCGGGTTACCTGCTCGACAGCCAGGGCGTGGATTTCGACGTGCACCAGTTCGGCACCCATGCTGCGGCCGGGCGGGCGGCGCTGGGTCGGGCCGATCCCGGCCAGGCGGTGCGCGAGTTCGACGCGGGGTTGGGGTTGTGGCGGGGCGGGGCGTATGCCGATGTGGCTGATGCGGCGTGGGCGGCGCCCGAGGTGGCTCGGCTGGAGGAATCGCGGCTGTCGGTGGTTGAGGCGCGTTGCTCGGCGCAGCTGCAGCTGGGCGGGCACCACGACGTGGTAGCCGAGTTGGAGATGCATGTCGGGGCGCACCCACTGCGCGAGCACGGCTGCGAGTTGCTGGCCCTGGCGCTGTACCGGGCCGGGCGGCAGGCCGAGGCACTGGGGGTGTTGCGGCTGACCCGGGAGCGGCTGGCCGGGGAGCTGGGCATCGACCCGGGCTCGACGCTGCAACGGCTGGAGCAGGACATCCTCACCCACGCGCCGTCGCTGGACTGGCACCCGCCTGCCGGACCGGTCGCGACCACATCCAACCCCGAGCTGCCGTTCGCCATGCCCCGAGCACCCTTCGACGGGCTGATCACCGGGAACACCCAACGGGTGGTGTCCACCCATGTGCAGGGCCTGTCCGAGGTGGTGGGCCGGCGAGGAGAGCTGGCCGCCTTGCGGGCCGTGTTCACCGACCCGGCCCGCGGGGATCGGCCGGTCTGGCGGGTGCTGACCGGGTTGGGAGGGGTGGGCAAGACCAGCGTGGCCCGGGCCTACGCTCAGCGCTACCAGGATCATTACGGTCTGGTGTGGTGGGTGCGCGCCGAGGATCCCGGTGCGGTGCCCGGGGAGTTCCGGGCGTTGCTGGACATCCTGGCCCCGCAGTACGCCGAATACGCCCACGACCCGGTGCAGGCAGTGCACGCCATGCTGGCCAACCGTGCCGGGAGCTGGCTGCTGATCCTGGACAACATCGCCGACCCCGAGACACTGCGGGGCCTGTTGCCCGCCGCAGGCACCGGCGACGTACTGGTCACCAGCCGCGCCGGGACCTGGCCGGATCGGCAGACGGTCATGCCACTCCACCCGCTGACCACATCGCATGCCGCGCACCTGGTCACCTCCCTGAGCGGGGACACCGACCGGGACAGCGCGAAGATCCTGGCCGGGGAGCTGGGTGGCCTGCCGCTGGCCCTGGCCCAGGCCGCCTGCTACGTCGCCCACAGCGGACTGGACCTGGCCGCGTACCTGAGCCTCTACCGCAGCCGCCGCGCCGATCTACACCGGCAGGGGCATGCGCCCGGCTATCCCGCGACCGTGGCCACCACCTGGCAGCTGGCCTTCGAGCAGCTCAGCACCCCGGCGCGGGCCCTGCTCAACCTGCTGGCCTGGTACGCACCGGACACCATCCCGCTGGACCGGCTGCTCACCAGCGACACCGATCACCTCACGCTTCCCGAGCCGGTCAACAGCCAGCTGCGGCCGTTGCTGGCCGACGCGCTGGACCGGCACCGTGCCATCACCGAGCTGATCTCCTACGGCCTGCTCACCCGGATCGGACCCGGCGGATCGGTCACCGTGCACCGCCTGGTCCAAGCCGTCACCGCCGACCAGCTGACCGCCACCGAGGCGCACCACGCCTGGATCGACACCGCTGCCACCCTGCTCGACGCGGCCTGCCCACCCTGGGCCGGGCCCCGGGTCGCCATCACCACCCTGCCCGACCTGCACACCCTCCAGACCCTGCAGACCCACATCCGCACCCTGATCGAGCACCTACCACCCGGCCTGCCGCTGACACTCAACCTGCGCCACACCCTCATCGAATGGGCCGGGCTCACCGGTGACAGCGCGCAAGCCCGCACGCTGGGTGCCGCGCTGGTCACCGACTCCGAACGGATCCTCGGCCCGGATCATCCCGCGACCACGATCGCCCGCAGCAGCCTCGCCTACTGGACCGGCAAAACCGGGGATGTCCTGCAGGCCCGGGAGCTGGCCGCGATGGTCGTGGAGAACATGACCCGGGTGCTCGGCCCCGACGACCGGCACACCCTGCTCGCCCGGATCAACCTCACCCGCTGGACCGGGGAAGCCGGGGACGTGCACCGGGCCCGGGAGCTGGCCGCCGCAGCGCTGGACGACGCCCAACTGATCCTGGGCTCCGACGACCGGTACACCCTCGTCGCCCGGACGAACCTGGCCCACTGGACCGGCATGGCCGGCGGCCTGGTCAGCGCGCGGAGATCAGCCGCCGCGGCGGTCGAGGACGCCCACCGGGTGCTCGGTGCCGACGACCGGTACACCCTGGTCGCCCGGGCTGACCTGGTGCGCTGGACCGGCGAGTCCGGCGACCCCGCCGGCGCCCGGGAACTGGCCGCGACCTTGGTCGCCGACGACGAGCGAATCCTCGGCCCCGACCACCGCTACACCCTGCTGGCCCGCGCCAACCTGGCCCACTGGACCGGAGAGCTCGGCAACACCGACCAGGCCAGCGAACTGGCCGACGCGGTCCTCAAGGACTTCACCCGGCTCTACGGCGCCGACCACCACTACACCCGGCTCACCCGCCGCTGGTTGGCCCCCTGGACACAGCCGAGCTCCGGCAGCTGATCGCTCCAATCCACCACCAATCCGGAGCCAAGCACGGTGGCGAACGGTGGGCGTAGCTGAGTACCCGCAGGGAGCACCCGCGATGACTGACATCGACCAGACCACAGGACCGGGATTCCCATGACCGCCGCCACCATGAGCTATGCCCCCACCGACAGCGACAGCGACCGGATCGACAGCGACAGCGTCGATGAGGTGGGCAGCCTGCTGCAGGAAATCAGCGATGGGGATCCAGCAGCGTGGGAAGAGATCTTCCACCGGTACGGCAAGCTCGTCTCCACGACGGTCCGCTCGTTCCGGCTGCAGGAGGCCGACGCACTCGACGCGGTGCAGATGACCTGGTTGCGGCTCGCCGAGAACGCCCACCGGGTGCAGTTTCCCGACCGGCTCGGTGGATGGCTGGCAACCACCGCTCGTCGGGAGTGCCTGCACATCTTGCGCCAGGTCAAACTCATCTCGAACCTCGTCGACCTGCCACCGGAAACTGTCGCCGACCCGTCAGTCGGCCCCGAGCAACGCGTCATCGACGCGGATACCGCACAGAACCTGCGCAAACTCGTCGCCGAGTTGTCGCCCCGCCGGGAAACCCTGGTGTGGATGCTGTTCACCGACCAGCCCCGCTCCTATGCCGAGGTGGCCCGCACCGCGGGAATCCCGGCCGGCGGGATCGGGCCCACTCGAGCGCGAGCACTGCGCCAGCTTCGGGACATGCTCGACGAACACGACCTGACATAGCCCGATCAGCGCTTGGACAGCGCCGCTAGAGTAGCCTTTCCCGGATAGAGCAAGAAGGCCGAACCTTTCGTACGAACGAAATCCGGCAAATTCTTGACGGTCATGTCACCATCGGCTGCGGGCAGCGTGAAGTCCGGGCACGCTCCTGGAATGGCCCGGTTACCCAGCACGGGGTCCTGGACCCGGCGATTCGCGTCATAAACAGGGCTGAAATCATTGCGCATCATCCAGCTGGTCAAGGAATAAACCTGCTTGCGCAAATCAGCACACAGGAACACCCCCATCAGGCCGCGGTCGGCGCCGTCGTCGGTGGTGCCCTGAAGCGGCGGACCGTAGGGCATCCCCCGCCGTAGGACGCTGGGCACCCCCTCGACCACGATCGGGTCGAGGGGCGTGTCCCGGGGGTTCACGACCCGGATGTGGGCGGAGAACGGGCACCGCCGGCCATCCGGATCTTCGGTCGCGTAGCCGAAGTCGTTACGGGTGGCCAACACCGGGTCCGGACGGTCAGGTGAGAGCACCAGCGGCGTGCCATCGCGCCAGCGGCCCAACATCTTGGCCGCGAGCAGCTCCTCGGCCTCGTCGGGAGGACGGTCCGGGAACAGTCGCGGGCCCTGGACGCTCAGGAACAGGTTGAATGCGGCCACATCCTGATAGATCCACCGGAACACCCCGTAGGTGCCGCCGCGAGCAAGATCGGCAGCCGGGCCACCGGCCGGGGCGGAGGGATACTCAGTGGTGGAGTAGCCGAGCAGGAAGTTCCGGAAATTGATCTGTGCCGGGCCCCGGACATCATCATCGTCCCAGCACACATCGGGGTGCGAGATGCCATCGGTGTAGCCGAAGTGCAGCTTGGCCCCGCCGAGGGAGCACGCCTGCAGGGTCGAACCATCCCGGCGCGGGATCAGCTCGGTGACCCCGCTGTTGTGTGCTGAGTCACGCAACTCGCGCATCGCCTGCTGGATGGCATCGTCGGACCAGGCGTGGACATGCACGATGCAGTGCACATCCTCGGTCGTGAACCGGCCCTCCCACCAGGTGCCCGGATCGCTCGAACTACCAGGTACGTCGCCAAGGCTCAGGCCCACCGCGTGCGGTCCGAGTTTGAAGATCGCGTCGAACTTCGCCAGCACGGCCGGGTCCACCCCGAGCGCACCCATGCCCTGGTAAGTGACACCGACGTTGAGCAGGGGGTCTGGTGCGTTCTCCCGGTCGAAGTCGGCCATGGTCACGCCGCGCGCCAGCGCACCGAGGAAGTCCCGGGCTCCGTCACCGTGGCCGAAGTGGAAGATCAGGTAACAGGATCTCGGACGCCGATACGGGCTGGGGACCAAAGCCTGTACCCCGCACAGGTCGACCTTCATCGTCGCGCCTCAGCCGGCCGGTACGAACTGTTTTTTGATCTCCCGGACAGTGGCGTCCCCCAGCGCCGAGAACAGGTAACCGTGATCGTAGGCGGCATCCCCCGATGTGCCCAGCGCCTTCAGGTTGAGCCCGTGGGTGTATTCGTAGAAGTCGTTGGGATTGTTGATCTCCGCCCAGGGCGGAGCGTTCTCCACCAGGGAGAAGATCTGCTCGAAGACATGCGGGAGCCTGGTACGGAAGAACTCTGTATACTGCATCGGGTCGCCATCGAATTCAGTGAGAACCTGGATGTACTTGTTGTCGATGACCAGAATCCGTGCGAAATGAACTAGTTCCGATTCAGCCAGTACTGCGTCAATCATCGGCTGGACCTGCTCTGCGAATACTGCGGACAGCTGCTGCAAACGCTGTTGCGACTCCGGGTCCTGCTTGATCGGAGCTGTGAAATTCAGGCTCAACGCCATCGCGACACCTCCCTGAAACGGCAGCATTGTTACTGTCTTTGGCATTGACATTGGATTTTCGGCGGTTGCCCCACCACACTCGCAGCACACGATCTGGCCGCATCAACCCCCCGGTCCCGTCGAGCAGCCACAGGACCCGGAGGTATGCCGCACCCAACGCTACGTCCGAGCCGGCCGCGGCGAGCAGCCGAGGCAGGTAGGCATTGGTTATCCGGATCCTGCGGGTGCGGGTGCCGGGAACGCCCGGGAAAGCCAGATCCGCACTCACGGTGAAATCCCAGGGTTGGTCGATCGTTTTCCCGATCGCCCGGAAGTACGGCCCGGGTGCGGGACACCTGCTGTGCGCCAGCAACCGGCGCAGCGCCAGAGCCTGGTTGGCGGCCACGGTCATGCCCTGACCGAAGACGGGATTGAACGAGCACACCGCGTCCCCGAGCACCAGCAGGCCTTCCGGGAACTGGCGCAGGCGCTCGTAGCGGCGCCGCACACTGGCTGGGAATTTGAATGCGACCGGGTCGTCCACCGGCTGCGCGCCATGGAGCGCCTCGGAGATGTCGGCGAAAGGCAAGCTCGCCGCGAAGTGCTCGAAGCCGGCCCGGTCGGTCGGCGGGTAATCGCCGAGGATCCCCCCCAAGGTCACCATGTGCCGGCCTCCCTCCAGCGGACCGAGCACGCCCGTCCTCGAGTTGGCCGGGGTGCCAGTGATGAGGATCAGCCCGTCCCGCCCGAGGGCTCCAGGACGCAGCCGGTAGGTCCGGGTGGCATATCCCAGCCTGATCTCCACCCGGTCCTCGGACGGCGGCTGGTAGCCCCACTCCGCCAGCCAGACCGGCGTTCGTGAGCCGCGGCCGGTGGCATCGACGACGAGGTCCGCCGGCAGGTGATCGTGATCCCCGTGCCGATCGCGCACCTGCACCCCGGTGACCCGGCGCCCAGCGGTGGTGGTCAAGCCGGCGATGTCAGCGCGTTCCAGCAACCTCACACCAGGCAACGCCAGCACCCGGGCCCGAACCTGGCCCTCGAGGAGCGGTCGGCTGGCGACCAGGCCCGCCAGGCCGATATCGGCCTGCCGCAACCGGGACCCGGAGAGCAACCACCGGCAGCGCGCCAACGCGTCTCCCGACTTGGCGCCGACCTGCAGAGCTTGCGCGGTGAAACCGGGGAACAACTCCTCCAATACCGCCCGGCCGCGCGGTTGCAGGGCGTGATGATGGCGCCCCTGAGGCACCCCGCGCCGATGCACGCCGATCTCGGGCATGGCATCCCGGTCGATCACCGTGACCTGCCGGTAGGAGTCAGTGAGCACCCGGGCGGCCAGCAACCCAGCCATGCTCGCGCCCAAGACCACTGCGTGGTCTCCGGGCTCGTGTGGCATGGCGACTCTCCCGCCCCCGCGGCTCCTGGTCCGCCCCTGCGGCTCTTGAGAACACTATTGTGAGCATCTCCCCGGTCCGGCGCACCCACCATCAGGCACCCGGATTGGAACCCGGTTGGAAATGTGTTGGTGCCGCCGCATCGGGGCTGGCGAGGGTCCTAGGATTCCCGCGATGGCTGCCAGCGAAGCGAGTACCGGCCCGAGCGATGCGCTGCAGATGTTGCGCCGGATCTTCGGCTACGACTCGTTCCGGGGAGCTCAGCAGGAGATCATCGACCACGTCATCGCCGGTGGTGACGCGCTGGTGCTCATGCCGACCGGTGGTGGCAAGTCGTTGTGCTACCAGATTCCCTCCCTCGTCCGGGACGGCACCGGCGTGGTCATCTCACCGCTCATCGCGCTGATGCAGGATCAAGTCGATGCTCTGGTCGCGCTAGGTGTTCGGGCTGGGTTCCTCAACTCGACCCAGCTGCCCCACGAGCGCCGCCAGGTCGAGTCGGCGTTTCTCGCCGGCGAGTTGGACCTGCTGTACCTGGCGCCGGAGCGGTTGCGGGTGGAACCGACGGGCACCCTGCTCGACCGCGGCCGGGTCTCCCTGTTCGCCATCGACGAGGCGCACTGCGTGGCGCAGTGGGGGCACGATTTCCGCCCCGACTACCTCGCGCTGTCCGCGCTGCACGAACGCTGGCCCACGGTGCCGCGTATCGCCTTGACCGCAACGGCAACCCAGGCGACCCACGCCGAGATCGCCTCCCGGCTGAACCTGGGGGGCGCCCAGCACTTCGTCGCAAGCTTCGATCGCCCGAATATCCAGTACCGGGTCGTGGGCAAGAACGAGCCCCGCAGGCAACTGCTGGCGCTGCTGCGCACCGAGCATCCCGGCGACGCAGGCATCGTCTACTGCCTGTCCCGGGCCGCGGTCGAGCGTACGGCGCAGTTCCTCACCGAGAGCGGGATCGAGGCGCTGCCCTATCACGCGGGGCTCGCCGCAGCCACCAGAGCCGCGAACCAGGCACGATTCCTGCGCGAGGACGGCCTGGTCATGGTGGCCACGATTGCCTTCGGCATGGGCATCGACAAACCCGACGTCCGCTTCGTCGCCCATCTCGACCTGCCCAAGTCGGTCGAGGGGTATTACCAGGAGACCGGCCGGGCCGGGCGGGATGGCCTACCCTCCACTGCGTGGCTGGCCTACGGGCTGGCCGACGTCGTCCAGCAGCGCAAGCTGATCGACGCCGGTGAGGGCGACCTCGCCCACCGGCGCCGCCTCGCCACCCACCTCGACGCCATGCTGGCTCTCTGCGAGACGGTGACGTGCCGCCGCACCCAACTGCTGGGCTATTTCGGCCAGCAGGCCGAGGCATGCGGCAACTGCGACACCTGCCTGTCGCCACCGGAATCCTGGGACGGCACGATCGCCGCGCAGAAGCTGCTCTCCACCGTGTTCCGGCTCGAGCGGGAACGTCACCAGAAATTCGGGGCCGGGCAGGTGATCGACATCCTGCTCGGCAAGCGGACGCCCAAGGTTACCCAGTTCGGCCACGACAGCCTGACGGTGTTCGGCATCGGTAGCGAGCTGGGTGAGGGCGAATGGCGCGGCGTCGTGCGGCAGCTGCTCGCCCAGCGCCTACTCGCCGTCGAGGGGGACTACGGAACGTTGGTGCTCACCGCATCCAGTAACGAGGTGCTGAGCCGGCGACGTCAGGTCCTGCTGCGCCGCGAACCTGAGCGAGTGGCGGCCACCAGGACCACCAAGCCCCGGGCTACCGCTCCTCCCGAGCTGTCGGAGAAGCATCTGCCAGTGTTCGAGCGGCTCCGCGCCTGGCGCGCCACCACCGCGAAAGAACAGGGAGTTCCCGCCTATGTGATCTTCCACGACGCGACCTTGCGTCAGATAGCGACCGAGGCCCCCGCAAGCCTCGCCGAGCTCAGCTCCATCAGCGGTGTCGGCGAGGCCAAGCTGGCGCGCTACGGGAAACAGATCCTGGATACCCTGACCAACTAACGGGTTGTGACACACGTCGCTTCGAG
>DASYAZ010000126.1:0-15846 GCA_036501085.1 Pseudonocardiaceae bacterium | reverse complement strand
CTCCGGGGTAGAATACCGACCCAGCGGTATCTTTGCCTGGAAGCGGTTGAGGATGTCTTCCTCAGAGGTGTTCCATGCTGCCGCGTAACCTTGCCGGACCCGCTGTGCCATCGGCGTCTCGACGTAACCCGGGCAGACCGCGTTCACCGTGATCCCGCTCTTGCCCAGCTCGTTGCCGAGCGCCTTGGTGAAGCCCACGACGCCGTGCTTGGATGCGGAATACGGAGCGCCGAGTACCACGCCCTGTTTGCCCGCGGTCGACGCGATATTGACGATGCGTCCCCAGGACTTTCCGCCCATGCCGCCTATGCTCAACACATCGCGGGTTACCAGGAACACACTGTTGAGATTGGTATTGATGACGTCAAACCACAGTTCGTCAGCGATGTTCGCGGTCACCCCGCCCCCACTACGTCCTGCGTTGTTCACCAGAATATCCACTGTGCCGTACCGATCAAGGGCGGCGGTAACGAACGCTCGCACGTCCGCAGCCGACCTGACGTCACAGGCGGTACCGTGCACTTCCAGGCCGTCTTCCCGGAGGTGTTTGACCGTTAACGCTACGTTGTCAGCGTTTCGGGCGCAGATGAACGTCTTGTTCCCTCGGGTGGCCAGGCCCTTGGTGATAGCCAGGCCGATTCCGCTGGTAGCTCCCGTGATGAGCGCGACCCGCTGGGCCTGATCCGGCATTTTTCCTCCCACGGAATTCCTTGTTCTAAGGTGTCGTTAGGCAGCGCCGGGGACGTTGTCTAACCGGAGTAGTTGCTCGACGATGGTGGTGTTGTGGTCGCCGGATCGGAACACCGGGTTGCGTATCACCTCACGCAGGAAGCTGTGGGTGCTGTGCACACCCGGACCGCGAACCCGGAATTCTGCTAGGGCGCGGTCCATCCGGTTTAGTGCCTGTTCGCGGGTCGGCGCCCAGACGATGAGTTTGGCCAGCAGCGAGTCGTAGGACGCCGGTATCCGGTAGCCGGGGAAACCGTGGGTGTCGACCCGGACGAAGGGGCCACCCGGGGCTGTGAATTCCGCTAATGTACCTGGTGTCGGCACGAAGTCGCGGTCAGGATTTTCCGCGTTGATCCGACACTCGATCGCACTGCCCCGCAACCCAATGTCGTCCTGGCATAGGGTTATCGGTTCTCCGGCCGCGATCCGGAACTGTTCCTGGACCAGATCGACGCCGGTGACCATCTCGGTGACTGGATGCTCGACCTGGATACGGCAGTTGGCCTCCAGGAAGAAAAATTCACCGGTGGAGCTGAGCAGGAACTCGAACGTGCCTGCCCCGAGGTAGCCAGCCGCTTGCGCGCCACGGACGGCCGCCTGTCCCATTCGCGCGGCCAACCCGGGTGGCATCCGTGGCGCTGGACTCTCCTCGACCAATTTCTGGTGCCGGCGCTGCACCGAGCAGTCCCGTTCGCCGAGGTGGATCGTGGTGCCGAAATCATCGGCCAGCACCTGGATCTCGATGTGCCGCGCAGATGTCAGGTAACGCTCAACGTAGACCAGGGAGTCACCGAACAGTGCCTGCGCGTCCGTCTTGGTCTGTTGGTAGGCGCGGAGGAAAGCAGTGGCCTCGTGCGCCATCCGCATTCCCCGCCCGCCGCCACCGGCGTTGGCCTTGATAACGACCGGATAGCCGATGTCCTCGGCGATCTGCCGTGCTTCCTCGACGGAGCGCGTCGGTGTCAGGCTTCCCGGTATGATCGGCAGGCCGGCCTCAGTCATGAGCCGGCGAGCCGCGCTCTTATCCCCTAATTGGGCAATAACCTCCGGGGGCGGGCCGACGAAGGCGATGCCATGGTCCCGGCAGACTTCGGCGAAGTCGGGATCTTCGGACAGGAAGCCGTATCCGGGGTGAATGGCCTCGGCTCCGGTATGCAGCGCTGCTTCCACAATCGCCGGAATGTTCAGGTAGCTGCGTTTAGCCGGCGCCGGGCCGATCTGGATCGCCTGGTCGGCATAGGACACCACCGCGGAGTCGCGATCCTCGGTGGAGTACACGGCGACGACCTGAATGCCCAGTTCCCGGCATGCCCGCGCTACCCGGAGCGCGATCTCGCCCCGGTTGGCGATCAGCACTTTGCTGAACATGGCTGCGCTCGTCCGGCCGCGCTCAGCACAGCGAGGGCGAACAGCCTTTCGCCGTACTCAACGGGCTCTCCGTCGTTTTTAAGCACCTGAAGGATCCGGCCGGCCTGGTCAGCCTCGATAGGGATCATCAGCTTCATCGCCTCGATGATCCCGACCTGCTGGCCGGCCACGACCGGGTCGCCTTCGCTGATGAACGGCGCCGCGCCCGGCTCGGGTAACCGGTAGAAGACACCGACCGCCGGCGAGGTGAGGTAGTGCAGGTCGGGATCCTCCCCGGCTACCGGCAGAACCGCAGGCTCGGCGCTGACAGACGCGCTGCCCTGCTCCGGCGCCCACTCGACCTCCAGGGACACCTCACCGGCCCGTACCCGCAATGCCCGGGGAGGGTGGGCAAGGTCGGTGACGAACCCCGCGGCGTGGTGGCGCACCCGGCCCAGCAGCTTATCCAGCTCTTCTGCGCACACGACGGGGATAGTGGCGGGGAGTTCGCTCGGCGTCTGGCCATCATTTCGCCGGCCGAGGTAGTTCAAAGAGCGCTGAGTCATCGCTGCGTCGTCCTCTCTGGGCCGGTTGCGGTCACCGCGGAGGTGCCAAAGGACCGGAACCGGGCTCGCCGCCTGGCCACCAGCGCGGCACTATCCAGTCCGGACAGCCGCTGCAAGGCGGCGACCAGCGCCGTCCGCGCCCGCGCCGCCGCCAGCAGATGGTCAGCCTGGCTGCCGCCCTCAGGCTCCAGCACCACACCGTCGACGATGCCCAGAAGCAGCAACGCCCGGGCATCCAGACGCAACGCGGCGGCTGCGGCGGGCGCCATCTGCGAGTCGTTCCACAAGATCGCGGCGCACCCTTCCGGGCTGATCACCGAATAGACCGCGCGGGAACACATCAGTACCTCATCGGCCACCGCGAGCGCCAAGGCGCCGCCACTGCCGCCCTCTCCGGTCACCACGCTGATCACCGGAACCGGCAGAGCCGCCATCAACCGGAGGTTCTCCGCGATGGCCACCGCCTGGCCGCGCTCCTCGGCCTCGATCCCGGGGTACGCACCCGGAGTATCGACCAAGGTGATCACTGGAAGCGAGAGCTTCGCCGCCATCCGCATCAGCCTGGCCGCCTTGCGGTACCCACCCGGGATCGGCATCCCGTAGTTGCGGGCGGCCAGTTCGGTGAACGTCCGCCCCTTCTGGTTCCCGATCACCATGACTGGCACACCCGCGAGTCGCGCCGGACCACCGACGATGGCGGTACAGTCAGCGCCCAACCGATCACCGTGCAACTCTTCGAAGTCCTCAAACGCCCAGCTGAGGTAGTCGAGCGTGGTCGGCCGCTCACGATCGCGGGCATGCTGGACGTTGCGCCATGCCTC
Source organism: Pseudonocardiaceae bacterium (assembly GCA_036501085.1). GTDB lineage: Bacteria > Actinomycetota > Actinomycetes > Mycobacteriales > Pseudonocardiaceae. The sequence goes on along the minus strand of DASYAZ010000126.1, from coordinate 12,383 downwards.
GGTCTGCGGGAGTTGGGTGTCATCGCGAACTACGACATCGGTGTCATCGACGGCGGGCTGAGCGGTGCTCCAACCTACCCCCGCTGGCGGCCTGCGCTGGCCGAGCGAGAGCAACCGGGCCAGGGTGGAGCGCATCGCGGCGCGCGGTCGGATGACGTCGATAAGCCCGCGTTCCAGCAGGAACTCAGCTCGCTGGAAGCCCGGTGGCAAACTCTGCCGGATCGTCTGCTCGATCACCCGGGGCCCGGCGAAGCCCAGCCTGGCTCCCGGCTCAGCGATCATCACATCGCACAGCGTCGAGAACGACGCCGCCACACCACCGTAGGTGGGGTCCGTGACCAGGGAGATGGTGAGGATTCCCGCTTCGTCCAGTTGACCGAGGGCTTGGCTGGTCTTCGCCATCTGCATCAGGGAGATCGCCCCCTCCTGCATGCGCGCACCACCGGACGCGGCAACGATTAACAGCGGAACACGCTCGGCAAGTGCGAACTCAGCGGCTCGGGTGATGAGCTCACCGACCGCCGCACCCAGACTGCCCCCCAAGAAACGGAAATCCATCACGGTGGCCACCACTGAGTTCCCCTCAATGGTCCCGAACGCCAAGACCACGCCCTCAGCCAGACCAGTGGCGGCACGGGCAGCGGCCAGTCGCGCCGGATAGGACTCGGTATCAGTGAACCCAAGTACATCACTACTACGCACTGGCATCTCAAGCAGCTCCACATGAGATTCGTCGAAGAGCTGCTCAATTCTTTCATGCGCGGTCAGCCGATGATGGTCACCGCAATCGGGACACACCTGAAGATTGCGCGCCAAACGCTTGCTGTAGATCATCCCTCGACATCCAGGACATACCACCCAGTCCACGTCCTCAGTGACACGCCAGCGCAACGCCTTCGTCATAACGGATACCTTCTCCCAACCGGCTCCTAACCACCGTTCACAACTTTGAGAAGCCGACGCGGAGTCCGCGCCGAAGTAACAGCCTCGTCGTCTAGTGTGACGCCGTACTCCCGCGTGATCCGGGCCGCGGTCTCCAGAAGCGCCAAAGAATCATAGCCGAGGTCATCGAAATCGGTGTCCAGTACCTCACCGTCAAGATCCACATTCTCGCCCGTGCCCGCGGCCTCGCGGAGAATGCGCTTGAGGTCCTCGATAGTGACTTCACGGATTGTCACGCTCTATTCCCTTATCTTCGGTATTCGATTCAGCTGATCGCACCGGCTAGTCTGCTGGTCTTACTCAGCGGCCCGCACCACCATCGCGGAATTAAACCCGCCGTAGCCACGGGCGATCACCAGCGCCGTGCGCAACGATTTGACTCTCGGTGCTGCGATCACCAGGTCGAGGTCATACTCAGGCGCCAGCGAAACGTTCGTGGTCGGCGGAACCAGCCCGTCCCGAAGGGACAGAAACGCGGCGGCCAGGTCTAGTGGTGCCCCACCGGAGCACAGTCTTCCGACCATGGTCTTGGGCGCGGTGACCGGTACGCCATACGGCCCGAAAACTGCGGTGATCGCGGCGGCCTCGGTCAGGTCCAGCGCGGGGACCGCGGCTGCGTCGGCGAAGACCACATCAATCTCACTAGGCGCCAGTCCGGCATCGTGCAGTGCCAACTGAATCGCTTGCCGCAGGCCAGGATCACGCCCATTGCCTGGTTTCGGGTCAAACGTGGCCCCGTACCCGGTGACCTCGCCGTAGGTGGTCTGCGCACCGCGCTGGCGTGCGGCCTCGGCGTCCTCCACGATGAGCAGCGCCCCACCTTCGCCCGGCACGTGCCCGCACGCTGCGGGATCGAAGGGAAGGTAGGCCCGGTCTGGGTCGTCGCTCGAGCTCAGGCGGCGGCTGGCCAGCTGAGCCACCCAGCCCCAGGGGCAGATCGACGCGTCGACTCCGCCAGCGACGATCAGCTTGCTACCTCGGCGGATCTGCCGCCGTGCCTGGGCGAGGGCATCGAGCCCGCCGGCCTGGTCACTGACCAGTACGCCGCTCGGGCCCCGCATGGCGTGGCGTATCGAGATCTGACCGGTGTTCACCGCATAGAACCACGCGAAAGATTGGTAAGCGCTGACGTACTGGCTGCCCTTGCTCCACAAATTCTGCAACTCACCCTGACCGAACTCGAAACCACCCGATGAACTGGCGGTGACCACACCCATGTCGAAGTCAGCGAGCTCGCTGGGCCGCACACCGGCATCCGCCAATGCCCAATCCGCGGCCACCAGAGCAAGCCGCGTCATATGATCGGTCTGCGGTATCAGCCGGCTCGACAGATATTCTTCCGCGACAAATCCTCGGACCTCACCGGCGAGCCGGGCCGGGTAGCCCGTTGGGTCAAACCGGGTGATACGGCCAATACCGCTCGTGCCACTCCGCGTCGCCGCCCAGTAGTTCTCCGCACCGAGCCCGTTGGGAGCCATGACACCGAGACCGGTGACCACTACCGGCGTCGTCATGCAATGCTCGTCTCGGCACGGGTCAGCACCATCGCGCTCTGAAAACCGCCAAATCCGCTGCCCACTGTCAGCACTGTGTCGGTACGCCAGTCGCGGGCGGTGAGCGGCACGTAGTCGAGGTCGCACTCAGGATCCGGGTTGTGCAGGTTCGCTGTGGGTGGCACAACGTTGTTCTCGATGGCCAGTACTGAAGCGGCGATCTCGATCGAGCCAATGGCGCCCAGCGAATGGCCGATCATTGACTTGATAGAACTCACCGGCGTGCGGTAGGCATGCTCCCCCAGGCTGCGCTTGAAGGCCGCTGTCTCGTGTCGATCATTCTGTCTGGTGCCCGAGCCATGTGCATTGACATAGTCGATGTCCTCGGCGTTTACCCACGCCTCGCTCATCGCGATCCGGATAGCCTCGGCCATCTCCCGGCCGTCCGGCCGCAATCCGGTCATATGGAAGGCGTTGCACCGGGTCGCGAATCCAGCGATCTGGGCGTAAATGTGAGCGTTACGTTTCTTGGCGCTTTCCATCTCTTCCAGCACGAATATCGCCGAGCCCTCGCCGAGCACAAATCCGTTGCGGGTCCGATCGAAGGGCCGTGAGGCATGTTCCGGGTCGTCGTTGCGTGGCGTCGTCGCCTTGATCGCATCGAAGCACGCCACCGTGATCGGCGAAATGGGTGCGTCCGCTGCTCCGGCGATCATCACGTCGACGGAACCCTCCCGGAGGAGATCGCAAGCATGGCCCACCGCGTCCAGGCCGGACGTGCAACCCGTGGACACGACGGTGGCCGGCCCTTCGGCACCCACGGACCAGGCGACTTCGGCCGCGAACGAACTGGGCACGAAGTAGTCATAGAGGTGCGGCACTGCGTATTCGTGGTCGACCAGCTCAAGCCGACCGTTGTCGCTGACCACCCGATACTCCGCGTCGAGTCCCATAGTGGCGCCGACCGCGCTGCCAATGGTCACTCCAGTGCGGTAGGGATCCAGCGCGGTCAGCTCAAGGCCGCTATCCATCAACGCTTCTCGGGTGGTGACCACCGCGAGCTTCGCCGCGCGATCCATCCGGCGAAGCTCCTGGGGGCCCAGCCCGTACGTCTCGGGATCGAAGTCCACCTGCGCGGCAACCTGCGAGCGAAACGGAGCAGGATCGAAGAACGATATTCTCCTGGTCGCTGTCTCGCCGCTGACTAATAGATTCCAGAAGGCCTTTGCGCCAAGACCCCCTGGGGCGATGACCCCCATTCCAGTAATCACTATCCGGCGCCTCACGAAACATCACCTCCCATCAACGGCTAGCCAATGTCAGGCGGATAATATCCGGTGGTAGAAGCGGGTGGCCATCGCATCGGCCGGAGATCGCCAGGTTTCCGGATCATAAGGAGTGATAAACGGCTTCAGGGCGGCACTGATGTCCACGAAAAGCGGGTGGGAACGGGCTTGCCCGATGGCCTTCCTACCGTCTGAGTCAAAATCTTGGAGGTGAAAATACAACCCGTGGTATGAGAACAGCTGGCGACTTCTCGTACCCATGATCTGCGGCATTTCAGTGTTATCGAACTGGTCGAATATCCGGGCAACCTCGCCGCTTGAACCAGGTTCCATCCGAGCCACGATCAAGGTACTGTGCATCGTTATTTCTCCTTGGGCTCAAACGGTCGTATACGACAGGCGCTCATCCTGGTGGGGTAAGGCGCGGCCGAAGAAACACAAGCTGGTGGGCTCACGCTGGCTCCATGATGTTGTGAACGGGGGCCTGGAACAGAAGTGGTCTCCAGGGCAGATCAGTGCGAGACTGGCCGAGGAATATCCCGATGACCCAGAGATGAGTGTCCCGCGAAACTATTTACCCAAACACTGTACCTGCAAACGAAGGGCGAGGCTGTGCACCCGAGCTGAAGCTTGTGTTGCGGCCCCGTTGTGCCCGGCGCCCACCACAATCACTGGGGCTGCACGCGCCCTTCCTTTGGCTGTCATCAGATATCGATAACCTGAGTTCCTGGCAGCACGCCCGACGCTAACGACTAGCTTCTTCGGTTCAGTGGCGCCCGTCAAGGGTCCTGGTCTCAAGTTTATGTCAAAGTTTCGTCATGCCCGCGTTCAACTTGAAGAGGGATGTGACATCGACGTCAGAGAATTGCAAAGTTTCGCGCTCGCAGCTTGTTCGGTGGTGACGCACAAGATTAGCGTGGGCGATGTTGGTGACCGGATTGTAGGGAGGCGAGAGTCAGCGTCTTCGGTACCCGGCAGGTACGTGGAGGAGAAGTGGCCCGAGGTGGAGTTGGTCCAGCTGCAGTGGGTACCTTGTGTACGGGGATAGGGTGTCGGCAACGGCGCGAAACCGGGCGGATTCGACGTCGCGTCGTGGTTGCGGGGTTGCGACTGTGCCGGGCATGCCGGGACGAGCTTGCCGCAGGATTGAACAGTCTGCCCGGGCTCTACCATGAGTGTGGGCGTCGGCTCGGGGGGTCTGATCGGCCCCCGGGCAGGGCGACGGGCAGCAGCCCGATTCCGGGCATACCGTTCAATGCGGCAGCGGCTACTGCGCGCGCTGGGATCCTCAATGGATTGGGGTCATGGAGCGGGATGGTCGCCGAGGAACGGCGCGTCACCGCGCCCGAGCGCTCCGTGGCAGCACTGGTCACATTCCTCGGCAGACATGTCGACTGGATTGCCGCACACGTCGCTGCCGCCGACGCTACGGACGAAGTAGCGCAGCTAGTACGAGCCGCTCGCCGGGTGGCCTACCCCAATCCTGTTCGTCGGGTGGTGGTTGGCGGATGCGTGGAGGCGGGCTGCGACGGTGAGCTCGTCGCTTTGGTGTATCCGCAAGAACCGCTGCTGCCGGCAGAAATACGCTGCGACGTTGACCCCCGCCACAGCTGGTTTGAGCGGCACTGGATGCATCTAAGTCACCGCATGGACCCAGCACCCTCCATGGATACGACTGCCACCACCACGCGATGGCTGAGCGCTGCGGACATTTCGCGTCTCTGGAGTATCCCGGCGGGGAGCGTCTACCGGCTCGCCAGCGAACAGCGGTGGCGTCGCCGCACTCAAGCCCGCCGTACCTACTACCACGAGGCTGATGTCCTGCACGCCGTCGGCGGACGCAAGCCCCGTTCGCGTTCAGCAGACCGTTCGCACTCAGCAGGCCAATGAGCTGCTCTGTTCGGAGGGCGTCTCACTCAAGTGTTGCTCGAAGGCCAATGGCCTCGGTCAGGATCGTGGACAGCCAACGGACTTAAGCAAGGACCGATCGATCTTCCGCTCAGCTGAATATCGTGGGAATGGCGGGGTCGCCGGGGGACAGGCGCAGGCCGTCCCAGGGAAGGGTGGTCAGGGCTGTGCCGAGGCGCTCGCGTCCTTCCTGCAGGGTAGGTGGTGAGCAGATCGGCTTCCCTTCGCGCAGTAACGGCACCGGCAGCACGCGGTCGTGCTCTCCCAGCGGGGGCTGCCCGCTGCGCAGGAACACCACCTCCTCGATCGCGGTGCCGGCGGGTTTGTACCGGCGCAGCGCGCTCTTGGCCCCGCCCCGGGAGCGCTTCGACTCGCTGCGTTTGGCCACCGGCTGCCCGTCGACCTCGACAAGCTTGTAGACGAACCCCGCGGTCGGCACCCCCGAGCCGGTGACCACAGAGGTGCCCACCCCGTAGGAGTCCACCGGTTCGGCGCGCAGCGCCGCGATCGAATACTCGTCCAGATCCCCGGAGACCACGATCTGCACGTCCGGCGCTCCCAGCCGGTCGAGTTGGTCGCGGGCCTGGCGGGCCAGCTGCCCGAGGTCCCCGGAGTCGATCCGGATCGCCCGCAACCCCGGGCCGGCGACCTCGATCGCGGTTGCGATGCCCTGGGTGATGTCGTAGGTGTCCACCAGCAGGGTGGTGTCCGTGCCCAGTGCAGTGATCTGCGCGGTGAAGGCGTCCTCCTCGCGCTCGTGCAGCAGGCTGAACGCATGTGCCGCGGTCCCGGTGGTGGGGATGCCGTAGCGCAACCCGGCTGCCAGGTTCGATGTCGCGCTGAAGCCGCCCAGGTAGGCCGCCCGGGCTGCGGCCACCGCCGCATCCTCGTGGGTGCGCCGCCCGCCCATCTCCACCAGCGGCCGGTCGCCGGCGGCGCCGGCCATCCTGGCTGCTGCCGCGGCCACCGCGCTGTCGTGATTGAGCACCGAGAGCACCAGCGTCTCCAGGATCACCGCCTCGGCGAAGCTGCCGGTCACCGTCAGCACCGGGGAGCCCGGGAAGTACAGCTCGCCTTCCGGGTAGCCGTCGATATCACCGCCGAACCGGTAGCCGGCGAGCCAGCTCAGGGTGCGCGGGTCCAGCATGCGGTGCAGGAAGGCCAGCTGCTCGTCGCCGAACTGGAAACGCGCCAGCGCGTCGAGCAGCCGGGGGATACCGGCGAGGACGCCGTAGCGATGCCCGCGCAGCCCGCGGGCGAAGACCTCGAAGCTGCAGCGCCGGGAGGCCGAGCCGTCCGCCAGCGCGCTGGCGAGCATGGTCAGCTCGTACTGGTCGGTGAGCAGCGCGGTGCTGCCCGGTGTGCACGGGGGCATCTGGCGAGCTTATGGCTGTTCGTGGTGAGAGCATGGAGGGATGACGACACCCGTCGAACTGGAACGGACCCAGGTCGACCCTGTGGCGGACCCAGTAACGGAGGAGGCCGGCACCACAGACCGGCCGTGGCTCACGATTGTCTGGAACGACCCGGTGAACCTGATGTCCTATGTCACCTACATCTTCCAGAAGCTCTTCGGATTCAGCCGGGACGAGGCCACCAAGCTGATGCTCGATGTGCACCACAAGGGCCGGGCCGTGGTGACCAGTGGTTCCCGGGACAAGGTCGAGGTCGACGTGGCGAAGCTGCACGGCGCCGGGCTCTGGGCGACGATGCAGCGAGACGCGTGAACGGCTGGCGGCGTCGCGGCGCCCTGGTGGTCACGACGTTGTCCGAGCGGGAGGCCGGCCTGCTGCGCGGGCTGGTCGGGCAGGTCCGGGACATGCTGGCAGCCCGGACGGCAACCACCCCGCAGGATGAGCTGGCCGAGCTCACCGGCATCACGGCCGGACCCACCACCGCGCCCACCGACCGGGTGCTGGCCCGGCTGCTCCCCGATTTCCACCGCGAGGACCTCACGCTCTCGGGTGGCTTGCGGGCGCTGCACGAGCCCGAGCTGGTGGCGGTCAAGGACGGGGTGGCCGGGATAGTGCTGGATACCTGCCCGGCCCGCGGCGGGCGGATCCGGCTCTCCGACGAGCAGGCGCAGGCCTGGCTCACCGCGCTCAACGACGTTCGCCTGGCCCTGGGGACAGTGCTCGAGGTCACTGAGGACATGCCCGACGAGCTTCCCGCCGAAGACCCCCGTGCGCCGCATCTGGTGGTGTACCACTGGCTCACCTGGGTGCAAGAGTCCCTCATCCAGGCGCTGGCCAGCACGTAGGATGAGGGCGTGCTTACGATCCGCCGCGACCTCGTCGACGCGATGGTGGCCCATGCGCGGCGGGATCACCCCGACGAGGCCTGCGGGGTGCTCGCCGGCCCGGAGGGTTCCGGTCGCCCGGAGCGGTGCATCGAGATGCTCAACGCCGAGCGTTCGCCGAACTTCTACCGGTTCGATTCCATGGAAGACCTCCACCTCGAGCGGGAGCTGCAGTCCCGTGACGAGGAGCGGGTGGTGATCTATCACTCGCACACCGCCACCGAGGCCTACCCGTCCCGCACCGATGTCTCCATTGCCGGTTATCCAGAGGCACACTACGTGCTGATCTCCACCCGCGATCCCGACATGCACGAGCTGCGGTCCTATCGGATCATCGACGGTGTGGTCACCGAGGAACCGGTCGAGGTCGTCGAGTCGTACATGTTCTCCCATACGGGCGCTGATGACGTGCCCGACGCACCCTGATCCCACTCGTTCCCGGAATTCCCGGAGGCGATTGTGCGTACAGGTACTCGTGAACCGACCGCGTCGAAGAGGAGGATCCGACTATGGCCGTCACTGTCTCCGTTCCCACCATCCTGCGCACCCACACCGGGGGCGAGAAATCCGTGGAGGCGTCCGGCTCCACGATCGGTGAGGTGATCGAGGATCTGGACAGCCGGCACTCGGGAATCAAGGGTCGGCTGGTGAAGGACGGATCACTGCACCGTTTCATCAACGTCTACCTCAATGACGAGGACATTCGTTTCGCCGGGGGTCTGGATACCCCGGTGAGCGACGGTGACAACCTCACCATCCTGCCTGCGGTAGCCGGCGGTCGTGAGTGCGTAACAGTGTTATAGCACCAAATGGCACTCACGACCGCGACCGGAGGGAGCGCCCGTGGCCCGCTATGACTCGTTGCTCGACGCGTTAGGTGATACGCCGCTGGTGTGGTTGCCACGCCTGTCGCCCTCATCGGAGGTGCGGCTGTGGGCCAAGCTGGAGGACCGTAACCCTACCGGTTCGGTGAAGGACCGCCCGGCGCTGGCGATGATCGACGACGCCGAGCGCTCCGGGCGCCTCACCGCGGGATGCACCATCCTGGAGCCGACGTCCGGCAACACCGGGATCTCGCTGGCGATGGCGGCGAAGCTCAAGGGGTACCGGCTGGTCTGCGTGATGCCGGAGAACACCTCGATCGAGCGGCGGCAACTCCTCGACGCGTACGGTGCGGAGATCATTTTCTCGCCCGCGGCGGGCGGTTCCAACCAGGCGGTGGCGCGCGCCAAGGGACTGGCCGCGGCCCACCCCGACTGGATCATGCTCTACCAGTACGGCAACCCGGCCAACCCGTTAGCGCATTACCGCACCACCGGTCCCGAGATCCTGCGCGACCTGCCTACGGTGACGCACTTCGTGGCCGGTCTGGGCACCACCGGCACCCTGGTCGGCGTGGGTCGCTACCTGCGGGAGCACAAGCCCGACGTGCAGATCATCGCCGCCGAACCGCGCTACGGGGAGCTGGTCTACGGCCTGCGCAACCTCGACGAAGGGTTCGTGCCCGAGCTCTACGACCCCGGGGTGCTCACCGGCCGCTTCTCCGTCGGCTCCTACGACGCGCTGCGACGCACCCGAGAGTTGCTGGAGGTCGAGGGGATCTTCGCCGGTATCTCCACCGGTGGGATCCTGCATGCCGCGCTGGCCGTCGCCGAGAAAGCTGCCGGCGCCGGTGAGCCGGCGGATATCGTTCTCGTGGTCTGCGATGGAGGCTGGAAGTACCTCTCCACTGGTGCCTACTCCGGAGACCTCGAAGAAGCCGCCACCCGCCTGGACGGCCAGCTGTGGGCCTAGTTGTGAGCTCACGGAGCGCATCCCCTCAGGGCTCAGGGTTCTCTTAGGGGGCGCGGGTAGTCTCAGTGAGCGTGCCGGATACCCGCGCCGTAGCTCAGACCCGTTCGCGGGTGCTGCCGGCCCGGCCCGGCCAGGCCGCGATGATCATCGCGGCGTTCACCGGTGTGCTGTACCTCACCGAGGCGGTGGACACCCTGCTCGGGGGCGCCTTGGACGAGGATGGCATCCGGCCGCGACAGCTCGACGGGCTGGACGGCGTCCTGTGGGCCCCGCTGTTGCACCACGGCTGGCAGCATCTGGTGGCCAACACGGTGCCGGTGCTGGTGCTCGGATTCCTGGCGCTGGCTGGCGGTGTCGGCCAATTCGTCGTGGTGACCGCCACGATCTGGCTGGTCGGAGGCCTCGGGACGTGGTTGACCGGAAGTCCCGGCGTGCACCTCGGTGCCTCGATCCTGATCTTCGGTTGGCTGGTCTTCCTGCTGGCCCGTGGCTTCTTCGCCCGCAGCCCGGCGCAGATCCTGCTGGCGGTGGTGCTGTTCGCGATGTGGGGTGGTGTGCTGTGGGGCTTGCTGCCGGGCGAGATGGGAATCTCCTGGGAAGGCCACCTGTTCGGCGCGCTGGGCGGGTTGATCGCGGCATCCACCGTTGCGCGCGGCGCCGCCCGGCCCGAGATCAGTCGCGCTGGCCCTCCCCGCCGTGATCAACCCTGGTCGAACCGCCCGTGACCGGCCCGGACGCCCCGATCGGCATGTTCGACTCCGGTGTCGGTGGGCTGACCGTCGCCCGCGCCATCGCCGACCAGCTACCTGGTGAGCGGCTGCACTACGTCGGGGACACCGCACACGGTCCGTACGGTCCGCTGCCTATCGCGCAGATCCGCTCGCACGCGCTGGCAGTGGCCGACGAGTTGGTGAGCAGCGGGGTGAAGATGCTGGTCATCGCGTGCAACACGGCGTCGGCGGCCTGCCTCGCCGATGCCAGGGAGCGCTACGACATCCCGGTGGTGGAGGTGGTGCGCCCGGCGGTGCGCCGCGCGGTGGTCGCTACCCATAACGGACGCGTCGGGGTGATCGGAACCGAGGCCACCATCCGGTCCCGGGCCTACCACGACGCCTTCGCCGCGGCCCCGCACGTCGAGGTGACCGGGATGGCCTGCCCGCGGTTCGTGGACTTCGTGGAGCGGGGGATGACCTCGGGGCGTCAGATGCTCGGGCTGGCGCAGTCCTACCTCGAGCCACTGCAGCGGGCCGGAGTGGACACTCTCGTCCTCGCCTGTACCCATTATCCGCTGCTCACGGGGGTGCTGCAGATCGTCATGGGTGAGCGGGTGACCCTGGTCTCCAGCGCGGAGGAGACCGCCAAGGATGTGTTGCGGGTGCTCACCGAGGCCGAGCTGCTCAGCGCCGTGGCGGGTGAGCCGGAGCATCGGTTCACCGCCACCGGTGACCCGGTGTCCTTCACCCGGTTGGCGCGCCGATTCCTGGGTCATGGATTGCTGCGGCCGAGCCTGCCAACGGTGGCGTTCGCCGGAAAGTGAGTGAATCCCGATGCTGCTGACCGTGCTGGGCTGCTCCGGAAGTGTCCCGGCCGCGGAGTCTCCCGCGTCTGGTTACCTGGTCCGGGCCGGGGACACCAGCGTGGTGCTCGATCTGGGCAACGGGACCTTCGGCGCGCTGCAACGTTACCTCGACCCGTTCACTCTCGGCGGGGTGCTGCTGTCGCACCTGCACCCAGACCACTGTGCTGATATCTCGGCGATGGCGGTCTACCGCCGTTTCCACCCGAACCCGCCGCCCTGGGATCCGATACCGCTGTACGGACCGCAGGAGACTGCTGAGCGGCTGGTGGCGGCGTATGCGCCCAGCGCTGGTGAGCGCGCGGTGACCGACCTATCCGATGTCTACGACTTCCGGCCCCACGGCGCGAAAGCCCAGATCGGTCCCTTCGAGCTGCGCACGGTGCCGGTCGAGCATCCCTGCGAGGCCTACGCGCTCCGGCTGCGTCACGAGGACCGGGTGCTGGTCTACTCCGGTGACACCGGCCCGTGTCGCCCGCTGGTCGAGCTGGCCACCGGGGCCGATGTCCTGCTCGTCGAGGCGTCCTGGCCGGATCATCCGGATAACCCCTCCGGGATGCATATGTCCGGCAAGGACGCCGGCGAGGCCGCCGCGGCCGCCGGGGTCGGCCGGCTGCTGATCACCCACGTACCCCCGTGGACCGATGCGGCAGCGGTGCTCGCCGAGGCGAAGGCGGTTTTCGACGGGCCCACCGCACTGGTCCGGGCCGGCGCTCACTACGAGATCTGACCGTCGCGCCCTCGCCGCTGCCGCGGCGGCAGGCCCAGGCGTGGCCGTCGATAGGGTGGCGAGGTGACACGAGCGGACGGTAGGGCCGACGGGGCGCTGCGGGGGGTGCGCATCACCCGTGGCTTCCAGCAGTGGCCGGCCGGGTCGGTGCTGATCGAGTGCGGCGGCACCCGGGTGCTGTGCGCGGCCAGTGTGGGTGAGGGGGTACCGCGCTGGTGCAAGGGCTCCGGGCAGGGCTGGCTCACCGCGGAGTACGCGATGCTGCCGTCTTCGACGCACACCCGCAGTGATCGCGAGTCGGTCAAGGGTCGTCTCGGGGGCCGGACGCATGAGATCAGCCGGATGATCGGCCGCG
>DASYAZ010000125.1:0-2922 GCA_036501085.1 Pseudonocardiaceae bacterium | reverse complement strand
GTACAAGATCGCCTCAACGATCCGCCGGCGGGGGTGGATCGCGGGCCGGCCCCCGGGGCGTACTGGCACCATCGGCTCGATCAACGCCCACTGCACATCGGTCAGATCCGAGGGATACCGCTCAGAGGAAGATCGCATGCGGCACAATCGCCACATCTGCCCCGCCAGTCACGCAGGCTCGCCGCCACCTTTCCCAACACGTTCTTAGCTTGATTTTTAACCTGTGCGTTGCTGTCGCGCGGTGATGGTGCGGTCGCGTTTGACGGTTTTGCCGACGTCGTAGCTGGTGGCGGGGTGTCGGTTGCGGGAGCCGGGTGGTCGTCCGGGACCGGGTCGGCTGGGTTTGGGAGCTCTGGCCGGTAGTGGGGTGGTCGGGCGGATGTTTCGAAAGCCGCGGCGGACTCGGGCGGGGGTGAGCCGTCCCGGGATGGCGGGCCGTTCCCAGGGACGACGCAGATCGGCGACGAGGGGGCGGGCGAGGCGGAGTTGGGTGTGCGCGGCGATGATCAACCAGGTCCAGCGGTCGGCCGCGGCCGGGGTGCGGATGCGCGGGCGGGTCCAGCCGAGGGTTTGCTTGAATAGCCGGAAGGTGTGTTCGAGGTCGAAGCGACGCAGGAACGCCTGCCACCAGCGGTCCACATCGGCTGGTGCGGCACCGGTGGTGGAGGCCCACAGCCACACCGGCTTGGGGTCGCGATCCCCGGGCAAGTGGTCGACTTGAAGCCGGATCAGGGTGCCTTCGATGATCGGTAGGTCGCCGGCGTGGTCGATCCAGCAGCCGCGGTGGGTCAGCCGAGGGTGGACTCGGTCCCAGCTGGTCGCGACCGCGGTGCCGTAGCGGGTGGTCTCGGTGCTGGTGGTGTGTTGCGGGTCCGGCCAGGTGTCTGGCTTGTCCAGGGCGATCTCCGGACCGTGCTTAGGCGGTCGTCCGGTTGCTCCCGCGGGTCGTATGGGCTTGGGAAGGCGCAGGACCCGGTCAGAACGCAGTCGTCCGACCAGGTCCACGGGCAGGTCGGCCAGGACGTAGGCAAGCCGGGGGACGTCGTAGCCGGTGTCGGCGACGACCACGATGTCGGGGTCACCGGGCTGCCAGTGCCCGGCGGCGATCAGCTGCTCGATCACCGCGCGCAGCTGGGCAGCGGTCACGGCGGTGGTGTCGTCGGCCGGGCCGAGCCGCACCGCATCCAATACCGCAGTCCACGAGCTGCGTCCGATCTCCAGCGCGGCCACGAACGAGTAGGGCCAACCCGGGATCAGTTGCGCGTTGCCCTTGGCCCGGCCGTAGACGTGGCAGAACAACCGGTCGCCGCTGGTGGGGGCGTCCGGGCGTAGCCAGGGGCTGACGTCGACCGCCAGTACGATCCGCCCACTCACAGTGGGCAGCGGCAACGACGCCAACGCCCGGCGCAGCCGCTTGGGTTCGACCCGCCCGGCGTTCAGCGCGTCGTACATGGCGCCGTGCCCGCGGCGGTGCTCAGCGGTCAGGGTCAGGGCGACCAGCGAGGTCACCGGCCCATCGGCGCACAACACCGCGTCGGACAACTCGAACAAGGCATCCGCCCGAGCGGTCAACGAGCCATAGAACTGCTGACGGAACCACGCCAGTTCCCCCGGCCCGCCCGGGGTGTCACCCGCCACGGTCGTGCGGGCACGCGCCACACTGCGCACTGCGGCCACCGCTTTCTTCTTCTGGGCTCTGTGGAAGGAACCCGAAGAGGATCAAGCGGTGGCCGCGTCATGTCTCGCGGACACGCCGAACGACCAGCACGAACAGCGCGCCACGCGCCATGGCGAGGTTAAAGATCAAGCTTAGACTGGGCGGTGAGGAACTGGCGCCAGGTGGGGCCTGACCGGCGAGGTGCGGGGTCGATGCCTGCGTCGTGCAAGATCTGCCACACGGTGGAGGCGGCGATGCGGTGGCCGAGGCGGATCAGTTCGCCCCGCACGCGCCGGTGTCCCCAGGTGGGATTCTCGGTTGCCATGCGGATGATGAGCTGCTTGATCGCCGCGACGGTGGGTGGACGTCCGGGTCGGCGGTGGGCAGTGTAGTCCCATTTCCGCGAGACAAGCTTGCGGTGCCAGGCCAGGATCGTAACGGGAGTGACGGGGAAAATCTCGGCCCAGCGGCGGCGCGGCAGCAGCCGTGACAGGGCGGTCAGCCACATTCGGTCGGCCGTCGTGTGGCGGACCCGGGTGATCTGTCGACGCAACACGGCGTTCTCTTGGCGCAAGACCAACAGTTCGGCATCCTTACTCAGATCTCGACGCACCAGCACGACGGTCAGGCCGAGCAGCCAGCGCACCAGCTGATACAAAATCGACAGCAACATCCGGCGATCATCCATGACCGACCGGAACACGAGGACCGCAGGTCAGGACGCTACATCGAGTATTCGAGCCCCACAGGATGGAAAGGATGGGTCACCCGCACCCGGCAGTATCGATCATCCGGAACGGGTGTAGTTGACGATGCGGTCCCGCGATCACCGAACGATGGATCGCCACTGCCCGCCGCGAACTGCTCGACCGGATCCTCATCGTCAACCGTCACCATCTCACGGCAGTGCTGACCCAGTACGTGGCGCACTTCAACCACCATCGCCCGCACCACGCACTCAACCAAGCAGCACCACTGAGGCCACTACCACCGCCCGCGGCGCCGTCCCAGCTTCACCTCCGACGTCGTGATCTGCTCGGTGGGTTGATACACGAATACGCCCAGGTCGCATGACGTGGATGACCAGTTCGGCACCCACAGGGAGCGCGCGATGCCCACATCGAGCGCGTCAGCCAGATCCGTCCCGCACCCGCACCGGCCTTGCGGGCGGTGCGGTACCCACTCATCGGGAGCGCTCACCCACGGCATCGCGTTGCCCTTAGCGCCCTGCTGCTTTCCCGGCTTGCACCCCGAGTTCTTCGCCC
>DASYAZ010000124.1:0-11012 GCA_036501085.1 Pseudonocardiaceae bacterium | reverse complement strand
CATCTCCTCGGCAGGCCGGGCCACCCGGTGGATCTCGTCGATGAACAGCACGTCCCCTGCGACGAGATTGGACAGCATCGCGGCGAGATCTCCGGCCCGCTCCAACGCCGGTCCCGAGGTCACCCGGATCGCGCTGCCCAGCTCGGCCGCGATGATCATCGCAAGGCTCGTCTTCCCCAGCCCCGGGGGGCCGGACAGCAAGACGTGATCCGGTGTCGCGCCGCGCCGCCGCGCGCCCTCCAGGACCAGCTCCAGCTGCTCCCGTACCCGGGCCTGCCCGATGAACTCGGGGAGGCGGCGTGGCCGCAGGGTGGTCTCCAACTCGACGTCGGCCGGATCTGCCACGGCCGAGACCGGGCGCTGGGGGCTCACCGATTCCGACCGAGCCGGGTCAGCGCGCTGCGCAGCACGTCTGATGTATCAGGGGTGTCGGCCGAGGGCGCGCCGGGTACCGAGTCGGGGTCCGCCTCCGCCAGCACCGCGTCCACGGCCTGTTCTGCCTGCCGCGCCGGGAACCCGAGCCCGACCAGCGCCTCCGCCACCTGGGTCCGCACTGGCTTACCGAGCCCGGCCGCACCGTTGGCCGCTGGTCCCGCCGTCGCGCTCGCGAGGGTTCCGACCTTGTCCCGCAGCTCCACGACCAGCCGCTCCGCGCCTTTGCGCCCGATGCCGGGCACCCGGGTGAGAACCGCGAGGTCACCCTCGGCGAGCGCGGTACGCAGCGTGTCCGGCTCAAGCACTGCCAGCGTCGCCAGCGCAAGCCGCGGCCCCACCCCGGCGACGGTCTGCAGCAGCACGAACAGCTCTCGGGCAGCCGCATCGGCGAAGCCGTACAAGGTCAGCGAGTCCTCCCGGACCACCAGCGAGGTGGCCAGGCGAGCCTGCTCCCCGCGCCGCAGGGTGGCCAGGGTGGCGGGAACCGCGTGCACCGCCAACCCGACTCCACCGACCTCGACCACTGCGTGATCCAACTCCACGGAGAGCACCGGGCCGCGCACCGAAGAGATCACCTGGTGCCTCCGGCCTGGCGGGCGGCGGCGGCCAGCCGCGCGCGGTGGGCGTGGGCCAACTGGGCCGACTGGGCACGCGCCTGCGCGAGCCGGTGCGTCATCGGGGCCCGCCACAGGTGGCATATCGCCAGCGCCAGCGCGTCCGCCGCGTCTGCGGGCCGGGGCTTGGCGGGCAACGCGAGCAATCGGGTGATCATGGTGGTGACCTGCTCCTTGCCGGCCCGGCCAGAACCCGTGACCGCGGCCTTGACCTCGCTCGGGGTGTGGAAGGCGACTGCCAGCCCGCGCCGGGCCGCGATCAGTGCCACCACCCCACCGACCTGGGCGGTGCCCATCGCGGTGCGTACATTGTGCTGGCTGAACACCCGCTCCACCGCGACGACGTCGGGCTGGTGCTCGCTGATCCAGCGCTCCACGACGTCGGCCACCGCGATCAGGCGGCTACCCAACTCCATCTCGGCGGCGGTGCGCACCACGTCCACTGCCACGCAGCTGACCGTTCGCCCGGCGCCGCCATCGACCACGCCGAGCCCGCATCGGGTGAGCCCGGGATCCACTCCCAGCACGCGCACCGGCGCCTCCCCTACTGGCCGAACACCCGTTCGAACCCTACCTCACCCCACCGCCAGATCAGCCGACCTCGGCTAGCACCTCGTCGGGGATGTCGGCATTGGCGAAGACGTTCTGGACGTCGTCGCAGTCTTCGAGGGCGTCGATCAGCTTGAACACCTTGCGGGCGGCGTCGGCGTCGAGTGCCGTGCTCGCCGAGGGCACGAAGCTCGCCTCGGCGGAGTCGTAGTCGATGCCGGCCTGCTGCAGCGCGGTACGCACCGCGACGAGGTCGGTGGCCTCGGAGACCACCTCGAAGGACTCCCCCAGGTCGTTGACCTCTTCGGCACCGGCATCGAGCACGGCGGCGAGCACGTCGTCTTCCGAGATGCCCCCCTGCTGGGGCACGATCACCAGGCCCTTGCGGCTGAACAGGAAGGACACCGATCCGGGATCGGCCATCGTGCCGCCGTTGCGGGTCATCGCGGTTCGGACCTCGGAGGCGGCCCGGTTGCGGTTGTCGGTGAGGCACTCGATGAGCAGCGCCACGCCACCAGGCCCGTATCCCTCGTACATGATCGTCTGGTAGTCGGCACCGCCGGCATCCGCCCCGGAACCACGCTTGACCGCACGGTCGATGTTGTCCGTGGGCACCGAGGTCTTGCGGGCTTTCTGGATCGCGTCATAGAGCGTCGGGTTGCCGTCCGGATCACCACCACCGGTGCGCGCCGCCACCTCGATATTTTTGATCAACTTCGCGAAGAGCTTACCGCGCTTGGCGTCGACCACTGCCTTCTTGTGCTTTGTCGTTGCCCATTTCGAATGGCCGCTCATCCCTACCTGCGCTCCTCTTGCTCGCTTGCCGGTCTCACCCGGGCCCCACCCGACTGCCGGACCATCTCGCAGAAGAGCTGGTGTACCCGCCGGTCGCCAGTCAGCTCCGGATGGAACGCGGTAGCCAGCACGCACCCCTGCCGAATCGCTACAATCCTACCTGCGGCGAGGCCGGCACCCGGCACACCGGGCACGCGCGCCAGTACCTCAACACCAGGCCCAACCCGCTCCACCCACGGGGCACGGATGAACACGGCCCGGACGGGACCACCGGCTACCCCGGCAATGTCGAGATCAGCCTCGAAGGATGCCAGCTGCCTGCCGAACGCGTTACGTCGCACCACCGCGTCCAGCACCGGCAGTTGCCGCTGATCAGCACGACCATCCAGGACTTCCCGGCTCAGCAGGATCATCCCGGCACACGATCCGTAGGCCGGCATGCCCCCGGTCAGCCGGGCCTGCAGTGGCTCCATCAGGTCGAAGGCGACCAGCAACCGGCTCATCGTGGTGGACTCGCCGCCCGGCACGATGAGGGCGTCCACTCCGGCGAGCTCCTCGCGGCGGCGGACCGGCGCACTGCGCATCCTGCACTCAGCCAGCGCCCGCAGGTGCTCCCGCACATCACCCTGCAGGGCGAGCACCCCGACAACCGGCTCCCTCTCCGCCACAGGAAACCCTAACCCGGCACACCCCTCCCGACATGGAGACATATCGGGCTCACACCGGCCTCCGAACCCCGATATGTCTCCATGTCGGGAGATGCGGAGCGGTCAGGGGTGGAGGAACCAGGGGCTGGTGTAGGCGATCGCATGGTTGTTGGCGGGGTGGCCCTCGGGGCCGGGTTGGGTGTTGGGACTGTCCGGATCGGCCACCCGCAGCACGATCCAGCGGCCGTCCTCGATGCTGACCGGAATCGTGAACCGGGACAGATCACCGCAGCGCACCTCGATCACCGCCGCTACAGCGGGTACCGGCGTGTCCGGGCGCAACACCTGGACCTGCATGGTGCGGCCTACCCAGGACGGCCCGCAGGCGAGATCGAGGACGAACTCGACAGGTCCCTGGCGATGCCTCAGCGCCGAGCCCATCCGCACCCCGCCGAGGGTGGCATCCAAGCGCAGCCCGGCAACCCGGGTGGCGAAGAAACGCCGGGCCCGCAGCGCCTCGGCGACCCCGGCCCGGCTGTGCTCGCGCACCCAGAGCCCACCCCGGCCCCGGCCCTCCGGGAAACCCCACTCCGCCCCGTGCTCGTCGCTGACTCCCAGCAGCCCGGGCCGCCAGCCGGCCGCCAGGCAGGCCACCAGGGGGGAGGTTCCCCCCGCCGAGACCCCCATGAACAGGTAGTCGTCCCCGCGGTTGAACATCTCCAGGCTGACCATCTGCTCGGTAACCGCCGAGTCGTGGTGGAAGCCATCGAAGCGCCCCAGCTCCCGGCCCGGGTGGTTGAAACCGGCGAGCCCGCCGGCGGGAATGCCGCGGGACTGGGTCAACCAGCGGTAGAACTCGCTGATCCCCCCTTGCGTCGCGACGTCGGTGAACTCATCGGTGAACCACGCGTTGACGTGGCCCAGCTGCGGGTGCGACCACTCGAAGCCGCGGATCGCGGTGAACTCACCAGGACGGTCGTGGGCGTCGGCGATCTCACCTGCACGCCGCCACCCGGCCCGGTCCAGCCCGATCCACGGGGTGCCGCCCAGACCGGTGCCCTCCACCGAGGCGCCGCGGATCGCGTGATCGGTGAGCGCCGCAACGTCCAGTCCGGCCTTGCGCATCGAGGGGAACGCAGCTTCCGGATCGCCGGCACCATCGGAGAGCAGCGTGTGGTTGTGCAGGTCCGCGTGGACCAGCAGGGTGCCGCGGCTGATCCGGGAGCGCCGGTCGGCACCACCTTCCGGGCTTGGAGTGCGCAGCTGGATACTCGAAGTCGCGGAGAGCAGCAGCGCAGCCGCCTCGACAATCCCCTCGCCGGTGGTCACCAGCCGCGCTGGGCCAGCCGCGCTCCGGTGGGCAGATCACCGAGGTTGATCCCCACCATCGGCTCACCCAAGCCGCGGGACATCTTGGCCACCATCTCCGGGTCGTCGTGGAACGTTGTGGCCTTGACGATCGCCTCCGCCCGCTTGGCGGGGTCACCCGATTTGAAGATGCCCGAGCCGACGAATAGCCCTTCGGCGCCGAGCTGCATCATCATCGCCGCATCGGCAGGAGTAGCGATGCCACCTGCGGTGAACAACACCACCGGTAACGAGCCGGCCGCTGCGACCTCGCGGACCAGTTCCAGCGGCGCGCCGAGCTCCTTGGCCGCCGCGGGCAGCTCATCGGGGCGCATCGCGGCCAGCGAGCGGATAGCGGTGCGGATGGAGCGCATGTGCCGGGTGGCCTCGACGACATTACCCGTCCCGGCTTCCCCCTTGGACCGGATCATGGCAGCGCCCTCGGAGATCCGCCGCAACGCCTCGCCGAGGTTGGTGGCGCCGCACACGAAGGGCACGGTGAATGCGAACTTGTCGATGTGGTGCGCCTCATCGGCCGGGGTCAACACCTCCGATTCGTCCACGTAATCCACGCCGAGGGCCTGCAGCACCTGGGCCTCGACGAAGTGGCCGATTCGAGCCTTGGCCATCACCGGGATCGACACCGAGTCCATGATCGCGGAGATCAGGTCCGGGTCGCTCATCCGGGCCACGCCGCCCTGCGCGCGGATATCGGCGGGAACGCGCTCCAGCGCCATGACGGCTACCGCGCCCGCATCCTCGGCGATCCGGGCGTGCTCAGGTGTGACCACATCCATGATCACACCGCCTTTCAACATCTCTGCCATCCCGCGCTTCACCCGTGCGGTGCCAATCTGGCGCTCGATGTCGTGGTTTTCGGCGGGCACGGTGAGTGACTCCTCACGGCAGTAGTGCAGGCATGCTTCGGATGAGCACCAAGGCGACCAGGAAATTAGCACCCCATTCCGGCACCGATCGTACGTCGCAGGAGCGGACGACGTCGCGGTTGAACGCCATTCTGGGGGTTGCTTCGACCGTCGCACCGGTGTGAGATCGACCACACGATCCGCACAGCTGAGGGTGGGGTTTCATGAGCACAAAGGGCAACGCTGAGCGTGCTGATTCCGCCGTAGTAGTAGATGACCCGTCCCGGATCCGGAATGTAGCACTGGTCGGGCCTTCTGGGGCGGGGAAGACGACTTTGGCGGAGGCGCTGCTCGCGGCGACGGGAGCGATCAGCCGCGCGGGCACGGTCGCCGACGGCAACACCGTGTGCGACCACGACCCAGCCGCGGTCCGCCAGCAACGGTCGGTGACGCTGGCCATCGCACCGCTGCGGCACGCCGATTTCAAGATCAACTTAGTGGACACCCCCGGCTATGCCGATTTCGTGGGTGAGCTGCGCGCCGGGCTGCGCGCCGCGGACGCGGCGGTGTTCGTCATCTCCTCCGGAGAGATCTCCTCCGGAGAGGACGTGGACCCCGCCACCGTCGCGCTATGGCAGGAGTGCGCTGACGCGGGCATGCCACGAGTGGTGGTGGTGAGCCGGCTGGATCATCCACGATCCGACCTGGACGGGGTGACCGCCGCCTGCCGGTCCGCCTTCGGTGACGGGGTACTGCCGCTGTACCTGCCCGTCCGCGACCCGGACGGTGCAGTGACCGGTCTGGCGGGACTGCTCTCCCAGCGGCTGTTCGACTACAGCAACGGGTACCCACCGGTCGAGAGCGAGGCCGGCGCGAAGGGCAGCGCCGTGGAAACCGACATGCTGGCCGTCGCCCGCAACGAGCTCATCGAGGGGATCATCGCCGAGAGCGAGGACGAATCCCTGATGGAGCTCTACCTCAGTGGAGAGGAACTCGACGCCGGCGTGCTGGTCGAGGATCTGGAGGCCGCGGTCACCCATGGCTCGTTCCATCCAGTGATCCCGGTGTGCGCCACCACCGGAGTGGGGCTCGCCGAGCTGCTGGAAGTGCTCACCGGCGCGTTCCCCCCGCCGAACAAGCACACGCCGCCTCCGGTGAGCCGGCCCGACGGGTCGGCCCACCCGGCGGTGGACGTCGACCCAGTCGCACCGCTGGTCGCGGAGGTGGTACGCACCACCGTCGATCCCTACCAGGGCCGGGTGTCACTGGTGCGGGTGTTCTCCGGAACATTGCACCCCGACCACCCGGTGCATGTGTCCGGGCACGGGCTGGCCGATCGCGGGCGCGAGGACCACGACGTCGACGAGCGGGTGGCGCACGTCTACACCCCGCTGGGCGGCACGCTGACCGACGTGCCGCTCTGCGTGGCGGGCGACCTGTGCGCGGTGACCAAGGTGGTCTCCGCCGAAACCGGAGACACCCTCTCCGCACCCGACAACCAGCTGCTGGTGATGCCGTGGACGATGCCCGAGCCCTTGCTACCGGTTGCGGTGGTGGGCCGCAGCCGCAGCGATGAGGACGCACTGGCCCGCGGCTTGGGCCGGTTGGTGGCCGGGGACCCGACGCTGCGGCTCGAACGCAACGCCGAGACCCACCAGATGGTGCTGTGGTGCATGGGCGAAGCCCACGCCGACGTGGTGCTGTCCCGGCTGCGCGCCGCGGGCGCCGAAGTGGACATCGAACCGGTCGTGGTACCACTGCGGGAAACCTTCGGCGGCGCGTCCAAGGGGCACGGCCGGCACGTGAAACAGTCCGGAGGGCACGGGCAGTACGCGGTGTGCGACATCGAGGTGGAACCACTGCCGGTGGGCAGCGGGTTCGAGTTCGTGGACAAGGTGGTCGGCGGCGCCGTCCCGCACCAGTTCATCCCGAGCGTGGAGAAGGGTGTCCGGGCCCAGATGGAACGGGGTCTCGGCAACAGCGGTTTCCCGCTGGTCGATCTCCGGGTGACCCTCGTCGACGGCAAGGCACACAGCGTGGACTCCTCCGACGCGGCCTTCCAGACTGCGGGATCGCTGGCCCTCAAGGACGCCGCGGAGAAGGGCAGCGTGGTCACCCTGGAACCGCTGGACGACGTGGAGGTGCGGATGCCGGAGGACCATCTGGGCACTGTGCTGGGTGACCTGTCCGGGCGGCGCGGCCGGGTGATGGGCACCGAGACCGACCAGGCCGGCCGGATGCTGGTCCGCGCTGAGGTTCCGGCGGCTGAGCTGCTGCGCTATGCCGTCGACCTGCGCGGGCTGACGTCGGGGACCGCTGTGTTCACCCGGCGCTTCTCCCGCTACGCACCGGCACCATCGAGCTCCAGCCCGTAATCGGACGGCATGGGTTCGGCGATCTCGAAATACCGCGGCAACGGGGCAGTGCCGGCCAGCCGCAACCAGCGCACCATGCGGTGCGAGCGCAACGCGAGGGTGTCTCGCACCGCATCGTTGTAGACCCGGCGCGCGATCACCACGCGCTGCTCGGCGTCGGCCAGCGCCCGGGCGCGCGCCGCGTCGAGGTCGCGACGGTCCAGCACTGCGAGGCCCCGGCCGAGTTCATTCTCGACCTCTTCCCGCACGGCCACCCCGATCCGGATCGGCAGGTCTGAGCCGGCCCGTAGCGCCGGGTGCGCCCCCGCCAGCAGGGCGGAGTCGGCGGCCCGGCGCAATGCACCGCTGCAGTCCAGCCTGCTCACCGCGTGCGCCCGGCGGGCCAACGCAGCATCAAGGGCGGCCCACGCCGCGTCGGTACGTATGTGTAACCGGTCCAACCGGGTGGCCGCGTGTACCGCACCCACCACACCCGCCGAGGCGACCAGCAGCCCGGCGGTCACCGCCACCCGGGCAACTCGCATCGCGTGACCCTAGCCAGTCCGCTGCCGGCCCGATCCGGCACCATTCCCCGACGTGAGCCGGCGGGGGTCGGCGGCCACCGCGCTCTCGTAGACCTGCAGCACCCGCCGTGCCACCACCGGCCAATCCCACATCGCCGAGCGCCGGCAGGCCGCCGCCGCGAGCGCGGCCCGCCGGTCCGGGTCATCCAGCAGCTCATCGAGCGCCGCCGACAGCGCAGCCGAAGATCCCGCGGCGACCAGTACTCCGGCCCGGCCACCATCCAGCACGCGGTGGAAAGCATCGAGGTCACTGGCCACCACGGGAGTGCCCGCGGCCATCGCCTCGGTGAGCACGATCCCGAAGCTCTCTCCCCCGAGCGCGGGCACGCACAGGACATCGACGCTGGCCAGCACCGCCGCCTTCTCGGCGTCACCCAGGGGACCCAGCACGCCAACCCGGGGAGCGAGCTCGGGGCCCGCGGCGCGCAGCAAGGCTGCGGCATCCCCGCGGCCGACGACCAGCAGGCGCAGGTCGGGCCGCGTCCGGCCCAGTATCCGCAGTGCGCCCAGGAGCACCGGCATCCCCTTGCGCGGCTCGTCGAAGCGACCTACGAAGCCGATCGTGCCGCCGGTCCGGGGGTACCCGGGCAGCGGACGTGCACCGGCAAAGCGGCCGACATCGACCCCGTTGGGGATCTCCACGGCATCGCCGCCGAGGTACTCCACCTGAACCCGCCGGGCCAGCGGGGACACCGCGATCCGGGCGGTGATCTTCTCCATCGTGGGCTGCAGCAGTCCGTGCGCGGCGGCCAGCGCCCAGGAACGCGTGGTGGCGAAGTGAAAGGTTGCCACCACTGGCCGGTCCGCCAGCGCCAGAGTGATCAACGAAAGGCTCGGTGAGACAGGCTCGTGTAAGTGCAGGACGTCGAAGTCGTGGCTGCGCAGCCACCGTCGGGCCCGGTTGACCGCGACCGGCCCGAATGCCAGGGGGGCGATCGATCCGTTGTAGGGCACCCCCACCCCCCGGCCCGCAGGAGTGACGAACTCCGGCAGTGCATCTCCTGGGTAGGCTGGATTCGCCGAGTTGTGCAGCCGAGCCGGGGCGAGCACCTCCACCTGGTGGCCGAGACCCCGCAGACCCCTGGCCAGACCTAGCACGTGCGCCTGCACCCCACCGGGCGCGGCGAGGGAGTACGGGCAGACCATCCCGATCCGCAACAAGACCTCGCTATCCTCGCGCTATCCCACGTCGCGCAGCTGGGTGGCCTGGACGTTGGTCGGCAGGCAGATCCTCGACCCACAACGGCTGCAGCATGTGCCAGTCCTGCGGGTGCGCCCCGATGTCGAGCGCGAAGCAGTCTGCCACCGCCTGGGTCGCCCGCCGCACCGCCGAGCGGTCCGGCACCGATACCGGCGGATGGAAGCGGATGCCCCACCCATCCGGGGTGAACCAGCAGCCGACCACCAGCAACGTAGCCCCGGTCACCGCGGCCAGCCGCGCCGGCCCCGGCGGCAGCCGGGCGCTGCCTCCGAAGAACTCCACGCTCACCCCGGCCCCGGTGAGGTCCCGATCGGCGAGCAGGCACACGACGCCGCCGGCGTGTAACCGGCGGAGCAGGCGCGGAGTGGGGTTTCCCGCCCCGGTCAGCGGGACGATGTCGAATCCCAGCGATGACCGGTAGGAGACGAAACGCCGGTAGAGCGCCTCTGGATCCAGGCGCTCGACCACGGTGCTGAACGCTCCGTGCTGCCCGACGAGCCACAACCCAGCCATATCCCAGTTGCCGCTGTGCGGTAGCACTATCACCGCCCCGCGTCCCCTGGCCAGCGCGCGATGGAGGTGCTCGACCCCGTCCACCGCGCCGTCCACCCGGCCCACCAGAGCGGCGTGGTCGGCCCAGGGCAGCAGGAACACCTCCTGCCAGTATCGGGCGTAGGAACGCAGCCCGTCGCGGACCAGCACGTCGAGTTCGGCTGCCGTGGCGCTGGGTACCACCCGGGCCAGGTTGCGGCGTAGCTGCCGGCCTCCGGGGCTGTCCCGGCGTGCGGCCAGATCGGCACCGGCCCGAAATACCCGGGTGGTGAGCGGTACGGGGACGAAAGGGAGCAATCGCCAGCCTGCTGTGTACCCGAGGTCGGCAAGCCGGCTCACGTGGTCTCGCGATCCCACGCGCTGCGCCGCACCGCTATCAGCCGCTGGATCACCGTCACCACCTGCAAGCCGGCGAGCAACCACAACGCGACATCGAGCGCGTAGGGCACGCCCAGCCCGGTCAGACCAGCTCCCAGCAAGGTGATGATGTAGCGCTCCGCGCGCTCGGCCATCCCGCCGTCCCCGGACAGACCACTGGCCTCTGCCCGGGCTTTGATATAGGAGATGACCTGAGCGCTCACGAGACAGAGCAGCGCCGCCACCGCCAGCAGCCGATCACCGGCGGCCACGAAACACCACCAGGTCACCGCGGCGAACAGCGCACCATCGGCGATGCGGTCGCAGGTGGAGTCCAGTACTGCTCCCCACGGGGTGCCATGCCCGCGGGCTCGGGCCACTGCGCCGTCGAGCACGTCGAGCAGCACGAAGAACGTCACCACGATGGTGCCGGCCACCAGTTGGTCGTGGGGGAAGAACCACAGAGCAGCGGCCACCGTGCCGGTCGTTCCGATCACCGTGATGGCATCCGGTGTGACCCCGGCCCGGAACAGCCAGTGACCC
Organism: Pseudonocardiaceae bacterium; assembly: GCA_036501085.1. Classification (GTDB taxonomy): domain Bacteria; phylum Actinomycetota; class Actinomycetes; order Mycobacteriales; family Pseudonocardiaceae. The sequence goes on along the minus strand of DASYAZ010000124.1, from coordinate 168 downwards.
ACCGGATCCACGAACCGGGACAGTGATGCGCGGGCGAAGATGTTCAGCATCGCGGCGGCTATCGGGGAACCGGGTGAGTTGTAACCATGATCACCGAAGCTCTTTCCATGCGTCGACCAGCAGCGCGTGGGTTTCGGCCAGCAACTGCGGCAGGACCTTGGTCCCACC
>DASYAZ010000123.1:0-3179 GCA_036501085.1 Pseudonocardiaceae bacterium | reverse complement strand
TGTTCCTGTACCCGTTTGCGGTCGCTGCGGACTCATTGGGCATCTTCGGCCTGGTGGAAATTGTTCTGTTCATCGTGACGCTCGGCTTCGCCTACGCCTACGTGTGGCGACGCGGCGGGCTGGACTGGAACTGATCATGGGACTGGAAGAGAAGCTGCCCAGCGGGATCCTGCTGACCAGTGTGGAGAAGCTGGTCAACTGGACCCGGAAGTCGTCGCTGTGGCCGGCCACGTTCGGCCTGGCCTGCTGCGCGATCGAAATGATGACCACCGGGGCGCCCCGCTATGACCTGGCCCGTTTCGGCATGGAGGTGTTCCGAGCCTCCCCACGGCAGGCCGATCTGATGATCGTGGCGGGTCGGGTGAGTAACAAGATGGCTCCGGTCCTCCGGCAGATCTACGACCAGATGCCCGAGCCGCGCTGGGTGCTCTCGATGGGTGTCTGTGCCTCCACCGGGGGAATGTTCAACAACTACGCGATCGTGCAGGGCGTGGACCACATCGTCCCGGTGGACATGTACCTGCCGGGTTGCCCGCCGCGTCCGGAGATGCTCATCGACGCAATCCTCAAACTGCACGCCAAGATCATGGATGAGCCGCTCGGTCCGAAGCGGGCCGCGGAGAAGGCCGGCCAGCACACTGAGATGGTGGCTTCCTCGATTCGCTACGGCCCGCAGAAGGACCCCAAACCATCGGGGAGCGGCCGGTCCAAGGTCGTCGAAGCTCGGAAGCAGTGAGCAATGATGACGGACAATAATAACGGCCTGGCGTCCGGTCAGTACAGCTCGGCCGAGATGAGCTCAGCGCAGCAAGACGAGCACGAGGCGCACGGCGGGGTGGTCGCCGGCCGGGCCCGGCAGGGAATGTTCGGGGTCGTCGGCTCCGGAGACACCTCCGGCTACGGCGGGCTGACGCTGCCGGCGTACGTGCCGGCCCCCGCGCAGCGGCCCTACGGTGGCTGGTTCGACGAGGTCACCGACGAGCTGCATGCCGCGATGCGCGAGCGCGGCATGCCCGCCGAGGCGATCCAACAGGTCACCGTGGATCGCGGTGAGATCACCTACTACGTGCGCCGGGAGCACCTGCTGGTGTTGTGCCGTATGCTGCGCGATGATCCTGCGCTGCGCTTCGAGCTGTGCAGCTCTGTCTCCGGCGTTGACTACGGCACCGAGGTCGACCAACGGCTGCACGCGGTCTACCACCTCACCTCGATGACCTACCGGCGGCGGATCCGCCTGGAGGTCGCTGTTGACGTCGATGACGCCCACATACCCAGCGTGGTCGAGGTCTACCCGACCGCGGACTGGCAGGAGCGAGAAACGTGGGACATGTTCGGCATTATCTTCGACGGCCACCCCGCGCTGACCCGGATCCTGATGCCCGACGATTGGGATGGTCACCCGCAGCGTAAGGACTACCCGCTGGGCGGGATCCCGGTGGAATACAAGGGCGCCGAGATTCCACCCCCGGACCAGCGGAGGGCGTACTCCTGATGGCGCGCCAGCAACCGGGGGATAGGGAACCAGCGCACACGGTCGGCAGCGGCACAGCCGACACGGTCAGTGACGCCGCCAGCGCGGCCGATCCCTACGCCGCCACGGCGCGGGAGACCACCGAGGGCCGGGTGTACACCGTCACCGGTGGTGACTGGGACAGCCTGATCGAGGACTGGAAGCACGACGAACGCATCGTCGTCAACATGGGGCCGCAGCACCCGTCCACGCACGGCGTGCTGCGGTTGGTCCTGGAGCTGGAGGGCGAAGTCGTCACCCAGGCCCGCTCGGTGATCGGCTACCTGCACACCGGTATCGAGAAGAACTGCGAATACCGGAACTGGACTCAGGGTGTCACCTTCGTGACCCGGGCGGACTACCTGGCGCCGCTGTTCAACGAGGCGGCCTACTGCCTGGCCACCGAGAAGCTGCTCCGGATCACCGCGCCGCGCCGCGCGCAGGTGATCCGGGTGCTGCTCATGGAGCTCAACCGGGTCAGCTCGCATCTGGTGGCGATCGCGACCGGCGGGATGGAGCTCGGCGCACTCACCGGAATGACCGCCGGGTTCCGCGAGCGCGAGGAAGTCCTGCACCTGCTGGAGTTCCTCACCGGCCTGCGAATGAACCACGCGTTCATCCGACCCGGCGGCGTCGCCCAAGATCTGCCCGAGGGCTACGACACCAAGATCCGGGACTTCCTGAAGGTGATGGACTCCCGGTTGCCGGACTACGACAAGCTGCTCACCGGCCAGCCGATCTGGAAGCAGCGGCTGCAGAAGGTGGGTTACCTTCCGCTGGACGGTTGCCTGCAGCTGGGCGTCACCGGACCGATCCTGCGCTGCGCGGGCCTGGAATGGGACCTGCGCAAGGTGGAGCCCTACTGCGGCTATGAGGAGTACACCTTCGAGGTCCCCACCTCCACCGACGCGGACTGCTACGCCCGCTACCTGCTGCGGGTCGAAGAGATCCACCAGTCACTGAAGATCGTCGCCCAGTGCCTGGACAAGCTGGAACCCGGCCCGGTAATGGTGGAAGACCCCAAGGTCGCGTGGCCGGCGAAGCTGTCCATCGGCGCCGACGGGCTGGGCAACTCGCTCGAACACGTCCGCAAGATCATGGGGCAGTCGATGGAGTCACTGATCCACCACTTCAAACTGGTCACCGAGGGTTTCGCCGTGCCGCCCGGTCAGGTGTACTGCCCGGTGGAGTCGCCGCGCGGCGAGATGGGCTACCACCTGGTTTCCGACGGCGGGACCAGGCCACTGCGGGTGCACGTCCGAGACCCCAGCTTCGTCAACCTGCAGTCCATGCCGGCTATGAGCGAGGGCGGTCTGGTGGCCGATGTCATCGCCGCGGTGGCATCGATCGATCCGGTGATGGGAGGCGTGGACCGATGAGCCGCACCAACAAACGCCCAGCCAACCCGGCGTTCACCGCACGGCCGGTAGCGGCGGCGGGGGCCGCGGACCAGGCCGCCCCGACGACTCTGTCCACCGTGCAGGACGTGCCGGTGGAGCGCCCTTTGCAGGTGAACACCAGCGTGTTCGACGAGCAGACCTGGAAGCGGGCGCAGGAGATCATCGCGCGCTACCCGCAGCCCCGCTCGGCGCTGCTGCCGCTGCTGCACCTGGCGCAGAGCGTGGAGGGGTATGTCAGCAAGGCCGCGATCGCGTTCTGCGCGCAGCTG
>DASYAZ010000122.1:0-8889 GCA_036501085.1 Pseudonocardiaceae bacterium | reverse complement strand
CGCCGGGTACCCCGAGGGGGTTGGGCGAGTAGATCAATGGCGCGCGCGTGGGGTGGGGGGAGGGGTTCTGGTAGACCGCGCATGTGAGTGTCAGCCGGTCGAAACGTGGGCAGCGCAGCCCGGCCGCCGTGCTGCCCATCGCCCGGGTGTGCGTGGACACCCCGCTGGCGCATCTGGACCGGCCTTTCGACTACCAGGTACCCGCTGAGCTCGATGACATCGCAGTGCCAGGGGTGCGGCTGCGGCTGCGTTTCGCCGGGCGGCTGGTGGACGGGTGGTTGCTGGATCGGGTCGAGCGATCCGATCACCCCGGCCGGCTGGGCTGGATCGAGCGGGTGGTCTCGGCCGAGCCGGTGCTCAGCCCGCAGGTGGCCGCGCTGGTGCGGGCGGTGGCGGACCGGTGCGCGGGCACCATGAGCGACGTGCTGCGGCTGGCCATCCCGCCCCGGCACGCCCGCACCGAAGCTGAGCCCCGCGCCGCCGCCCCGGCGCCGCCGGCGCGGCCCGACGCCGGTGGGTGGCGCAGCTACCCCCGCGGGCCGGCCTTCCTGGACGCCCTGCACCAGGGCCGGGCCGCGCACGCCTGCTGGCAGGCGCTGCCGGGGGAGGACTGGCCGGCCCGGCTGGCCGAGACCGCCGTGACCGTCGCCGCCGCTGGGCGGGGAGCCTTGCTGGTGCTGCCGGATCACCGGGACACCGCGCGGGTGCACAGCGCCGTGGTCGCACTGGCCGGGCCCGACGCGGTTGTCACCCTGGCCGCGGAATCCGGTCCGGCGCTGCGCTACCGCCGGTGGCTGGCGGTGCGGCGGGGTGTGGTGCCCATCGTGATCGGTACCCGGGCGGCGGCCTTCGCCCCGGTCGCCGAGCTGGGGCTGATGGTGATCTGGGACGACGGCGACGACCTGCACGCCGAACCGCGAGCGCCCTACCCGCATACCCGCCTGGTGCTGGGCCAGCGTGCGGTGCTGGAGGGTGCGGCGTTGCTGGTGGCTGGCTACGCCCGCACCGCGGAGACCCAGCTGTCCGTCGACACCGGCTGGACGCACGAGATCGTCGCGGTCCGGGATGTGGTCCGGGCCGCCGCGCCACGGGTCACCGCGATCGGGGAGGACGACACCCAGTTGGCCCGGGACCCCGCCGCCCGCGCGGCGCGGCTGCCAGCGGTGGCCTTCGACGCGGCTCGCGCGGCGCTGGCCCGGGATCAGCCGGTTCTGGTGCAGGTGCCGCGCCGCGGCTATGTGCCTGCGCTGGCCTGTGGACAGTGCCGTTCCCCGGCCCGCTGCCGGCGCTGCGCCGGGCCGCTGGCGTTGCTCGCCGCCGGCCGGGTCGCCTGCCGCTGGTGCGGTGTCACCGACGCCGGTTACCGCTGCTCCGCCTGTGGCTCAGCCCGGCTGCGCGCGATGGTGGTCGGTGCCGCCCGTACCGCGGAGGAGCTGGGCCGGGCCTTCCCCGGAGTGCCGTTGCGCATCTCCGGCGGGGGCCAGGTGCTCGCGGAAATCCCGCCGGGGCCGGCGCTGGTTGTCGCGACTCCCGGAGCTGAGCCACTGGCCCGCTACGGTGCGGCCTTGCTGCTCGACGCCGCGGCCCTGCTCGGCCGCCCCACCCTGCGCGCCGCCGAGGAGGCGTTGCGCCGGTGGATGGCCGCGGCGGCGCTGGTCGCGCCGGCGGCTGACGGTGGCCGGGTGATCGTGGTCGCCGATTCGTCCCTGGCCACGGTGCAGGCGCTCGTCCGGTGGGACCCGGCAGGTCACGCGAGCACGGAGCTGGCTGCCCGAGCCGAGCTCGGCTTCCCACCCGCGGTGCGGATGGCGGCGCTCGATGGCGCACCGGAGGCGCTGGCGGATCTGGAGCTACCCGCCGGTACGGAGGTGCTGGGTCCGGTGCCGGTGCCGGGTGACCCCGAGGGCCAGCGGGAGCGGCTGCTGTTGCGGGTTCCGCGATCCCGGGGATCGGCGCTGGCAGCGGAGTTGGCCGTGCTGCAGGCCGGGCGTAGCGCTCGCAAGGCGGTGGAGTTCTTGCGGGTCGAGCTCGACCCGCAAGAACTCTCGTGAGTGGTATTGGGTGCCAGAGCACCCAATACCACTCACGAGGCATACTGCCCGCGTGGCTGTGCAACCCGTCCGGCTCTTCGGTGATCCCGTGCTGCGAACCCGCGCGGCCGAGGTCGTCGACTTCGACAAGGAACTGCGCAATCTGGTCCGCGACCTGGCGGAGACGATGACGCACGAAGGCGGCGCTGGGCTGGCAGCCCCCCAGCTGGGGATCTCGTTGCGAGTGTTCGTCTATCGCGGCGACGACCTCGGCGGGGAGCACCCGATCGGGCACCTGGTGAACCCCCTGGTCGAGGTGGTCGGCGAGGAGATCCAGGACGGGCCGGAGGGTTGCCTGTCCATCCCGGGTCTGGCGTGGGACTGCCGGCGTCATCTGCAGGTCGTCGCCCGTGGGTGGAACCAGCACGGCGAGCCGGTCGAGGTGCACGGCACCCAGCGGCTGGCCCGGGCGATCCAGCACGAGACCGATCACCTCGACGGTGTGCTGTTCATCGACCGACTCGACCCCCAGACCCGCAAGCAGGCGATGCGCGAGATCCGTCAAGCCCACTGGTTCGGCGTGGTTCCACCAGTGGTCAAGGTCAGCCCGCACCCGCTGCTCGGCAAGGTGCGCTGAACCGGTGCGGTTGGTCTTCGCCGCGACGCCCGAGGTGGCGGTGCCCTCCTTGCAAGCGCTGCTGGCCTCCGACCGGCACGAGGTGGTCGCGGTCGTGACCCGGCCGGATGCGCCGGCCGGGCGCGGGCGGCGGCCGGCCCGCTCGCCGGTGGGTGTGCTGGCCGATGCGGCCGGGCTGGAGGTGCTCACCCCGGACCGGCCATCCGAACCGGAGTTCCTGGCTCGGCTGTCCGCCTTGAGGCCGGATTGCTGCCCGATCGTCGGTTATGGAGCCCTGATCCGGCGTGCCGCGCTGGAGATCCCCCCGCAGGGTTGGGTGAACCTGCACTTCTCGTTGCTGCCCGCCTGGCGCGGTGCGGCGCCCGTGCAGGCCGCGATCCGGCACGGGGACGAGATCACCGGTGCGTCCACCTTCGCGCTGGAGGAGGGGATGGACACCGGTCCGGTGTACGGCACGGTCACCGAGGTGATCCATCCCGAGGACACCGCGGGGGACCTGTTGACCCGGTTGGCCGGCGCCGGAGCCGGCCTGCTGATGGCCACCTTGGACGGGATCGCCGGCGGGACGGTACGTCCGGTTCCCCAGCCGTCCGAAGGCGTCTCCTACGCGCCCAAGGTCACCGCCCAGGACGCTCATGTGGACTTCGCTGCTCCGGCCTTCGCCGTGCATCGCCAGGTGCGCGCTGTCACGCCCGCCCCTGGTGCCTGGGTTCGGTTCCGGGATCAGCGCGTGGGTCTCGGACCGGTGCGGCTGGCCGATGTCCGCGATGCGGACGGTCTGGCGCCGGGTGAGTTGCGGGTGACGAAGCGGGAGGTGCTCGTCGGTACGGGTACCTGGGCAGTGCGGCTGGGGGAGATCACCGCGCCCGGGAAGCGGGCGATGCCCGCACCGGACTGGGCTCGCGGTGCGCGGCCCGTGCCGGGGGAGCGTTTCGAGTGACGGTGCCACGCAAGCCTTCCCGGCCGGCTCGCCCACGGCCGCCCCGGCGACGTTCCGGACCGAGTAGGCCACCGGTGGAGGATCCGCCGCGGCAGGCCGCGCTGGATGCGCTGGCCGCGGTGCGCGCCAGGGCCGCCTATGCCAACCTCGTCCTGCCTGGCCTGCTGCGGCAGCGGGGGATCACCGGCAGGGACGCCGCGCTGGCCACCGAGCTGTGCTACGGAACGTGCCGTGCTCAGGGCTTGCTGGATGCAGTGCTGCAGGCCTGCACGGATCGCCCGCTCTCCGAGGTGGATGGTGAGTTGCTGGACGCCCTGCGGCTGGGCAGCTACCAGTTGCTGCGGACGCGGGTGCCGCCTCACGCCGCCGTCGACACCACGGTGGATCTGGTGCGGGCCACCCGCGGCAGCGCTGCCGGCGGTTTCGTCAATGCCGTGCTGCGCCGGGTCGGCAGGCAGGACGAGACCAGCTGGGTACGTGCCATCGCGCCGGCCGCCGACGAAGATCCGGTCGGTCACCTCGCGATGGTGCACGCACACCCGCGGTGGATCGCCCAGTCGTTTGCGGACGCCCTGGGTGGTGACCTGGACGAGCTCGCCGAGGCACTGGCCGCCGACGACGCCCGCCCCCTCGTGCACCTGCTGGCCCGCCCCGGCCAGGTCGATCCAGTTGATCTGGGCGCAGAGATAGGCGGCACGCTCGCGCCCTACTCGCCCTACGGCGTGCACCTGGCCGGCGGCGGGGATCCTGGTGATCTGCCTGCGGTGCGCGAGCACCTGGCCCAGGTACAGGACGAGGGCAGCCAGCTCGTCACCCTCGCGCTGGCCGGGACGCCGCTGGAGGGCACCGATTCCCGCTGGCTGGACCTGTGCGCCGGACCAGGTGGTAAGGCCGCGCTGCTCGGCGCTCTGGGCGCCGCCCGCGGCGCGGCCCTGGACGCAGTGGAGAAGGCTGAACATCGCGCCGGGCTGGTATCCCAGGCGTGCGAGGGCCTGCCGGTAACGGTGCATCTGGCTGACGGGCGGGACAGCGGATTGGGGGAACGGAGCTACGACCGGGTTCTGGTCGACGCGCCGTGCACCGGGCTGGGGGCGCTGCGCCGCCGCCCGGAGGCCCGCTGGCGGCGGGAGCACACCGATGTCGCCGGGTTGGTCCGGCTGCAGCGGGAACTGCTGGTCGCCGCGCTGCGCCTGGTCCGGCCGGGCGGGGTGGTGGCCTACGTGACCTGCTCGCCGCACCTGGACGAGACCGTGGGCGTCGTCGCGGACGTCGTGCGGCGCACTCGCGTCGAGCAGCTCGACGCGAGGCCGTTGTTCCCGGCTGTGCCCCGGCTCGGCGATGGACCGCACGTGCAGTTGTGGCCGCACCGGCACGGCACCGACGCCATGTTCTGCGCCCTGCTCCGCCGCTGATCGGCACCGGGTGTGCACGACACAGACTGATCACTTCTTGTCGGCTGTCACGAGGTAGTAGTCGACGAGCCCGCGGTGGTAGGCCTTCAGCCAGTTGCGGGCCCAGCTCTCCTTGTACTCGGTCTGTTCTATCCAGGCGTCCAGGCCTGGCCAGACATGGTCACCGATGGTGTCGGCTTGCGCGCCGGTGAAACCCGCCACGCGCAGATCGTTCAGGAAAGAATCGATGGGTAGGACGACATCGATGCCGTTGTCGACAGTCTCGAGCAATGGTCGTAGTTCGTCGACGGCGGTGGGGTGCGTGGTGAAGAATGTCGTGACGGCGAGCCTGCCCCCGGGCTTGAGTATCCGATGCGTTTCGGCGGCGAAAGCAGCCAGGTCTTCGAAATGTTGCGCCCCCTCCACCGAGTAGCACCTGTCGAACATCGCCTCCGCATACGGAATCTTCAGTGCCGAGCCCTGCCGGAGGACCAGTCGCGGAAGGCGCTCCGCGAGCAATCCGGCGTTGGCGCTCCGTGCCCGGTCGAGCTGGTCCTGCGACAGATCCAGCCCGTGAATCACACGGGGCTCGAACTCTCGAAGCGCCAGCGCAGCTCCTACCGCGATGCCGCAACCGACTTCCAGCACCACATCGGACCGGTCGATCTGCAAGCAGCCCAGCACGGTGCGGTAAAGATCTGCCTGGCTCGTTGTGCGTTCCTCGACGCTGATAGCGCCACGCTCAAAATCCCGCCAGTACCCGAAGTTGATGAAATTACCCGAGAAGATCTCTATGGAGCCGAGATCGTCCTCGCCGTACATCGCGGCTCGCCGCGACGCGCCATCCTCACCTGTCATGATCAGTCTCCTCGATCTCCGGGACAGTTCCGTCAACCGCAGTGGCCCGTTCAGCCAGGATGAGTGCTCCGGCCGGGCCGGCCAGCGAGCCGAGCGCGGCGGGGACGACGAAGTCGTCAGCAGCGTGTTCGGGCAGTCCCGGATACTCAGCGAGAGCTGCCGAGAGACCGGAACGGACCAGCGGGAACAGCCCGGGAAGGCCGGTGAGGCCGCCGCCGATCACGATGCGCTGGGGTGCGATCGCGTAGACGATGTTCCGCAGCCCAGCCGCGAGGTAGCCGGCTTCGAGCTGGATCGCAGCCCGCAGCCGGCCGCCGTCGAGCCGCTCGGCTGGGTCTCCCCACCGGCTGGCGAGTGCCGTGCCGCTGGCCATCCCTTCCAGGCAGTCGCCGTGGAACGGGCAGCATCCGGCGAAGTCATCGCCGGGCGAGCGGGGCACGCTGAGGTGGCCCATCTCAGGATGCCCCAACCCACGGAGGGGCTGCCTGCCGACAATGGCACCAGCGCCGATACCGGTGCCGACGGTCAGGTAGACGAACGTGTCCAGGCCGCGGGCAGCGCCCCAGCGACCCTCGGCGAGCGCGGCGCTGTTGACGTCGGTGTCGAACCCCACGGGCACGCCCAGTGCCTGCCGGGTGGGCCCGACCACGTCGACGCCGGACCAGTTCGGTTTGGGAGTGGCGGTGATGTACCCGTACATCGGGTGAGACCGGCGCAGCTCCAGCGGTCCGAACGACGCGATGCCCACCGCGGCCAGCGGCCCGCCGGCGGCCACCTGCTGGTGGAAGAACCCGAGGACCGCGGCCAGCGTCCCGGCCGGCTCGCCGGTGGGAAGGCGGAGCTGAGCCACGACGTGCTCCGGGCCGGACCCGACCAGGCAGATGACCTTCGTCCCACCTATCTCGACTGCTCCCCATCGCGCCGGCTTCACCTGCCGGAGCCTCCTCTGAGCGGCGTCATCGTCCCGGGATTGGTGCACTATCGAGGGTAGTGCTGCGAGTAGGGAGGTTCGGTATGACCAGTGGGCCATTCGGTTCTGGGTTCGAACCGCTCGAGGACCTGGTGAACCGGCTGGTCGGCGGGCTCGGGGAGTCTTTTGGCGGGATGGGTCGGCCGGACACCCCGACCCACCGCCTGGACCGGCACAGCCGCGATCTCACGGCCGCGGCCCGCGCTGGCCGGCTGGATCCGGTCATCGGGCGGGAGAACGAGGTCGAGCAGATCCTCGAGGTGCTGAGCCGGCGGACCAAGAACAACCCGGTGCTGATCGGGGACCCGGGCGTGGGTAAGACCGCTATCGCCGAGGGCATCGCCCAGCGGATTGCCGAGGGCGCCGTTCCGGAGCAGCTGCGCAACCGGCGCATGGTGGCTCTGGACCTCGCGGGGATGGTGGCCGGCACGAAATACCGGGGGGAGTTCGAGGAACGGCTTACGGAGCTGATCGCGGAGGTGACCGCTGCGGACCGGATGGTGGTGCTGTTCCTCGACGAGCTGCACACGGTGATCGGTGCCGGCGCGGGCGAGGGCGGCCCCATGGACGCCAGCAGCATGCTCAAGCCCGCGCTGGCCCGCGGTGATCTGCAGGTGATCGGGGCCACCACGGTGGACGAGTACCGCCGCCACATCGAGCGGGATCCAGCACTGGAACGGCGTTTCCAGCCGATCCTGGTCGCCGAGCCGAGCGTCGAGGACACCGTTGCCATCGTGCGTGGCCTGCGCAAGCGTTACGAGCAGCATCACCGGGTACGCATCACTGACGAGGCCACGGTGGCCGCAGCCCGGCTCTCCGATCGTTACCTCACGGATCGCTTCCTGCCGGATAAGGCGATCGACCTCATCGACCGGGCCAGCTCGCGGGTCCGGATGCGGGCCGAGGCCCCCAGCGAGGACACCCGTGCTCTCGAACGGCGCATCGAGCAGCTCACCCGGGCCAAGGACATCGCGGTCGACGCCGAGGACTACGAGCGGGCCGAGGCGTTGACCCAGGAACTCGACCTCGCGATCGTCGAGTTGGGCAGCGTCCACGCTCACCCGTCTCGCCTGCCCGAGGTCGGCGCCGAGGACGTCGCCCAGATCGTCGCGCGCAGCACCGGTATCCCGGTCGCGCAGCTCACCGAGGTGGAACGGCAGCAGCTGCTGAACCTGGAGGAGCAGCTGCGGCAGCGCGTCGTCGGCCAGGACGATGCGGTGGAAGCCGTCTCCGATGCGATCCGCGCCAGCCGGACCGGGCTCAACCATCCGAACCGGCCGGTGGGGTCGTTCCTGTTCCTCGGCCCCACCGGGGTGGGCAAGACCGAACTGGCCAAGGCGCTGGCGCAGACCCTGTTCGGGTCGGAAGAGCGGCTGGTCCGCATCGACATGAGCGAGTTCCAGGACCGGCACACTGTCTCGCGGCTGATCGGAGCCGCGCCCGGCTACATCGGCCACGAGGAGGCCGGCCAGCTCACCGAGGCTGTCCGCCACAGCCCTTACACCGTGCTCCTGCTGGATGAGATCGAGAAGGCGCACGCCGACGTCTCGAACATCCTGTTGCAGGTTCTCGACGCCGGCCGGCTCACCGACGCCCGGGGCCGGACCGCGAACTTCGCCAACGCGGTGATCATCATGACCAGCAACCTCGGCGGTGAGCAGTTGCTGAGCGCCAGCGGCGCCGGGCAGCCGGTCGAGGAACTGCGAGAACCCCTGATGGCTACCGTGCGGAGGCACTTCCGGCCGGAGTTCCTCAACCGGATCGACGAGATCGTGCTGTTCCGTGGTCTCGACCGGGCCGGGCTGCGCACGATCACCGAGCTGCTCCTGGAGCAGACCCGGCAACGGCTCCATGCCCGGGATATCACCCTGCGCCTGGATGACCCCGCGATCGACTGGATCGTCGATCGCGGCTACCAGCCGGAATTCGGCGCCCGCCCGCTGCGCCGGGCCATCGGGCGCGAACTGGACCGCAAGCTGTCCCGCATGCTGCTCACCGGGGAGCTCACCGACGGTCAGGAGGTCCGTGCCAGTGTTGTCGATGGCCAGCTCCAGCTGGCCATC
>DASYAZ010000121.1:0-59238 GCA_036501085.1 Pseudonocardiaceae bacterium | reverse complement strand
CCTCGGTGCAGGGGTTCGCCTCGGGCTCCCTTCCCACCCCGCCTCACGACGACACAGTTGCCTCCGGCTCGGAGTTAGCACCACCTCTTCCTCCAGGGGACTTACACCCCCAATCGATCGCCCATGCCGGGCGTACTCAAGGTGGCCTTCGGCCGCCGCGCTCGCTCGCCGGGCCGGTCCGGTCCTCGCTGCGCTGCGGGCGGCCGGCCCGCCGGCTCCCGCGCACGACAAAGGCCCGGTGACCCGAGAACAGAATTCTCATGGTCGCCGGGCCTTCATGCAGTTCTGATCATGCTGTTGTCATGTGTCCGGGCCGGCCTTCTTCGCAGCCGATCCTGATCACGGGCGGCCGATACCGGTAAAGGCCGCTTCGCATCCCTGCGGGATCACGCTCGCGCGTGAGCCTTGACCGCCACCGGCCGCCCGTAAGGATTGGCCACTGCGAAGACAGGCCCTCGGAATGATCCTCCAGGTTCTCCGAGGGCGTGATTAACGCTAAATACGCATGCTCCGCGGTGACATCAGTCATGCACGCTGCACCCAGCAGAGCATGAGCCAGCTGCTCTCCACCGTTCGACTCGGACAGCCAGGAGGCAGCCGCATCCACCAGCGCCAACCGCTGCAGCGCCGAGAGCCGGGTCTCGCGTTCGGCAAGCACTGCTACCGCGTCCAACCGCTGCCGACTCGGCACGCTCTGACCATCCCGCCGCATCGGCATGATCGGCTCAGGCTCACCGAGCACCGAGGCCGCGAGATCCAAGGTGCGGGACAGCTCCAGCTCGCTCAAGACTGGCCGAGGCGCCCGATGGAAAACCCGGGAGACCGCCGACCACTCCTCCAACACCCGCGCCACCGAGCGTGCCCGCCAGGGCGCCAACCGCAACACCACCGACGGGGACTCCTCCTCACCCAGCACGAGCGTGCCGCCGTCCAACTCCACCACCTCACCGTTATCCAGAGCCAGCCGAAGCCGGTCAGCATCAGACTGCATAGGGTTCGCCATCAGGTCTCCACCCTCCACTACAGGGTTTGGGGATCAAGGCCGAGAGCAGGTGCGCCAACACCCGCTCTCGGCCGCTTTCATCAAGGGGCGGTTGCACCTCCTGATCTCACTTGCTCATCGAGGGCAAGACCAGGTCCGGCACCTGGTCTGCACCGCCCGCATACGGCTAGTCCGCGCCGGAACCTCCGGACTTGTAAACCGGCGCTAGGCAGCAGTACCGAAGCGCAGCCCGAGACGAAGGCAGTCAGCAAAAAGTCAGCAGACGCCGTGACCCGGGTCAGGAGACCAACAAACCGCCGAGTACGTCCTCGCTGGTCAAGAGGTCCATACGGTACCCAGCAGCCACGATCGACACGACGAAACGGCGTTGACACGGTAGAGGTCACTGGTTCAATCCCAGTATCGCCCACCAGCACAAACGGCCCTGCTGGGTGCGGCTCCAGGCTGTGATCAGCGTTTGTGTGCCGGCAATGACACGAGATGTCGCTCCAGGCACGCAATCAGCGATCATGATGGCCGCGTCCACTATGGAGGGCGTCAGGCGTGCAGAGCCAGGTGGCGTCGAGTGAAGGCGTTGCCGAACTTGCCGGTGGGGTCGAGCTCACGAACGAGGTCGCGAAAGTCGGGTAGCCGTTCGTACAGCATCTTCGGCGAGCTGGTGAAGATCTTGCCCCAGTGCGGCCTGGCCCCGAAGGGTGCCAGTTGCGCCTCTACGAGCGCCACCGCCGGCAACACCGCGGCGGTGTCCGCGATCCAGGTGAAATGAATGCTGACACTGTGCTGCCGGTAGCAGGGGCTCAGCCACAGTTCGTCGGCAGTGATCGTGCGCACCTCGCAGATCTGCAGGACCGGATGGATCTTCTCCCGAACGCGGTCGAGCGCGCGCAGCGCAGGGATCGCGTGCTCCTGGGGGATCAGGTATTCCGACTGCAGTTCCTCGCCCGCGCTCGGCGTGCAGTCGGGCCGGAAGTGCGGCAGCCGTTCGAACCAGCGGCCGGCGACTCCCAGCTGCGCGGTGCAGGCCACCGGGTTCATCCCTGGCACCGGGTGCCGGGGGCCGTCGGCGGGCTGGGCGGTGAACCATGGTGTATCCAGGATCGCCGGCTCCGGTTGGTCGGTACGCTGCTTGATCCAGATCTGGGTCAGTCGCGACGCACCCCAGTCGGTGAACAGGGATACGCTGTGCGCGCACGACACGAGCTCGGTGAAGTGGCCCTCCAGCGCCTGCAGCGGGAGGTCGTGATAGACGTGCTGCCGCACCTCGAACGCCGGCACCAGATCCAGCGTCAGGCTGACGACGACCCCCAGCGCGCCGAGACCGACGACCACTCCGTTGAACCGGTCCCCGCCGTCGTGATCGTTGCGCCCGACGGTCACGAGGTCGCCGTTCGCGGTGACCAGGTCCACCTGCGATACGTGGGTAGCGAGATTGCCGTTGCACCAGCCGGAGCCGTGCGTCGCGGTGGCGCAGCCACCGGCGACCGAGATGTGCGGCAGCGAGGCGAGGTTGGGCAGCGCGAAACCGGCACCGTCGAGGTGCCGCGCGAGTTCCACGTACCGCATTCCTGCAGCGACGGTGGCGGTGGACGCGGCCGCGTCGATCTCGGCAACCGAGGGGAGGTGCGACAGCGAGATCAGAACACCGGGCGAGTCGGCCAGGTCGCTGAATGAATGCCGGGTACCCAGCGCGCGCACCCGATTACTGCGCGCAACCAATTCCTGTACTTGGGCGAACGAGGAGGGGCAGTGGATTTCCGTGGCGCAGTAAATGATATTGCCTGCCCAGTTCGTCGTCATGGTCTACCCCCTCGTCCAGGCCCTTCGTCCAGCTGAGAGCTCGTTGTTCGCCCGTGACCGTTCACCTACCATCAGTATTCGTGCACGGATCTCAGGATGACGACTTGGTCCCCCTGCACCAGCCCTTCGAGACGGCACTTCGCGGATTCAATCGAAAACAGGTACTGGAACACCTTGATTCGATCGACGGCCGCGTCGCGATGGTCGCAGCTGATCGGGATGCTGCCCTGGCACAGGTCGCCGAGCTCAGCAAGGCGTTGAACCACCTCCGGCTGGAGAGCAACCTGCTGGAGCACCTGCGCCGGCAGGCAGACGAGGCGACCGCTCAGGTCGAGCGCATCCTCACCTCGCCGATGGCACAGGCCGGTGCGCGGATTCAGCGCATCATGCGGCTCGCCGAGGACGAAGCCGCCGAACTCACAGCGCGGGCCGAGGCCAAGGCCACCGAACTCAAGGCACACGCCGAGGCCGAGGCCGCCGCCAAGCTCGCCCGCGCCGATCAGGACATGGCCGAGCTGAGAGCCCGGGCTGAGGAGCAGATCTCGGGACTGCGGGCGCGGGCCGCCCGGGAGGCCAAGGCGCTGCTGGAGCACGCCAAGGGGCAGTGCGACCAGCTCCAAGCGGACTCCGTCGCCCGCCGGGCAGCTGACGATGCGGAGGCGGCGCAGGCACTGGCACAACGTGAGTCCGAGGCGAGCCGCCGGATCAGGGACAGCGAAGTGCGCGGCATTGCCCGGATGCATCTCCTGATCAAGTTGATGGACAAGCAGCTGACCACCCGGGTGAACGAGGTCGAACGAGATGAGTCGGCGCTGCGCGAGCTGCGCGCTCAGGTGGCCGGGGAGGTCACTGCTCACCAGACCCTGCGGGCTGAGCTCCTCGCGACGCTGACCGCTACCCACCAGCTTCTCGCCGAGGCACTCGGGCAGGTACGCCGGGTCCCGCAGCTGCCTCTCCCGGCCGAACCGACCCACCAGACCCCAGCCGGCCAGACCCCAGCCGAACCGGTGGGGCCCGAGAACTCCGAGCCTCCGGTACCGACCCAGCGCAGCGCCGAGCGCGGGACGGCGCAGCTGTTCAAGGCCGGTGCCGAGGATCGGCCTTCCACTCGCGGTCCACGCTGAGCAGCAGCACGGACTTCATCGCCGCCGACGAGCGATGGAGTACTCACAACTACCACCCGCTGCCGGTGGTGATCACCTCGGGCGAGGGTGCCTGGGTCACCGACGTCACGGGACGTCGTTACCTGGATTTTCTCGCCGGTTACTCAGCGCTGAACTTCGGCCACCGGCATCCCACGCTGGTTGCCGCCGCGATCGACCAGCTGAACCGGGTGACGCTGACCTCACGGGCATTCCACCACGACCTGCTCGGCGCATTCTGCCAGGAGCTGGCGGAGCTGACGGGAACCGAGATGGTGCTCCCGACGAACACCGGCGCCGAGGCCGTCGAATCCGCGATCAAAGTGGCGCGGTTGTGGGCGTACCGGATCAAAGGCGTCCCCGATGGCACCGCCGAGATCGTGGTGGCGAGCGGCAACTTCCACGGCCGCACCACGACCCTCGTGTCGTTCTCCACCGACGAGCTGGCGCGGAGCGGATTCGGACCGTTCACGCCGGGCTTCGTCGTCGTCCCCTACGGCGACCTCGGCGCGCTCCACAGCGCCATCACGGCACGGACCGCGGCGGTACTCATCGAACCGGTGCAGGGCGAGGCAGGGGTCCTGGTGCCACCACCGGGCTACCTGAGCGGGATTCGCACAGCCTGCCACGACGCCGGGGCGCTGCTGATCGCCGACGAGATCCAGTCTGGGCTGGCTCGCACCGGGGAGCTGCTGGCCCTGGATCATGACGGTGTGCGGGCTGACCTGTACACCTTGGGCAAGGCGCTGGGCGGGGGGATCCTGCCCGTCTCGGCCGTGGTCGGGCGGCGTGCGGTGCTGGGCGTGTTGCGGCCCGGCGAGCACGGATCGACCTTCGGCGGCAACCCGCTGGCCTGCGCGGTCGGCCGCGCGGTGATCGCGTTGCTGGCGGGTGGCGAGTTCCAGGCCCGCTCGCGGGAACTGGGCGCCCACCTGCACACCCGGCTCCGCTCGCTGATCGGGCGGGGTGTCTCGCGGGTCACCGGCCGCGGGTTGTGGGCCGGCATCCACCTCAGTCCCGGGCAACTCGGCGCGCGGGAGGCCGCGGAGACGCTGATGGCACGTGGGGTGTTGTGCAAGGAGACCCACGCCACCACAGTGCGGATCGCTCCCCCACTCGTGATCAGCCGCGACGACCTGGACACCGGCCTCGACACCATCATCGAGGTGCTCACCCGCTGACCCATCCGCAGGGACGGTGGCCGCGCCACCCGGTCGAGACTACGGTCAGTAGGGATCATGCTCACGGCAGGCTCACCAGGACCCTGCCAACATCACCAGATCACCCCTAGCCCTGGGTACGAGGAGAGTCCGTGCGCCACCGGATCCTGCGGTGTCTGGGGGTGACGTTGGCGCTGCTGGCGGTAGTGCTGGGGAGCTGCACCGCCGGCCCCTCGGATCGGCCCGCAGTGGCGGTACGCGAATCCGGCCTGCCTCCGCAACGCATCCAGCAGGTTCCGCCCAGCAGGCCACCGCTGCCCCCGGTCGGCGGGTACGTCCCGGATTCGCTGCCCTGGCGGGACTGCACCAATGCCATCACCCTGGCACTCGGCGCGGCCAGCTCCCGGCAGGTGGACTGCGCCGGGCTCCAGGTCGATGCCACGGTGGCCAATCCCGCGTTCGGGAACTCGCTGCGGCTGGACCTCACCCGGATCGGCAACGGCCCGGCTCCCCTGGTGGTGCTCGGTGAGACCTCTGAAGAGCCGGGAACGGTCCGGGCCGTCCGGCTGGCCCAGCAGCTACCACCAGCCCTGCTGGACCGGTTCACCTTGATCGGGATGGCCCGCCGGGGCACCGGGCCGAGCGAACCGCTGGAATGCATACCGAAGTTCACCCGAGCCCAGATCATCGGCATCGATCCCGACGCCACCCAGGCATCCGACATCCAGCTGGATTCATTGCTCGACACCGCACGCACCGCGATCCAGAGCTGTGTGCAGGACCTCGGCGAAATACTTACCATGATCAGTTCCACGGATACGGCAGACGATCTTGAGCAGCTCCGGGTCGCCATCAACGCACCGGTGCTCAACGTGATCTCGCATGGTGAGTCCTCCCGGTCGGTCATCGACTTCCTGCGCCGGTACCCCAGCTCCGTGGGGCGGGTCGTGCTCGACGGTGCTGTGGATCCCGCCCTCGATGATGTGTCAGCAGCCGAGACCGCTCTTGGTGCCGCCGACGCCGGTTACTCCGCATTCGCCGCTGACTGCGTGGCCCGTGGTTGCCCCCTGGGCACCGATCCACGCAGCGCCCTGATCTCCCTGGCCCAGTCGCTACGCCAGTCCCCCCTGCAGGTCGGCTGGCAGGAGATCACGGCAGGAACCGTTTACGAGGCGGTGCTCGAGACACTCGGTGACCCTCAGCGGTGGCCGCAGCTGTCCCACGCGCTGGCGAGTGCTCGGGATGGCGACGGGCGGGAGCTGGCCACGCTCGTCGCACCACTGCTGAGCGAGGAACGCGGGCTTCCCGCGCGTTTCGACCCCGACCTGGCAACGCACTGCAACGACACCGCGACCCGGGTGCCCCCAGAGCGTGCCCAGCAGCTGATGACCCAGTGGCACCAGCGTTCGGCACTGTTCGGGTCACTGTTCGCAGCGCGGCTGCTGCTGTGTAGCGCGTGGCCGGTGCCGTCCCAACCACCGGCGAGCTCCGGAGGCGCACTGCCTCCGGTGCTGGTGGTGGCCACTACCGGGGATCCCCTCACCCCTGGTGAGGGATCCCGGCGGGCTGCGGGAGCCCTGCCCTCGGCGACCCTGGTGACCTGGGAGGGTCAAGCGCACGGCGCGCTGCCCCGCAGCACTTGCGTCACCGATCTGGTCACGCGTTTCCTGACCGATGCCTCGATACCGAGACAGGGCACACTGTGCCCGCCGTAGCCGGTTCTCCGGAAGTGAGCTCCTTCGAGCTGTCCATCGGCGGAATGACCTGTGCCGCGTGCGCCGCGCGGGTGGAGCGCAGGCTCAACAAGCTCGAGGGCGTGCGGGCCAGCGTCAACTACGCGACCGAGCGGGCCACGGTCGCTGCCCCCGCGACGGTGGGGGCAGCGGAGCTGGTCGCGCAGGTACGCAGCGCCGGCTATCACGCGACCCCGATCGAACCGGACCGACCGGTTCTGCAGGGGCCCGGCGGGGCACCGGTCCGGTACCTGCTGCGCCGCCTGGTGGTGGCGCTGCTGCTCGGGGTGCCGCTGGGGGATCTGTCCCTGACCGTGGTGTTGCTGCCCAGCTCGCGGTTCCCCGGGTGGCAGTGGGTGCTGCTCGCGCTGACGGTGCCGGTGGTGGCCTGGTCTGCCTGGCCATTCCACCGCAACGCCCTCCGCAATGCCCGGCACGGCGCGACGTCGATGGACACCCTGGTATCGCTGGGGATCACCGCGGCCACCTGTTGGTCGGTGTACACCATGCTCGCCCACCACGGTGCGGCGCAGGCGGCCGGCGGGTGGGGACTGGTCTTCCGGCCGGCCGGCTCGATCTACCTCGACGTGGCCGTCGGGGTGACGATCTTCCTGCTCGGCGGGCGGTTGTTCGAGGCGCGAGCCAAGCAGCGGGCCGGTGACGCGCTGAGCGGGTTGGCCCGGATCGGCGCGCGGGAGGTCTCGGTGCCGGGCGAGGACGGCCACGAGCATCGGATCCCGGTGTCCCAGCTGCGGGTCGGCGATCTCTTCGTGGTGCGCCCGGGCGAGATCATCGCCACTGACGGTGAGGTGGTGCAGGGCCGCTGCGGGGTGGACAGCAGCGCGATGACCGGCGAGTCAGCTCCCGTCGAGGTGTCCGAGGGTGACCGGGTCATCGGCGGGACCATCGCCTGCAGCGGGAGGCTTGTCGTCCGCGCCGGTGCCGTCGGCCAGGACACCCAGCTGGCCCAACTGGTAGACCTGGTCAAGCGAGCGCAGAACGACAAAGCCGGGGTCCAGCGGCTCGCGGACCGCATCTGCGGTGTGTTCGTTCCCGCAGTGCTGGTGCTGGCACTGCTGACTTTCCTCGCCTGGCTGATGATCGACGGATCGGTCGAGCACGCGTTCAGCGCGGCGCTGGCAGTGCTGATCATCGCCTGCCCGTGCGCACTGGGGCTGGCCACGCCGACCGCGCTGATGGTGGCCTCCGGGCGCGGCGCTGAGCTGGGTATCTTCCTCAAAGGCCACCAGGCGCTGGAGTCGGCCAGGGTCATCGACACGGTGGTGCTGGACAAGACGGGGACCATCACCACCGGCCGGATGTCAGTGGTCGACGTGACGGTGCTGGAAGCAGGGACGGGCGCGGGAGGACCGGGCGCGACAACCGACCTCAACACGCTGCTGCGCCACGCCGGAGCGGTGGAGAGCGCATCGGAGCACTCGGTAGCCACAGCGATCAGCACGCTCGCCCGCGCCGGGTTGGGTGCGATTCCCCCCGTCGACGATTTCACCAGCCTGTCCGGTCTCGGAGCCGGCGGGGTGGTTGAGGGTCGGGAGGTACTGGTCGGGTCGGCGCGCATGCTGGCCACGCACGGCATCCCGATACCACCGGGGCTGGCCGAGCAGTGCGCCGCGTGGGAGCAGCAGGGTTGCTCGACCGTCATCGTGGCTGCGGGCGGGGTGGCGGAGGGAGCATTCGCGCTGGCGGACACGGTGCGACCCAGTGCAGCCGCGGCAGTAGCCGAACTGCACCGGATGGGGCTACGCACGGTGCTGCTCACCGGCGACAACGCGGCCACCGCCCGGGCTGTCGCCGCGCAGGTCGGCGTCGAGCAGGTCATCGCCGAGGTGCTGCCGCACGAGAAGGCCCGCGTGATCAAGTCCCTGCAGGCTCAGGGGCGCTCGGTGGCCATGGTCGGGGACGGCGTCAACGACGCGCCCGCGCTGGCCCGCGCCAATCTCGGCTTGGCGGTGGTCTCCGGCACCGACGTCGCGATCGGCGCCTCCGACCTGATCCTGATGCGCACCGACCTGAGCATCGTGCCCAGCTCGATCAAGCTCGCCCGCAGCACCCTGCGGACCATCCACGGCAATCTCACCTGGGCGTTCAGCTACAACATCGCCGCGCTGCCGCTGGCGGCGCTAGGGCTGCTCAATCCTCTGATCGCCGGCGGGGCCATGACGTTGTCCTCGTTGTTCGTGGTCTCCAACAGCCTGCGATTGCGCAGGTTCGGTCGAGTAACGGGCAACCTATCGGCAGCGGAACAACAACGCTGTCATATGGCTGGGACAGTTTCCCGGGCAACAGGAACTAGGTACTATCCAGGAGAAATTAAGTAGTCACAGGTGTTGCCCTCAGTAGCTATCCAGGCACCAACTGCGCACTCCGGTCTCAGACGGGAGGTCCTTTTTATCCTTTTTAGGGCATACAACAATCTGGGAGGAATGCACAATGCGTCGACTCACGAGGATAGCGGCGTCCATCGGACTGGCACTTGGACTCCTGATGGGAGCCGCGGGATTGGCTAACGCCGCGACCATCACGACTGCGAGTGTCACCGGTGCCATGTGTTCGATGTCCGGCGGTGTGTCAATGGCGGATCTCACGACGAACAATACAGTCTGTTCAAGCGGAGACAGGACCACTAACGGCCAGGTAATCAACAATTAGCACCGGCGGGGACCATTGCGGTGCCGAGTTTCACCGCAGGGCTACGGGGGATCGGGCTGGACAGCCCTCCTGTGAAACTCGGCGCGCTGGGAGCACCAGACAACAATCCCGCTGCTAACCCCACCTCACGGCGTTAGCGACCAGGTGAACGTCTGGCGCGGCTGGGCTGGACACGTAAGGGTTCGCCGGGCATTTTCGGGTATTCCGGCGGGTAGGGCAGATCGCCCAATCCGTGGTCGCGCTCGTCGCGCACCGCCCATTCCAGCAGCGTTTCCACACCGAAAGCCTCGCCGTCGAGCTCCCGATGCGGATCACCCCGCTGCGCGAGCAACCCGGGCACGGTGAGCACGTCGAAATCGTCCGGGTGTACGGCGGTGAGGTCCTCCCAAAGCAGGGGCATCGAGACCGTAGCGCGCGGAGTGCCTCGCACGGACCACG
This sequence comes from Pseudonocardiaceae bacterium, assembly GCA_036501085.1. Classification (GTDB taxonomy): domain Bacteria; phylum Actinomycetota; class Actinomycetes; order Mycobacteriales; family Pseudonocardiaceae. Next base: position 49,295 of record DASYAZ010000121.1, on the reverse strand, counting down.
CCGAGGCGATCGTGCGGTCGCGGGCTGCCTGGTTGAAGTCCAGGAACACCCGCGCCCCGCGCTCCTCCTTCCACCACGACACGGTGGCCCGCTCTGGAATCCGGCGCGCCACCTCCCGGCCCAGCGCGATCACCGCCCGGCGCACCTGCACGAACGACCACTGCGGGTGGATCCGTACCGCAACATGGATCCCCCGGCCCCCGGAGGTCTTGGGATAACCGGTCAGCCCCGCGTCGGAGAGCACCTCACGGAGCACCCCGGCAACGGCGACGGCGTCCGCGAAATCGGTGCCCGGCTGCGGGTCGAGATCAACCCGCAGCTCATCGGGGTGATCCACATCGGGGCGCCGCACCGGCCACGGGTGAAAGTCGAAGGTGCCCAGGTTCGCCGCCCAGGCCAGCACCGCGACCTCGGTCGGGCACACCTCGCGGGCGGTGCGTCCAGAAGGAAAGGTGATCTCCACTGAGTCCACCCAGGGCGGGGCGCCGCGCGGAACCCGCTTGGCGTAGAACGCCTCGCCCGCCACCCCGTCCACGAAGCGTTTCAGGGTCACCGGGCGCTGCGCGAGCACGCGCAGCAGCGGCTCGGACACCGCCAGGTAGTACTCCACGACCTGCCGCTTGGTGAGTCCCCGCTCCGGGAAGTACACCTTGTCCGGGTTGGAAACCCGCACGGTGCGCTCGCCCTCCGGGCCGGGCACCACGAGCTCCAACGGTTCACTCCGGCCCACGACCGGCAAGCTACCGCACGACGCCCGACCCGCGGGGACTACCGTGAGATCGTGGTACGCAGCGAGTGGCCGGGTGGCGGCCACCAGGACGGCCGGCCGCCGGCCGCCCAGGAGCGGCACCGGCTCCACGACGACCTGATCGGGCTGGATCCCAACGACCCGGAGGTACGGGCCTTCTCCGAGCACCTGGACCGATCCCACCGGACGGGCCCCGGCTTCACCGTCGAGGGCTACCTCTCGGGAGTCAGCGACTTCGCAGACTCGGCCAACCGGGCGCAGGGTTCCCGGCGGGCAGCGGCCGTCCTGGTGGTGGCGCTGATACTGCTCGGCGTGGCCTTCACCCTGTGGGAAGCAGGAGGATTCATCCTGACCACGCTGTTCGGCTGACCACGCGTAGCGTTATGGCCATGAAACCGGTTCAGGGCGCGACCCCGAAGGTCGTCAAATCCGAGGCGGAATGGCGCGAGCAGCTCGACCCGGAAGAATACGCCGCCCTGCGCCGGGCGGGCACCGAACCGCCGGGAACCGGCGAGTACGAACACACCAAGACCCAGGGTGTCTATGAGTGCCGGGCTTGCGGCGCCGAGCTGTTCCGCAGCGACCACAAGTTCGAGTCGCACTGCGGGTGGCCATCGTTCTTCACCCCACTGGCCGGCGACGCGGTGCTGCTGCGTGAGGACCGCAGCATATTCATGAAACGCGTCGAGGTGCTCTGCGCCGCCTGCCACAGCCACCTCGGGCATGTCTTCGAGGGGGAGGGCTACCCCACCCCCACCGATCAGCGTTACTGCATCAACTCGATCTGCCTGCGGCTGGTACCCGATGATGATCAGCCGGCCGACCACGACGGTTAGGGCAGCGCGCCCACCAGCTCCGCGACGGGCACCCGCGGACCGGTGAAGAACGGCACCTCCTCGCGGACGTGCCGCCGGGCCCGGCTCGCGCGCAGCGCGCGCATCACATCCAGGATCCGGTGCAGTTCGTCGGCCTCGAACGCGAGGATCCACTCGTAGTCCCCGAGGGCGAACGAGGCGACGGTGTTGGCCCGAACGTCGGGGTAGTCCCGGGCCTGCATCCCATGCTCGGCCAGCATCTCGCGGCGCTGGTCATCGGGCAGCAGGTACCACTCATACGAGCGCACGAACGGGTATACGCACACGTAGCGCTTGGGCTCCTCACCAGCCAGGAACGCCGGCACGTGGCTCTTGTTGAACTCCGCGGGACGGTGCAGCGCCACCGTCGACCACACCGGCACGCTGGCTCGGCCCAGCGCGGTACCACGGCGCAGGTCCGCGTACCCAGCCTGCAGCGCCTCAACCTGCTCAGCGTGCCACCAGATCATCCAGTCCGCGTCGGCGCGCAGGCCGGCGAGGTCGTAGACCCCGCGGACCACCACGCCCTTGCCCTCCAGCGCCTCGAGGTACTGCTGCGCCTCGCGGGCCGGCTCGCCGCGCTCGGCGGGCAACCGTCCCGGCTCGACCCGGAAGACCGACCACATCGTGTAGCGCATGGTGGAGTTCAGCGTCGCGTAGTCCAGGCGAGTCATGACCCCATCGTCTCACCGGAGGCCACGGCTGGTTCCCGCCGGCTGGCCAGATCATGGGTAGCGCCCAGGTAGCGGGTGATGCGCTGCGCTGCTGCACCGGCCGTCGCGACGCACGCCGGAAGGCCGACCCCGTGCAGGGCCGCACCGGCGACCGCCAGACCGGCGGCGCCGGCCACTGCCCGCTCCAGGTCTGCTACCACATCGAGGTGCCCGGGTGCGTACTGCGGCAACCCACCGCCCCACCTGGCCACCGCGGTGGCCACCGGAGCGGCGGTGACCCCGGTGAGCGCCGCGAGGTCGGCACGCACCATGCCCACCAGTTCGTCGTCGTCCCGCTGGAGCACCCGGGCATCTCCGTAGCGGCCCAGCGAAGCCCGGATCACTAACGCCTCGGCCGAACGGGCATGCGCCCACTTGCGCCCGGAGAAGGTGAACGCCTTGACCGACAGCGCCTTTTCCTGGGGCTCAAAGGAGGCCACCAGCACTCCCGAGGCCTGCGGTAGTGCTTGCCCGGCGGCCGGCGGCAGGGCGAGCCCCACGACAGCGCTCGAGGCGACCTCGATCCGGCCTGCGGCAGCAGAGGCGGCGGGCACCGGAGCGGCCAGCAAGCGCCGCACTGCGGGAGCCGGGACGGCCAGCAGCACCGCATCGACGTCGAGACCCTCGGCTCGGGCAGTAGCCCGGGTGGAGCTGCCCAGCTCCAGGTGCCAGCCGCCCGGGATGCGGGCCAGCCCACGCACCAGGAACCCCAGCCGCACCCGCACGCCCGCCGCTGCCACCAGCACGTCCACCAGTGCACCGAGCCCGCCACGCAGGGTGCCGAACACTGGAGCCGGGCGACTCTGTCCCTGGTCCGGCCGGCTGGGGGGCAGCGCGGCATCCGCCGCGGCCAGCAGCGATCCCACGCCGCGGTCCAGCGCGGTGGCCACCGCCGGCATGGTGGCCCGCAGCCCCAAGGCGTCGGCGCGCCCGGCATACACCCCGCCCAGCAACGGGTCCACCAGCCGGTCGACCAGCTCATCCCCTGCTCGCTGGCGCAGCAGTGCCCCGACCGCGGCGTCTCGGCCCGGCTCCCAGTGCAGCGGCATCGTGGGTTCCGCGACGAGCCGGGCCATCCCCTGCGGGGAGAGCACGCCGGCAACATCCCCGGCCGCGGCGGGCAGGCCCAGCATGGTGCGGGTGGGCAGGCGCACGGTGCGGCCAGCGGCCCGCACCGTGGGGGCAGCCGCGGTGGGGTGGGTCAGCCTGGCGCCCAGGCCCAGTTCCCCGACCAACCCGGCCGCCTCCGGGCGGCGCATCAGGAACGCCTCCGCGCCCAGGTCGAGCGCCACTCCGGCCAACTCAACGGTCCGCAGCGCCCCACCGAGCCGCCGGGAACCGTCGATGAGCACGATGTCGGCGCCGGGTCCGAGCGAGGCACGCAACCGGTACGCAGCAGTCAGGCCGGAGATCCCACCACCGACCACGGCGACCCGGAACGCGGCGACCGGCACCGGACTCACCGGGAGTGAGCCAGCTCCACGATGCGGGTCAGCACGTCCGGGTCGGTTCCCGGCAGCACACCGTGACCGAGGTTGAGCACGTGAGCATCCGCTGCGGCACCCTCCGTGATCACCCGGTGTGCCTCCCGCTCGACGACCGGCCACCCGGCGAGCAGCACCGCGGGGTCGAGGTTGCCCTGGAGCACGACTGGGCCGTCGGGGCGGCTGGCCCGGACCCGCTGCGCCGCCACATCCAGGGGAACCCGCCAGTCCACGCCGACGACGTCCGCGCCGGCCTGGGCCATTGCGCCGAGTAGCTCCCCGGTTCCCACCCCGAAGTGAATCCGCGGCAGGCCCGTGTGGGCCAGGCCCGCGAGCACCCGCTTGGAGTGCGGGAGCACGAACTGGCGGTACTCGCGCTCGGAGAGCGCACCGGCCCAGGAGTCGAACAGCTGGATCGCGTCCACTCCGGCGTCGACCTGGACCTGCAGGAAGGTCAGCGTGAGCTCGGCGAGCCGGTCCAGCAGGGTGTGCCAGAGCTCGGGCTCGGAGTGCATGAGCGCCTTGGTGTGCTCGTGATGGCGGCTGGGCCCGCCTTCGACCAGGTAGGACGCCAGGGTGAACGGCGCCCCGGCGAAACCGATCAGCGGGGTGCGACCCAGCTCCGACACCAGCAGCCGTACCGCCGTGGCCACCGGTTCGATCGCATCGGGTTCCAGTACCGGCAACGCCAGGACGTCAGCGGTGCTGCGGACCGGGTTGTCCACTACCGGCCCAGTGCCTGGCACGATGTCCAGCTCCACACCGGCCGCGTGCAGCGGTACCACGATGTCGCTGAACAGGATCGCGGCATCGACGCCGTGCCTGCGCACGGGCTGCAGGGTGATCTCGCACACCAGCTCGGGGGTCATGCAGGCCTGCAGCATCGGCTGGCCCGCTCGCAGCTTGTGATACTCCGGCAATGAGCGCCCGGCCTGCCTCATGAACCACACCGGCGGGTGCGCCGGACGCTCGCCCCGAGCCGCGACCAGCAGCGGTGCGCCATCGAGCGGCCGGCGGGTAGCGGGCAACGCCTCGGTCCTGGCCATTGTGGTCTCAGCCATCGCGGTCTCGGCCATCGCAATCCTGGTCATCGTGACCATCATCGTCGCACGATGGGCCCCCGATGACGGACCCGGGTTGCGTGCCGGGCAGGGAATTCAACTCGCGCACCCATTGCACGCCAACCCTCCCCAATTTCGGGTTTGCCGGTTTCCCGTGCATTTCACCGCCCTGGGTAGCGGCGTTTCGGCGAGACTGTCAGCAGCGGTCCTCCTACAGTGCGGGTGTGCCCGATCTGACGGACGCTCCGGAGATCTTCCGCAATGCGGTGGCCTCGCTCAGCGCAGTGCGGCCCCGGCCTGAGATGCGGTTCGAACCGATCCCGGCCCCACGTCGGCTCGCCCCGTGGGCTTACGCCTGGGGACTGGAACTCCCGGACGCCGGCCACGCCTCAGCGACCGGCCGGCTGGTCCTGCTGCACGATCCCGCCGGCCAGGACGGCTGGGACGGCACCCTGCGGCTGGTCGGCTTCGTCCGCGCCGAGCTGGACGTCGAGTTGGTCGGTGATCCGCTGCTCCCCGCGGTGAGCTGGTCCTGGCTCGCCGATGCCCTGGTCAACTCGGGCGCCGAGCACACCGCGCTGGGAGGCACCGTCACCCAAACCTCATCGGCACGTTTCGGCACTATCGCCGGACCCACCCGGGCCAACGACATCGAACTACGGGCGTCATGGAGCCCGATTGGTGACGGGTTCACAGCGCATGGCGAGGCCTTCTGCGAACTCATGGCCACCACGGCCGGGCTCCCACCCGTTGGAGTGGTTGTCCTCGGCAAGCGCCTCGGCTGAACAGACCCGTCCCCCGCTCATGACATGCCGCGATTGCGTGGATAGGGAGAATCGTCCAGCATCGCATTGGCGTTACCTCCCTGTGCCCAGGGTCCCCTGATCGGGCGACCGCCGATGGCGGCTTTGCGGGCAGATCGGCAAGAAGGTTCACTCAGGGCCCCCCGTTAGGCCGCTCGGGCGGCTAGTCTGCCCCGTACGACACCATCCTCGCTTGAGCAGCGGCGCGGTTGCTCGGACGAGGTCCCGGTGCGGTCGGGGGCACGACCGACTCCAGGGAGGTAGCTACGTGGCTGCTGTCGGATACGGCGCGGCCGTCAGGTCGGCGCCATCCGGCGCCGTGCCGGCGTCTTTGGTCCCGCACCCGCGGGAGGAACTGTTTACGGTGCTGGTGGTCGACGACCATCCGTTACTGCGTGAAGCCATAGCTTCACGTTTAGTGACGATGGGAGCCGTCACCGTGCACGAGGCCGCCTCGGTGGCTGAGGCCAGGACACGCGCTCTGGCCTCAGGTCCGTGCGATCTGGCAATCCTTGATCTGACCCTGCCCGATGGAAGCGGGCTGGATCTGATCAGTGAGCTGCGAGGGCAAGGCTGGACCCGCATCGTGGTACTCGCCTCCTCCGATGACCCGCATGCCGTGCGCACGGCATTCCAATCCGGCGCGCAGGCATACCTGCTCAAGTCAGCGTCCCCTTCGGTGGTCACTGACGGTGTGCGCCGGGTACTCGAGGGCGGGGTGTACGCAGATCCGACGGTGGCACCGATCCTGGCGTCCGGTACTCGGGTAGCGGGCACCGACAACACGCCACGCGAGTTGTCCGCCAGGGAGGTGGAGGTGCTCCAGCTGGTCGCCGATGGCCAGTCCAACAAGGAGATCGGTGAAGCGCTGAACCTGTCCGCGCTCACGGTCAAGAGCCATCTCTCCCGGATCGGGCGCAAGCTTGGGACCGGCGATCGGGCTCAGATGGTTGCCCTCGCGATGCGCGCGGGGGTCATCCGCTGACCGAGACCACTCCGGTTCCGCTGCTGGAACCGGCCGCCGGAGTACCTCCGGTCGTCACCTCCTGCGCCGCACTGGCAGCAGCGGTCATGGCGTTGCGCGCCGGCACCGGTCCCGTAGCGGTAGACACCGAACGCGCATCGGGCTACCGCTACTGGCAGCGTGCCTACCTGGTACAGCTGCGGCGCGCGGACGCGGGCACCGTCCTCATCGACCCGACCAATCTTGACGACATGACCGGATTGGCCGATGTGCTCAATCCGCTGGAATGGGTGCTCCACGCCGCATCCCAGGATCTACCATGCCTTGCCGAGCTGGGCCTGCGGCCGGCCGCGGTGTTCGACACCGAGCTGGCCGCTCGGCTGGCTGGGCTGGAGCGGGTCGGCCTGGCGGCGCTGGTCGAGGAGCTGCTGGGATACCAGCTGCTGAAGGGGCACGGTGCGGCCGACTGGTCCCGCCGGCCGCTGCCCACCGAGTGGCTGACCTACGCCGCGCTGGACGTCGAGCTGCTGCTGCCACTCCAGGCAGCGCTGATCGCCGAACTGGGCGTCCAGGGCAAGTCGGGCTGGGCAGCGGAAGAGTTCGAGGCGGTGCGGACCGCGGGCCCGCCGCCGCCCCGGATCGACCCCTGGCGGCGGACCTCAGGCATGCATCGCATCCAGCGGCCCCGCGAGCTGGCCGCGGCGCGTGAGCTATGGCTGGCCCGCGATCAGCTGGCCCGGCACCGGGACATCGCGCCGGGCCGGGTGCTGCCCGATTCCGCGATCGTCGACGCCGCGCTGACCGACCCGGCGGATGAGGCTGCACTGCTGGCGCGGCCGGTGTTCAGCGGTCGTGCTCAGCGCCGGCATGCCGGAATCTGGCTGAGCGCGCTCAGCACCGCACGAGCCCTGCCGGCCGACGAGCTGCCGCCGCTACGCGCCGCGAACGGGGGCCCACCCCCGGTGAACCGCTGGACAGACCGCGATCCGGCGGCGGCGATCCGGCTCACCGCGGCCCGGGCGGCCCTGGTTGCCATCGCGGAGCACCACCGGCTTCCGCTGCAGAACCTGCTCTCCCCCGACCTGGTCCGCCGCCTATGTTGGGAACAACCAGAACCACTCAGCGCCGGCACGATCGAGCAGGAGCTCATCGCCGGTGGGGCACGGCACTGGCAACGCGACCTCACCGTGCACCCCCTCACCACCGCGCTGAGCACTCCCGTCGGGTAGAACCACCTACGCGGCGGGAAGGCGCACCGTCACGGTGAGGCCGCCGCCCGGGACGGGTTCGGCGTGCACCGCACCGTCGTGCGCGGCCACCACGGCACGGACGATTGACAAGCCCAGGCCTGCACCATCGTGGGCAGTCCGGGCGACCCCCCCACGGTGGAAGGGCTCGAACAGGGCAGCCACCGCTTCGGGCTCGACCACCTCTCCCGAACTGCTCACCTTCAGCGCCACCTGGGATCCGACCAGGTCCGTGCTGACCTCGACCCAGCCGCCGCAGGTGTTGTGCCGCACGGCGTTCTCCATCAGGTTGCCCACCACCCGTTCCAGCAACGCGGGGTCCCCCACCGTCCACGCCGGCATCAACCGCGTGGTCACCCGCAGGCCCCGGGTCTGAACCTCGGGAGCGACGATCCGCACTGCGGTCCCCACCAGCCGGACGAGGTCGGCCGGCTCCCGGGCCCGCAGCGCACCGCCCTCGGTCCGGGCCAGTAGCAGCAACCCGTCCACCAGCTGCTGGGCCCGCAACGTCGCGTCCCCGATCACCGCCGCCATCCGGCGCAATTCGGCCTCGTCCGCAGCCGGATCCGACAGCGTGACATCCACCTCGGTGCGCACGACCGCCAGCGGGGTCCGCAGCTCGTGGCTGGCATTGGCCACGAATCGGCGCTGTGCTTGGAAGGCGGCTTGCAGCCGGTCGAGCATCGCATCGAAGGTGTCAGCGAGCTCGGCCACCTCATCGCGCGGGCCCGGCAGCCGCAGCCGCTCGTCCAGCGACTCCACCGAGAGCCGGCGCGCGGTCGCAGTCACCTCGTGCAGCGGGCGGAGCACCTGACCGGTGATCACCCAGGCCAGCAGCACGGTGGCGATCACCGCGAGCAGGAAGGCGATCGAGCCGGCTTGCAGCACGCGGTGCCTGGCGGCCTCCCGCAACGCCTCCCCCAGCTGGCGGGCCGCCACCGCGACACCATCGACCTTCACGGTGCTGCCCGGAGGCAGGTCCGGGACCGCGGCCACCACGCCACCGACGAGCAGCCAGCCCAGCCACAGCAGCAACGCGCTCACCGCCGCTGAGAGCCCGGTGGCGAGCAACGTGAGGCGGACCCGAAGCCCTGGCCCCCGACGTGGCCTCACCAGCAGCTCAGCTGGGCGCGAGGTCAGAGCTGGGTACCCGGTAGCCAGACCCGACCACGGTCTCGATGATGCCCGGCTCGCCGAGCTTCTTGCGCAGGGTCATCACGGTTACCCGCACTGTGGTGGTGAAAGGATCCGCGTTCTCGTCCCACACCCGTTCCAGCAACTCCTCGCTGCTGATCACCCCACCCCCGGCGGCGAGCAACACCTCCAGCACCCCAAACTCCTTACGGGTGAGATCGATCGGCGCGCCGGAGCGGCTGACGGTGCGCCGGGCGGGATCGAGCACCACGTCACCGGCACTGAGCACCGGGGGCACGGCGGGAGTGGCGCGGCGGCCGAGCGCCCGCAACCGGGCCACCAGCTCAGCGAACGCGAAGGGTTTGGACAGGTAGTCATCAGCACCCAGGGACAGTCCCGCGACCCGGTCCGACACGGTGCCGCTCGCGGTCAGCATCAGCACCCGAGTGACCCCACCGGATCCGGTGATCTCGGCACACAACTGGTCACCCGACATCCCGGGCAGATCGCGATCGAGCACCACCACGTCATAGCGGGTCACGGCGGACTTCTCGTGACCACTGTCGCCGTCGTAGGCGACGTCCACGGCCATGCCCTCGCGGCGCAGGCCACGAGCGACCGCATCGGCCAACGGCTGCTCGTCCTCGACGATCAGAATGCGCACGCTCCCACGGTGCCACACCCCACCCGATGCCCGGGCAAGGGCTCTGGCACCCGCTAGGAGGCGCCGGGGCCCTCCACCGCAGCAGGCTCGCCCAGCGGCTTGATCAGCCCGGCCGCCCACCCGGTCACCGCTCGTGCGACGTTCTGGGCGGTCAAGCCGAGATCGGCGAGTACCTCATCGCGGGATCCGTGTTCGAGGAACCGCTGCGGAATGCACAGATCATGGAACGGCACGCCGACCTCGGCATCGCGCAGGAGCGCGGCCAAGGCGCTGCCGAACCCGCCGTGGCGGCCACCATCCTCCACGCTGACGACCAACCGGTGTTCTGAAGCCAGCCGCGCCAGCACCTCAGGCACCGGCAGCACCCAGCGGGGATCCACGACCGTGACTCCGATGCCCTGGTCGGCAAGCCGCCCGGCCGCCGCCACCGCAAGCGAGGCGAACGCACCGACGCCCACCATCAGCACATCGTCCCCGTCCGCGGGACCCGGCCGGGCCAGCACGTCCACCCCCTCGACGCGATACAGAGCCGGCACCGACTCGATCACTGCACCCTTGGGGAAGCGGACCGCGGTGGGACCGTCATCCACCGCCACCGCCTCGGCCAGCTCCTCGCGCAGGGTGCCGGCGTCTCGGGGCGCGGCAACCCGGATACCCGGCACGATCCCCAGCACCGACAGATCCCACATGCCGTTGTGGCTGGCGCCGTCCTCGCCGGTGATGCCAGCCCGGTCCAGGGTGATGGTGACCGGGGCGCTCAGCAGTGCCACATCCATCAGCAACTGGTCGAATGCCCGGTTGAGGAACGTGGAGTACAGCGCCACCACCGGGTGCAGCCCACCCAGGGCCAATCCCGCCGCGGAGGTGACCGCATGCTGCTCGGCGATACCGACGTCGTAACAGCGATCCGGAAAAAGCTTGGCGAAGGCAGCAAGGCCGGTGGGGCCGGGCATCGCCGCGGTGATCGCGACCAGATCCTCGTGCTCACCGGCCAGCCTGATCAGTTCCTCGGTGAAAACACTGGTCCAGAGCGTTCCGGCGGGCGCGATCGGGAAACCCGTCTCCGGGTTCATCACCTTCACCTGGTGCATCAGCTCGGCGGCGTCGTTCTCCGCGGGCCGGTACCCATTGCCCTTGCGGGTCACCGCGTGCACGATCACCGGACCACCGAAATCTCTGGCGCGGCCCAGAGCTGCTTCCAGGGCTCGCAGATCGTGACCGTCGACCGGGCCCAGGTACTTGAGCCCGAGGTCTTCGAAGAGGACCTGCGGAGCCAGCGCGTCCTTCAAGCCCCGTTTGGCCGCGTGCAGGCCGGCATAGATCGCCTGCCCCACTACCGGGGTGCGCTGCAGAGCCTGCTTGCCGGTTTGCAGGACCCGCTCGTAGCCCGGCTGCAACCGCAGCGTGGACAGGTGCTCAGCGAACCCCCCGATGGTCGGCGAGTAGGAGCGGCCATTGTCGTTGACCACGATGATCACCGAACGGTTTCGGCCCGCGGCGATGTTGTTCAGCGCCTCCCAGCACATCCCACCGGTCAGCGCGCCGTCACCCACCACCGCGACGACGTGCCGGGCCGATCCGAGCAGCTCGAAGGCCTTGGCCAGCCCGTCCGCGTAGGACAGCGCGGCCGAGGCGTGGCTGGATTCCACCCAGTCGTGCTCGCTCTCGGCCCGGCAGGGGTAACCGGACAGGCCACCTCGCTTGCGCAACCGGTCGAACCCGCCGGCCCGCCCGGTGACGATCTTATGGACATAGGCCTGGTGGCCGGTGTCGAAGAGCACCGGATCGTGCGGTGAGTCGAACACCCGGTGCACCGCCAGGGTGAGCTCCACGGCACCGAGGTTGGGGCCGAGGTGACCTCCGGTGCGGGAGACCTTCTCGACCAGGAAGGCGCGAATCTCGGCGGCCAGCCGGGTCAGCGTGAGCGCATCGAGGCGCTTGATGTCCTGAGGGCTGTGCACCGACTGCAGCAGGGTCACCGGTTCTCCCCCTCGCTCGGCAGCAGCGGGGCCGGGATGGCCGCTTCGCGATTGCCACCGGGCGCCCAGTCTACGGCGGCGTCGGCGTCTCGGGGGGTGTCAGTAAGGCGACGCATTCGACGTGATGCGTCATCGGGAACGCGTCCAGCGCGCGCAGCTCCCGCAGCCGGTAGCCGCCGTGGAGGTAAGCGGCGAGGTCGCGGGCCAACGCCGCCGGATCGCAGGACAGGTGGACGATGCGGGCAGGACCGCGGCCGGCTACCGCCGTGGCCACCTCCCGGCCGGCGCCACGCCGCGGCGGATCGAGCACCACGACATCGGGGTTCCCGGGCAGCTCCGGGGTCCCGGCCGCAGCCAGCGCTCGCTCCACCCGGCCGGTGACGAATCTCACCTGGGACAGGTCAGCCAGCGCGGCTTGACCATCGGCCACGGCACCGCGCGAGGTCTCCACCACGGTCACCGATCCGTCCGGGCCGACCTGGCCGGCCAGCACCGAGGCGAACAGGCCTACCCCGCCGTAAAGATCCCACGCCAGGCCCCCCTGCGGCGCCGCCGCCCAGTCCCCGACCAGCGCGGCCAGCGCGTCAGCGGCTGCGGGATGCACCTGCCAGAAACCGAGCGAGGAGAGGTCCCAGCGGCGCCCGGCGGCGTGCCACACCGCGCGCCCGGTGCCGCGCAGCTGGATCGGGGCCCGGTGCGGTCCCACCTGAGTCACGTGCACCTGCCCGGAGTCGTCGGCGACCACCTCCAGCTCCCCACCGGGCTGCCAGCTGTGCGCCAGGACCGGGTCCAGCGAACCCGGCACGGCCAGCGGGCAGGCCGGCACCGGAAGGACCTCATGGCTGCGATGGACCCGGAAACCGGGCCTTCCCGTGGGGTCCACGGCGAGCCGGGTCCGGGTCCGCCATCCCAGCGGCCCCCCGGGAAGCTCGTGCACGATCACCTCGACGTCCAGCCCGGCGATCCGGCGTAGCTGCTCGGCCACCACCTGTGCCTTGAGCCGGCGCTGCGCCTCGGGGTCGACATGCTGGAAATCGCAGCCACCGCAGCCGCCGGGCCCCGCTACCGGGCAGCGCGAGGGCACCCGGCTGGTCGCGGGTTCCAGCACCGCCACCGCGTCGGCCCGGCAGTAGGAGCCGCCGCGATCCTCGGTCACCACGGCGCGGACCCGCTCCCCGGGGAGCGCGTGGCGGACGAACACCACCCGGCCCTCGTGGCGGGCCACGCAGAACCCGCCGTGGCCCACGGGCCCGGTGGTCAGCTCCAGCACGGTCACGGTCGATCGACCGGCCGCGCTTGATCGGCCGGCCCCTGCCGGGAGCTGATCGGGGCGCCGTCGCCGGTGGGAGTGTTGTCCATGCCCCAGCGCACCGTGCCCGGGGTGACCTGCGGGCGCTGGGCGAGCCGGTCGGAGGAGCGCGCCTGCCAGGGCACGCTGGTCACCATCACGCCGGGCTCGAACAGCAGGCGGCCCTTGATGCGCAGCGCGCTCTGGTTGTGCAGGATCTGCTCCCACCAGTGGCCCACGACGTACTCGGGGATGAACACCGTCACCACGTTACGGGGGTTGTCCGAGCGCGCTCGCTTGACATAGTCGATCACTGGTCTGGTGATCTCCCGGTAGGGCGAGTCCACCACCTTGAGCGGGATGGGGATCTCCCGCGCCTGCCACTGGCTCACCAGGTCCTGGGTGCCCGCGTCGTCGACATTGACGGTGACCGCCTCGAGCAGGTCGGGGCGGGTGGCACGGGCGTAGGCCAGTGCCCGCAAGGTCGGCAGATGCAGGGTGGAGACCAGCACGATCGCGTGGTTTCGGGAGGGCAGTACGGTGTCGGTCTCGCGGGGTACCAGCTCGGCGGAGACCCGATCGTAATGCCTCCGGATCGCCCGCATCAGGATGAAGATCGCGACCATCGCCGCGATCGCGATCCAGGCACCCTGGGTGAACTTGGTGGCCAGCACCACCACCAGCACCGAGCCGGTCATGACCAGTCCGAGCAGGTTGATCGCCTGGGATCGCCGCATCCGGCGACGCTGCGCCGGGTCCGATTCGCTCCTCAGCAGCCGGTTCCAGTGCCGGACCATGCCGGTCTGGCTCAGCGTGAACGAGACGAACACCCCGACGATGTAGAGCTGGATGAGTTTGGTGACCTCGGCACCGAAGGCGAATACCAGGATCATGGCCGAACCGGCCAGGAACACGATGCCGTTGGAGAAGGCCAGCCGGTCACCCCGGGTGTGCAACTGGCGGGGCAGGTAGCGGTCCAGCGCCAGGATCGAGCCCAGCACCGGGAAGCCGTTGAACGCGGTGTTGGCGGCCAGCACCAGGATCAGCGCGGTAACCACGGTGATGAAGTAGAACGCCACGGGGAAGCCGTCGAACACGACCTGCGCGACCTGGGCTACCAGGGTCTTCTGCTCGTAGCCGCGGGGGGCGCCGACCAGTTGCCGCACCGGATCCTCGGCGATCTTCACGCCGGTGATCTGAGCCAGCATGATCAGGCCCATCAGCATGATCACCGAGATGCTTCCGAGCAGCAGCAACGTCGTGGCGGCGTTGCGGGACTTCGGCTTCCGGAACGCTGGTACCCCGTTGCTGATCGCCTCTACACCGGTGAGCGCGGCGCACCCGGAGGAGAAGGCTCGCAACACCAGGAACACCAGCGCGATGCCGACCAACTGGCTGCCCTCGGCGCGCAGCTCGAACCCAGCGGACTCAGCACGCAGCTGATCACCGAAGAGCAGCACCCGGGCGAATCCCCAGATCAGCATCACGATGATACCGATCATAAACGCGTAGGTGGGGATGGCGAACGCCGTCCCGGACTCCCGGATTCCCCGCAGATTGGCCGCAGTGAGCACGACGATCGCGGCCACCGCGAAGGCAACTTTGTGGGTAGCGACGAAAGGCAGCGCCGAGCCGATGTTCGACGCCGCCGAGGAGATCGACACCGCGACCGTGAGCACGTAGTCGACCAGCAGTGCACTCGCCACCACCAGGCCGGCGGACCGGCCCAGGTTCACCGTGGCGACCTCGTAGTCCCCGCCCCCTGAGGGGTAAGCGCGCACGTTCTGCCGGTAACTGGCAACCACGACCAGCATCACTGCCGCGACCGTGAGCCCGATCCAGGGCGCGATCGAATAGGCCGACAGACCCGCGATGGAGAGCACGAGGAAGAGCTCTTCGGGGGCGTAGGCCACCGACGACAAGGCGTCCGAGGCGAAAACCGGCAACGCGATGCGCTTGGAGAGGAGGGTGTGGCTCAGCCGCTCGCTGCGAAACGGCCTACCGACGAGGATCCGCTTGACCGCAGTCGCGAACTTCGGCACGCGCAAAGAGTAAGGCCGAGTAGCCGCCCAGCGCCGGACGGTGGTGGCTGCGGACCGGGGCGTACGGTTAACCTGCCAACCGTCGCAACCGTCGACCCGGGAGTGACCGCGTGCATATCGTGATCATGGGTTGTGGCCGGGTGGGTGCGGGTCTGGCGCTGGCACTGGAACGCCTGGACCACGATGTGGCGGTGATCGACCAGAATCCGCAGGCCTTCCGTCGGCTGGGTGCCGACTTTCACGGCCAGCAGGTTCGGGGCAGCGGCTTCGACCGCCGGGTGCTCATCGAGGCCGGCGTCGAGCGGGCCGGGGCGTTCGCGGCCGTGTCCAACGGCGACAATTCCAACATCATCTCCGCGCGGGTGGCCCGGGAGACCTTCGGGGTAGACCACGTCGTCGCCAGGATCTACGACCCCAAGCGGGCCGCGGTCTATGAACGGCTCGGCATCCCCACCGTGGCCACAGTGCCCTGGACCACAGATCGCTTCCTGCGGATGCTGCTGCCCGACGGTGTCGCAGCCGCGTGGCGGGACCCCTCCGGCACGATGGCGGTGCTGCAGCTCCCCCTGCACGAAGGGTGGGCCGGGCGCACCATGGGTGAGCTGGAGGACCAGATCGGTGCCCGGGTGGTGTTCATCGTCCGGTTCGGAACCGGGGTGTTGCCACATCGCGACACGCTGGTTCAGGCCGAGGACCACGTGTATGCCGCCGCCGTGTCGGGCACCGTCACCGACGTCACCACCGCGGCCGCCACCATGCCTCCACCATAACTGGACCCACCAGTGACCCTGCCCCCGTGCGAACCCAAGAGTGAATCTCACCGACCGACCTGGGAGCTGCCATGCGCGTGACTATCGCTGGAGCAGGCGCGGTAGGCAGGTCCATCGCGATCGAGTTGCTCGAGTTCGGGCACCAGGTGATGCTCATCGAACGAGATCCAGATCAGCTCGACCCGCTGCAGGTCGAAAACGCCGAATGGATCCTCGCTGACGCCTGCGAGGTAGCCTCCCTGGAGGAAGCCGGGCTCGAGCATTCCGATGTCGTGATCGCGGCCACCGGCGATGACAAGGTCAACCTGGTGGTGTCGCTGCTGGCCAAAACCGAGTTCGCGGTGCGCCGGGTGGTGGCTCGGGTCAACAACCCCCGCAACGAATGGCTGTTCACCGAGGCGTGGGGAGTGGACGTCGCAGTGTCGACGCCCCGGATTCTGGCCGCGATGGTGGAGGAAGCTGTCTCAGTCGGCGATCTGGTGCGCCTGATGACCCTGCGGCAGGGGCAGGCGAACCTGGTGGAGGTCACGCTCCCCGCGGATACCCCGCTGGCCGGCCAGCCGGTGCGGGAGTTGAGACTGCCCACCGATGCCGCGTTGGTCACCATCCTGCGGGGTGGCCGGGTGATCGTTCCGCAGGGTGACGACCCGCTCGAAGGTGGGGACGAGTTGCTCTTCGTCGCCGCCGCCGAGGTGGAACCCGAGGTCCGCGCGGCGCTGGACACCCGCTCCAGTTAGCCCGGAAACTCAGACGGTCGCCTGTGCCGCACGGCGGATCGCCCAGAGGGTGACCAGCGCTGCCACCGCCGTCAACGGCAAGCCCATGGCGAGCCGGGCCACCCCGAGCCAGCCGGTCTCCTGCATGTTGTACAGGTAGTGCTGGACGGCGAACCGGGCCAGCAGGAACACCGCCCAGACCACGGTCGCGATGTCGAAACCCATCCTCGCCCGGCGATGGGCCCGCCAGCCGGAACCGGAACCGGTGAGTACCGACCACAGCACGCCGACCAGCGGTCGACGCACGACCACGGACGCCATCATCACCAGCCCGGCCACCAGGCTGTACCAGATGCCGTACAGGAAAAACCCCCGCGCCTCGCCGGTGCGGTGGGCGATGAAAGCACACAGGGCCACCCCGAGTACCCCGGAGACAGCCGGTTGAAGTGGTTCCCGCCGGGCAAGCCGCCACCCGCCGAGCGCGACCGCCACACCCAGCGAGGTCCAGATCGCGACTTGCAGACCGGCCAGCGAGTTCGCCACCACGAAGACCACCACTGGTACGACCGAGAACACCAGTCCCCCGACGCCACCCACCTGTTCCAGAAGGGTGGGGGCGGGCTGCTCAGAGTGCTTGGCGGGGGCTGGGTGCTCGGCGGAGGCTGCGGGCTCGGTGTGCCGGGGCGTGAACTCGGTCATGAACTCCGCTGCAGCTCGTAGTAGGGGTTGTAGAGGACCTTGCGGCCGTCCCGCACGGCAAGGCGACCCGATGCCCGTACCGTACGGCCTGGCTCGATACCGGGAATCCGGCGCCGCCCCAGCCACACCAGGGTAATGGCCTCGGAACCGTCGAACAGTTCGGCCTCCAAGGTGGCCACCGCTGCTCGCGGACAGTGCTCCACACTCCGTAGCCGCCCTATCACGGTGACAGGCTGACCGCAGCAGCACTCGCTGGCGCGCTGCGCTCCGGACTGCTCCACCCGGCGGGAGAGGTCTTCGGCGTCCAGCTCGGAGACATCGCTAGTGAGGTGGCGGATCAGCCGCCGCCAGTAGCCGGGGGCCGCATCGCTCATGTCGATCTCCGGACTGCGATCGCGGGTACCTCCACGGACCCACTCCCTGCCAAGGGTAACCCGGCACGGTCCATGCTTGTTGCACAATGACGACTGATGTCGAGTGTCCAGGCTGCGCGAGGCGTGTTTCGGGACTCCGCTAGCCCAGGCCGGCGCTGGAACTGTCACCGGCTGTCGCGTTGACGAGCTCGGCGGTGGCCTGCTCGAGCTGTTCAGCCAGCGCTTCGGGCAACTGGAGCGGCAGCGGGCTGCGCACCGGTAGCGGATCTGATCCTCGCACCACTACGGTCTGGCGGACGATGTCCCGTAGCACCACGGCGCGCGGCTGGGCATGCTCGGGAGGGCCCGAAGCAACCCCGCGCAGCATCCACCGCGGCCCATCCACCCCCAGAAACCGCAGCGCGCCCTGATTGGTGACCGCCTCGATCTCCTGGCCCCACTCGCCCGCCGCCAGCCCGACCCACGCGCCCTCACCGCGCAGCTTGGTCGCCAGCTCTGGTATCACCTCGCGCCACAACCCACCGCTGCGGGGAGCGGCGAAAGCGGTGATCGTGAACTGCCCGAGACCGGTGATCAGGTGGAGTGCCCGCAGTGGACCGGACCGATCCACCTCGACCTGCAGCTGCGCGCCCTCGGGTATCGGCAGCCGCAGCGAGCCGAGATCCAGCCTGCTCCACCCGTCGTCGGGCTCGTCCTCGACGTCGTAGGGCCCGGTGGGAAACTCCGGCTTCGGCTCCTCGGGCTGCGGCCCTGCCGTTACGGACGTTTGTCGGTGGCGTCCGAACACTCTTACCACGCTCCCTGCTCGGTGATCCTGGTCTGCCCCATTGCCGTGATCCCGGTTGAGCCATAACCACGCCTTCCCCGGCACGAGTCGGGCAACACGCTCGCTTCGCGGAACTCCACGCGCTCGACCGGCTGCACGACCAGTTGCGCGATGCGGTCCATCCGGTGCAGCACCGCGGGTTCGCACAGATCGTGGTTGATCAGGCACACTTTCAACTCCCCGCGATAACCGGCATCGATCGTGCCGGGCGCGTTGACCATTCCCAGACCCCACTGCGCCGCCAACCCGGAACGTGGATGCACGAACGCCGCGTAACCAGCGGGCAACGCGATCGCGATCCCGGTGCCCACCACAGCCCGCTCCCCCGGCGCCAGCACCAGGTCCCTGGTGGTGACCAGGTCCACACCAGCATCATCAGCGTGTGCGTATCCGGGTACCGGTACCTCGGGATCCAGCCTGGTGAGCAGGATCTCTACGGGGAGCTTCTCGGCGGGGCACACGCCGCGCGAGACTACCCTCGGCCCCACTACCCTCGAGCCGTGCCCGACCCTCACACCCCGGGCCGCGACCCTTCCGGCCGAGAACCGGTCTTCGACGAGCGGCTCTCTGTGCCGTTGTGGTGGTGGCCTGTGGGGTTCGGGGTAGCCATCCTGCTGGCCGCCGAGGTGCACATGGGTTATCCGGGGGTGCGTGCCTGGCTGCCGTACCTGCTGACGGTGCCGCTGACCATCGCGGTCCTGGTGATGATGGGCCGGCATCACGTGACGTTGCGCGCCGGCGAGCTGTGGGTGGGGCGAGCACACATCCCCACCCACCATCTCGGACAGATCCAGCTGATCCACCCGAACGCCAAGCGACGCGCGTTGGGCCCGAACCTGGATCCCAGGGCGTTCGTGCTACACGCCGGATGGGTCGGGCCTGTGTTGCAGATCACAGTCACGGACCCGGCCGATTCCACCCCATACTGGATTTTCAGCGTCCGGCGTGCCGAGGAACTCGCCACCTTGCTCAGCGGTCACGCCGGCGGGATGCCGCACGAGGATTCTGGCCCGCGCTCACCCAGCCGGTAGATCGTCTCGCATGGCGGCTACGCCCCTCAGCCACCCTCAGCCGCCCTCAGGCCGCGCAGTCCCGGCACACCATCCGCCCGTTTCGCTGCTCCGCCAGCCTGCTGCGGTGATGGACGAGGAAGCAGCTAGAACAGGTGAATTCGTCTGCCTGCTTGGGTAATACGCGGACGATCAGCTCCTCGCCGGACAGATCGGCGCCAGGCAACTCGAAGTTCTCCGCTGACTCCGACTCGTCGACGTCAACCGAACCCGACTGCGCTTCGTTCCGTCGTGCCTTGAGCTCGTCCAGCGAGTCCTCGACAAGCTCATCCGCCTCGCTCCGCCGTGGAGCGTCGTAGTCGGTCGCCATGAATCCCACCCCATGAGTCGTACGGGTCGTGCCGCAGCACAAACGCACAGGCACGGTAATTTGTGCCCGAGACGTCGGTCACATTTCGAATGCTTCGGATACGGCTGGTGCGCCGCACCCAAGCCCCCTTGACGGCGCCAGAGCGGCGAGAGACTAGCTCGTCTACCGGCACCGGACCACGGATTTCCCCGGCGTGTCTCCCGCTGCGGTTGCTCGCCCGCAGCCAAGTGGGGGAACCAGGTCTCGAACAGGTCATTTCCGGCTGCGCTGTTCCCGCCACCGACCTACCCTTACCTGCAGGGGCTGGCCCGATGCGAGGCCAGGGAGGGCAGAGCCGTGATGACGGAGAACCCGGGGGCGTCGGCGAGCGTTCAGGTGCGTCGTCACCGCAGCCGAAGGCCACTTCGTGCCCTCCTGCTGGCACTCGTCCTCGGCGCCACGGTAGCGCTGGTGTGGCTGCCCGTGCTCCGGCACACCGGCAGCGGATGCTCGGGCGCGGATCCGGGACCTCTGGGAGTCCCTGCCGGCTCAACCCAGCGGCTCCTCGCCAGCGGTCTGGACGCGGTACTGCCGGCGCCACCCCAGCTGACCCGGGTACAGGTACTCAACGCCAACGGCATGAACGGCGAGGCCACCATGGTCGACGCCACACTGGGCGGACTGGGGTTTGCTCCCACCACCACGCCGATGAACGACCCGCGCCATCCCGACTTCGACCTGCATTGCTACGGAGAGATCCGGTTCGGTGCAGCCGGGCAGTCCGCCGCTCGAACGTTGAGCCTGGCAGTACCGTGTGCCGAGCTCGTCCGCGACATCCGCCCCGACGCGGTGGTCGAGCTGGCACTGGGTACCAAGTTCCTGGCAGTAACGCCCAATGCGGCGGCCCGGCAGGCCCTGCTCGATCTGGCCGGCCTCGGGCAGCCGGTGTCTTCGGGGCGGGGTGGCCTGGCTGCCCAGGTGCAACCTCAGCCGCTGGCTGTGGTCAATCCGCAACTCCTGAGCCAGGCCCGGCAGGTGCGGTGCTGAGCCGATCAGACATCTGAGGCGCCGCACTGCACCGCCAGCGCCGCCAGTTGCTCGGCGATCCCCGGCGCGGCGGCCAGCAGGAAGTCCGATCCTGGCTGGGGCAACCGGACGATCGCGCCGGCCTCCGCCGCGATGAGCATCCCCGCTGCCCAGTCCCACCGGTGCAGTCCGTGCTCGACGAAACCATCCAGCCAGCCGGACGCGACCGAGCACAGATCCAGGGCAGCCGCCCCGGCCCGGCGTAGATCCCTGATCTTCGGCAGCATGCCGGCCACCATCGCGGCCTGCCGGGCCCGCCGCTCAGGCCGGTAGGAGAACCCGGTGCCGATCAACGACAGCTCCAGCTGGGTCGCGTCGCTGACCCGCAGTGCGACCCCGTCGCAGTCCGCCCCACGGCCTCGCGCCGCGCTCCACACCCGACCGGTGGCGGGTTGGCCCACCGCCGCCGCGAGCGAGTGCCCGTCCCGCTGGGCAGCCACCGACACCGCGTACCAGGGCAGCCCGTACAGGTAGTTCACCGTGCCATCGATGGGGTCCACCACCCAGCACAGGTTTCCCGACGGCGATCCGGCGCCTCCCTCCTCCTCACCGAGCACTGGCTCGCCCGGCCGCCATTGCGCGAGCAACCGCCGGGCCAGCCGCTCGGCCGCGGTGTCAGCAGCCGTGACCACGTCAGTGGCACTCGATTTGGTGTCCACCTGCCCGGCGCCGGCGGCCCGCATCCGCACGACCAGATCACCCAACTGGTGCACCACCGCCACCGCGGTGGCTCGTAGCTGCTCGGTTAGCTCATCGACCTCGTTCGTCAGCACGCTGGGCATAAGCCATCCGACCACAACCCGACGAGCTGGTTCGGGCTAGGGTCAGAGGTGGCCTGAGGCCTTGTAGCGGCAGGTAGGGCGATCGAGAGAGGACACGGATGGCCAAGACACCCGGGTTCGGGGTGGACATCGGCGGATCCGGCATCAAAGGCTGCATCGTCGATCTGCGTCACGGGTCGCTGGACGACCATCGGGTCCGGCTCCCGACCCCGCACCCTGCTACACCGGTGGCAGTAGCGGAGCAGGTCGCGACCATCACCAGCGAGTTCGGCTGGCACGGCCCGATGGGTGTGACGCTGCCCAGCGTTCTCAAGCGTGGCGTGGCGTGCACCGCAGCGCACCTGGACCCGTCGTGGAAAGGCCAGGACGCCAACAGCCTGTTCTCCGAGTACTGCCGGGTGCCGGTCATGGTGCTCAACGACGCCGACGCGGCTGGCTTGGCCGAGATGCGCTTCGGAGCGGGCCGGGACCAGGATGGCGTGGTGGTGCTCCTCACGTTCGGGACGGGCATCGGCAGTGCCCTGTTCGTTGACGGGGATCTGGTGCCGAACACCGAGCTGGGTCACCTGCCGGTGGATGGCACCGATGCCGAGATCCGCGCCGCGGCTGCAGCCAGGGACGACGAGGATCTGTCCTGGGCGGACTGGGCCACCCGGGTATCACGTTACCTGCAGGTTCTCGAGGATCTGATCTGGCCGGATCTGATCATCGCAGGTGGCGGGGTCAGCAAGAAGGCCGGCAAGTGGCTGCCCATGCTGGAGTGTCGAACCCCGGTGGTGGCGGCGTCATTGCGCAACGATGCCGGTATCGTGGGCGCCGCTGCGGCCGCCGCCGAAGGACGCGTGCGGTAAGCGCTGCGGCCTATGGGCAATCAACGTCGTTACAATGTCAGAGTCGTACACTGGAACATGGCACCGTCCATGAGCGTCCTGGATCGCCTCGTCGCAATCCGGCCCGGAGGCCGTGACTGTTGACACTGGCTCCAGCGGAGTGCTCGCCGGCGGGGACCGAATTCCACACCGCGCCCGAACACCGACTGTTCCGAAAGGCCGTCCGTGGCAGCCGCAGAATCCGCATCCCGTCGCGCCGCAGCCTCGAACACCGCTGCTTCCACCTCCGGGACCGAGAAAACGCCCTCATCGCGCAATGGCCTCAATGACGCCGATCTGACTGCCCTTGCTTCCGGTCCCACCGCCAAGGGTGGCACCCCCGCGACGACGACCCGCGCCAAGAGCGCTCGCAGCGGTACCGCGCAGGCGCGCGGCAAGGCTCAGAGCACCACCGCCAAGAAAGGCAGCACCAAGTCCGCCGCCGCAGCGAAAACCGCAGCTACTCCCGGGATCGACGATCCCGAGGGGGCTCTCGACAGCGGCCTTGAGGGTGTCGACCCGGGGGCCGACCCCGATCTTGATGTCACGCTGGGCGAGAACCCAGACCTCGACAGCGACCCGGCTGCTGAAGACCTCGTCGAGGTCGAGGTCGAGGAGATCACCGTGGAGGCCGAGGAGGCGGAGACGCCCACCGGGCCCGGTGCGGAGGACTTCGTCTGGGACGAGGAGGAGTCCGAAGCGCTGCGGCAGGCCCGCAAGGACGCCGAGCTCACCGCCTCCGCCGATTCGGTCCGCGCGTATCTCAAGCAGATCGGCAAGGTTGCCCTGCTCAACGCCGAGGAAGAGGTGGAGCTTGCCAAGCGCATCGAGGCAGGGCTCTACGCCGCGGAACGGGTGCGCCGCACCGAGGACGCAACAGAGAAGCTGTCCCCCCAGCTGCGCCGGGACCTGCGCTGGATCGTCCGGGATGGTGAGCGCGCCAAGAATCACCTGTTAGAGGCCAACCTTCGTCTCGTTGTCTCGCTGGCCAAGCGTTACACCGGCCGCGGCATGGCCTTCCTGGACCTGATCCAGGAGGGCAACCTGGGCTTGATCCGCGCGGTGGAGAAGTTCGACTACACCAAGGGTTACAAGTTCTCTACCTATGCCACCTGGTGGATCCGGCAAGCGATCACTCGGGCCATGGCCGACCAGGCCCGCACCATCCGGATTCCCGTGCACATGGTCGAAGTGATCAACAAGCTGGGCCGCATTCAGCGCGAGCTGCTGCAGGATCTGGGCCGGGAGCCAACCCCCGAGGAACTCGCCAAGGAGATGGACATCTCCCCGGAGAAGGTGCTGGAAATTCAGCAGTACGCCCGGGAGCCCATCTCACTGGACCAGACCATCGGCGACGAGGGCGACTCTCAGCTCGGGGACTTCATCGAGGACTCCGAGGCCGTGGTCGCGGTGGACGCGGTCTCATTCACGCTGTTGCAGGACCAGCTGCAGTCCGTGCTGGCGACGCTGTCCGAGCGGGAAGCCGGTGTGGTGCGGCTCCGGTTCGGCCTCACCGACGGTCAACCGCGCACGCTCGATGAGATCGGCCAGGTCTACGGGGTAACCCGGGAGCGCATCCGGCAGATCGAATCCAAGACGATGTCCAAGCTGCGCCACCCGTCCCGCTCTCAGGTCCTGCGGGACTATCTCGACTAGTCGGCCGGTCTTCAAGGGCTACCAACTCCGGTCGCGCTGGTCTTCAACGGCCACCAACCCAGCCCTGGCAAGCCGGGGTCGAGTTCACGCCTGGCGACGGTCAGGAATTCCGCCGGTGTAAGGCGGCCTGACCCCGCGGGGAGAGCGCCCAGCAAGGGAAGGCCCGTCACAGCAGGCAGATCCGCTAGGTTGCACCGAGCGGCAAGGTCAGGCTCAGCGGGCCAGGCACCGATCACGATGCCGGCACAGCGCACACCGCGGGCACCCAGTACCTCCGCAGTCAGCGCGGTGTGGTTGAGCGTGCCGAGTCCGGCGGCGACCACCACGAGCACCGGTGCGCCCAAGGTTGCGGCAACGTCGGCGAGCGTGCCATCGCTGCCGTCCAGGGGCACCAACAACCCGCCTGCGCCCTCGACCAGCACCAGATCGTGCTCTGCGGCGAGTTCCCGCGCGGCTTCGGCAGCGAGAGCCGGCGTCACCGGTGCCAGCCCGGCGCGACGGGCAGCGGCCGCTGGTGCCAGCGGGTCGGGGTAACGGGCCAGTTCCCGGCAGGTGAGCGGGGAGCCGACCAGACGTCGCACCTCATCGAGGTCACCCGGCTGGCCCGCCTCGATCCCGGTCTGCGCCACCTTCAACACCGCCACCCGGCGGCCCGCTGCGGCGGCGAGCGCGGCGAGCGCTGAGGTCACCACCGTCTTGCCGACCCCGGTGCCCGTTCCGGTAACCAGCAGGACCTCCTGCGCCCGCGCCGCCACGCCGGAGCTCAGCAAGGTGTCCCGGCCAGTACGGTGCTGAGCACCTGCGCCACCCGGGCCAGGTCCGGATCGGTCAGCGCGGCATGCGCGGTCAGCCGCAACCGGCAGGTCCCGGGAGGAACCGACGGTGGGCGCAGGCATCCCACCCGCACCCCGTGGCGCAGGCACCGGGCAGCGGCGTCGACCGCGCACTCCGGCTCACCGACGATGATCGGCACCACCGCCGAGGGCGGCGGGTGCGCCCCGGCGGCGGCGGCGATGCCGGCGGCGGCGCGCAGCACGCGTCCGGGCAGGGCCGGCTCGGCGCGCAGGACCCGCAACGCTGCCAGAGCCGCTCCGGCCGCCGGCGGCGCCAGGGCGGTGTCGAAGATGAAGCTGCGCGCGGTGTCGACGAGGTGGTCGATCACCGCGCGAGGTCCCAGCACGGCGCCACCTTGGCTGCCCAGCGCCTTGGACAGCGAGAGCGTGATCACCACGTCCGGCTCACCGGCCAGGCCGCGCTCGGCGAGGGCTCCGCGCCCGCCGGGTCCACGCACCCCGAGGGCGTGCGCCTCGTCAACCAGCAGGGTCGCCTCGTACTGCCGGCACACCGCGTGCAGCTCGGCGAGCGGAGCGAGGTCACCGTCGATGCTGACCACCGAGTCGGTGACGACCAGTGCGCGCCGCTCCGAGCGAGCGGCCAGCGCGGCCTCCACGGCCGGCACATCGGCGTGCGGGGTGACCACTATCCGGGCCCGCGAAAGCCGGCAGGCGTCGATCAACGATGCGTGGCTCGCCGCATCGGACACCACGACGCTGCCCGGTCCGGACAGTGCCGTCAGCGCGCCGAGATTGGCGGTATAGCCCGAGGAGAAGACCAGGGCGCCTCCCGCTCCGCAGAACTCGGCGAGCTCGCCTTCCAGCTGGGAGTGCAACTCGGTCGAGCCGGTGACCACACGTGATCCGGTCGCTCCCGCGCCCCAGACGCGCGTTGCCTCGACGGCACCCTCCACGACCCGGGGATCGCGGGCCAGACCGAGGTAGTCGTTGGAGGCCAGGTCGATGGTCGGGTCGCGGGCCGGTCTGGGCCGCAACACCCGCCGCAACGTCGCGGCCCGCCGCAGGGCAGCCGCGTCGTCCAGCCAATCCAACGCCGTACTCGTGGTTGGGAGCGCCGCCACAACCACGAGCCTACGATGCCGGGTTACCACCCATCCCAGCGCGGGAGGAGGCCCGCCCGCCTGATCCGGGACCAGCTGATCCGGGACCGGTGAGCCCGCTGATGGGGTGGGCTCCGGACAGGTCGTTCTCGGACAGTGGCACGAAGCGCTCGGCTCCGGGGTCAAGCAGCAGCAGCCGGGCGGTACGGACGTCCAGGAACAAACCGATGATCCGTACCCGGCCCGCTGCGACCGCGTCGCGGGCCGCTGAGTGCCTGGCGATCACCTCGACCTGGCAGGCCACATTGACCATCGCGAGCTGGTCGACGTTGGTACGTCCCTCAGCGGCAGCCGCCACACCTACCGGGTGGCCTGCGCGCCACGCTTTCAGGCTCGGGAGGCCCCACTTCAGCCACTGGCCCAGCGAGCCGTCCTGGGACGAGCCCTCGAGCAGGCCGTGCATCGCCGCGCAGACCGAATGCCCGCACACCACGATCGACGGGACTGCGAGGGTGCTCACCGCGTACTCCAGCGACGCGGCCACCGACGATCCGGACTCCAGTTCCGAGGGCGGCACCAGATTGCCGATGTTGCGCATCGTGAACACCTCGCCCGGGGCGGCACTGGTGATCGCGCCGGGGACCATCTGAGCGTCGGCGCAGGTCAAGAAGAGTGCCTGGTGCCGTCGCCGGTCAGCAGGGGGGATCCGGTTCGGCCTGCTGCCGGTGGAGATCGCCCGCTGGTGATCCGGCGTCGTGAAGCGCCGGGACGGTGCCACCTCGTCGATGACGACGGTGCCACCCCCGGCCTCGTGTTGCAGCTGCCAGCTCGCGAGATGGTCGTCGGCAGCGTGGTCGATGTAGTCGACGGCCCGCTCCACCATGACGTGACTGCCGCGCGGCACCTGAGCCAGCACCCGGGACAGCCGCGGGATGGCCAGGAAGGTCAGGTTGCCTTTGACCACCACCCGCCAGCGAGCGGGCGCATCCTCAGATCCCGGCTGCTCCCGATGGGCGTGTATCCGGGAGCGGACCACCCTGCGCAGTACCATGAGCAGCGACAGACCCAGCCCGATGAGCACGCCCTCGAGCAGATTGAGCAGCACCACGCTGGCCAGCGTGACCAGATAAATGATCAGTTCGCCTTGCCGGTGGGCGGAGCGCAGGTCCGAGGGCCGGACCAGGCGCATTCCGATCACCACCAGCAGGCCCGCCAGAACAGCCATCGGGATCAACTCGATCAGCCCGACGAGCAGCACCGCGAACACGATCACCCAGATCCCGTGCAGCACGGTCGATGCCCTGGTCCGCGCGCCCGCGGCGACGTTGGTGGAACTCCGGACGATCACACCGGTCACAGGCAGGCCACCGAGCATGCCGGACAGTGTGTTCGCCGCGCCCTGCCCGACCAGTTCGCGGTCGAAGTTGGTGTTGCTCTTCCCGGTGAGCTTGTCCACCGCGACGGCCGAGAGCAGGCTCTCCACGCTGGCGATGATCGCCACAGTGAGCACGCCGGTGAGAACCCCTGCCCAGCTACCGCCGGGGATCTCGGGTAGGCGCAGCGAGTCGAGGAACGAGCCGGGCAACACGACCCGCTCGACCTGGAGGGCTAACACGGTGGCGACCGCGGTGGCTCCGACCACGGCGACCAGCGGTGCCGGGACGAGTATCAAGGGCCGGGGCATCCGGTGCCAGATCAGCATCACACCGATGACCGCGAGTCCCACCATCGTGGCCGGCAGGTGGATGTCCATGATCTGAGCGGGCAACTCGCTGATGTTGGTGATGGCGTTGGTGCCCGCTGCCCCGCCGAGCAGCACGTGCAGCTGGCCCAGGGTGATGGTGATCCCGATACCGGCGAGCATGGCGTGCACCACGGCCGGAGAGATCGCCAGTACGGCCCTGGCCACCCGGCTGATCCCGAAGAGCAGCTGGAGTACGCCTGCGGCTGCGGTGATCGCACACATGACCCCCCACCCGTATTTCGCGATGAGGTCGGCCACGACCACGGTGAGACCGGCCGCGGGACCGCTGACTTGCAGCCGCGATCCGCCGAGCAGACCGACGACGATACCGCCGATCACCGCGGCGATCAGCCCGCCCACGATCGGGGCACCGGAGGCCAGGGCGATTCCCAGCGACAGCGGTACTGCGACCAGCAATAGCACGAGAGAAGCAGGCAGATCGTGCCGCACAATCGTCGACGCGCGTTCCCGAACTGCGGGCAGCGAAACGGCAGCGGTCAAGGGGGGTCGCATGCAACGGCCTCCGGGATGCAGGTTGTCCGAGCAATCAGGTGTTCGGCGATCGGCAGCGGTCCCCCGCTGCGCGGTGCATCGCCGCGCTGCGACACCCCCACGAATTGTGGACCGCCCGGGGGAACCGATGCCATCAACCGTGCATCGACCGTTACAGACCGGTTCCGCCCCGTCATCGGTAGCCTCTGAGATGGGACTTAAAGCCGAGGTAAGGCGATGCTTATCCGCCGGACGTTCACACTTTCGAACTCGGCCGATACCGGCGAGAGTGACGCCCACACCCACCGCTGCACTGGGTGTCGGTTCAGCCGGCCCGGACCGCGGCGAGCACCCCCCGAGTGATGAGCGTCAGATCATCGTCGCTGGTGATGTAGGGCGGCATCGTGTAGACGAGGTTGCGAAAGGGTCGCAGCCACACGCCGTGCTCCACCGCTGCGGCGGTCGCCGCAGGGAGATCAACATGATGGTCGAGCTGCACGACCCCGATCGCGCCCAGCACCCGCACATCCGCCACGCCGGGCAACCCGGTGGCCGGCGCCAAACCGGTGCGCAGGCCCGCCTCGAGGCGCCCAATCTCGGCCCGCCAGTCCTGGCTCAGCAGCAGGTCGATCGACGCTGAGGCGATCGCGGCCGCCAACGGGTTGGCCATGAAGGTCGGTCCGTGGGCGAGCACGGGCACCTCACCAGCGGAAATGCCTCCAGCGACCTGCGAGGTGCACAGGGTCGCCGCCATGGTGAGGTAGCCGCCGGTGAGTGCCTTACCCACGCACATCACGTCCGGACTGATCCCGGCGTGATCGGCAGCGAACAAACTCCCCGTGCGGCCGAACCCGGTGGCGATCTCGTCGAAGATCAGCAATACCTCGTGCGCCAGCGTGATCTCGCGCAGCACGTGCAGGTAGCGAGGGTCGTGGAAGCGCATTCCACCGGCACCCTGCACGACCGGTTCGACGATCACTGCGGCCAGTTCGTCAGCGTGCTCGGCCACGGCGTCAGCGAGCTGCTGCACGTAGGTCTGGTCCAGGTCCACCGGTGGCGGTGGGACGAATACCTGCCGGGCCAGGATGTCCGCCCACATCGAGTGCATCCCGCCGTCGGGATCGCACACGCTCATCGCCCCGAAGGTGTCACCGTGATAACCACCACGCCAGGTGAGCAAGCGGCGCTTGCCGGGGCGGCGCAACGAACGCCAGTACTGCAGGGACATCTTGATTGCCACCTCGACCGCCACCGAGCCGGAGTCGGTGAAGAACACGTGGCGCAGTGGCCCCGGCGTGATCTCCACCAGGCGGCGGGCCAGCCGGATCGCGGGCTCGTGGGTCAACCCACCGAACATCACGTGGCTCATCTGCGCGAGCTGATCGCGCGCCGCGGCGTCGAGCACCGGATGGGCGTAGCCGTGGATCGCCGCCCACCACGACGACATGCCATCAACCAGCTCTCCCCCGCCGGCGAGCTGGAGCCGGACCCCCGAGGCGGAGCGGACCAGCAGTGGATCGACCCGCCCGGGCATCGGTCCGTAGGGATGCCAGACGTGGCTGCGATCGGCGGCGAGCAGATCCGGCACGGGGTCCACAGCCCGCGAGCCTACGATCACCCGCCGGTCACCGGGCGGTCACCGGGCGACCCGAGCACATCTCCAAACACTGAGAGTAATAGTCCATCACTAAATGTACTCTTTGTAACACCATGAGCTGACATGACGATGACCTGCTGTACGAGTCCCTCCGGGGATTCTCTGGTGTGATTCTTCGGAATCACCCATCAGGGGGCAAACAGGGCGCGCTCAATCGTCTGGGATGGATGTGGTTCGCACCTCCATCCCCGGCACTGGGGAGGGGACAGCCCAATGGCGACACGTTGGCGACCAACCATGCTTGACGACCGAGTCGATCATGCTCGCATCTCATGATCACGCGACACGGGGGTTCGCGAAGCCTCGCGACCAGCGCAGTTGCCGCGGATGATGAGTTTCTGACCATCCCCGAGCAGGCAGTCGTCCATCACTCAGCGCAGAAACCCGGTCCAGGCTCGAAGCCGATCCGGGTGTTCCTGGCGCTCGATATGAGCTTGCTCCGCGGGGCGCTCGCGACGCTGCTCTCCAGCGAGGACGACATCGAAGTGGTCGCTGGAATGGCGATGGGCGAGCGGGTCGTCCCCACTGTGATCCGGCACCACCCAGACATCGTGGTGCTGGACGTCGACCAGGGCGGATCGGACACGCTCGCCACCGTTCAGACGCTGCATGAACGGCTGCCCTCATGCCGGGTGGTCGTGCTCGCTTCAGCGGGGCGACCCGGCCTGGTCCGCCGGGCACTGGACGTGCCAGTGGCCGGCGCAGTGGACAAGGACGCGCAGCCCCGGCGGCTGATGGCCACCATCCGGCAGGTTGCGAAGGGGAAGCGGGCAATCGATCCCGCCCTCGCGGTAGCCGCGATCGGTGTGGCGGGCAGCCCGCTGACACCTCGGGAGCTCACGGTGCTCGACCTCGCCTCAGGCGGGGCGTCGCCGACCGAGATCGCTCAGCGGCTGTTCCTGAGCCGCGGAACGGTGTGCAACTACCTCTCCCGGGTTATGTCCAAGCTGGAAGCCCGCACCCGGATCGATGCCATTCGCATCGCCGCCGAGGCGGGTTGGATCTGAGGAGTTCAGCGGTCACCGTTTGTCGGTCAGCAGGTTTGGTGAGGACGGACCGGTAGCAGCAAGGCGCTCCGGTCCGTCGTCCCAATGACCTACCAGGTCGCGGTACATCGGCGCGGTGGCGAGCAGTTCCTGGTGAGTGCCCGAGACCGTGCTGGTGCCGTCCATCAGCACGATCCGTTGCGCCCGCAGGGCGGAACTGATCCGGTGCGCGACAACGATCAGGGTGCCACCGCGGCCCGCCAGCACCCGCTCCACTCGCTCCTCGGCGACCGGGTCGAGGTGACAGGTGGCCTCGTCGAGGATCAGTACGGGTGCTGGTGTCAGGTGTGCCCTGGCCACCGAGATGAGTTGCTTCTCCCCCGCCGAGAGCGTCCCGGGATCGATCTCATTGTCGTATCCACCCAGGCGGGCCGCCAAGGGACGCAATCCCAGCGCCTCGACGGCCGCGTCGAGGTCGGCGCAGGTGGCTTCCGGGTGCAGGTAGCGCAAGTTCTCTCCGAGCGTCCCAGCGAAGACATAGGCCTCCTGCGGGATCACCACCCGGTGGCTGGCCAGGGCCTGCGGGTCGAGCTCGCCGACCGGAACCCCGCCCAGCCGAATCTCACCACGATCGGGAACGTGCGTGGCGGCGAGTAGCCCGGCCAGGGTGGATTTACCGGCGCCGCTGGGACCGACCATCACCAGGTGCTCCCCCTCCGGGATCACCAGATTCAGCGCCTTCACCACCGGTTCGGCATGACGGCCGTAGCAGAACGTGACCCCAGCGAGGACTACGTCATGCCCGTCCGGGATCTGGTGCGCAACCGTGCCGGGGTCCGGACTGCGACGCTCACCCGCCTCGATGAGCCGATCCAGGGTCACCACCAACCGCAAGCCACCCGCACCCAGCCCATCGACCAGGGACTTCAGCGCCGGAAGCAAGCCCTGGGTCAGGTACACCAGGGCACCGGCGATCGTGCCCAGCGTCGCACCGGCGGCCACCAACCAGTGCGCTCCCACCAGCAACGCCACCGCCGGCAGCCATCCACCGAGCGCGACCGAGAGCGTGCGGATCGCAGCCATCCGGGCCAGGGTCCGTTCCGCTCCGGCATGCGCGTCGACGTGATGTTCCACCCGCGAGCAGGCCCGGTCCTCACCACCGCAAGCAGTGACATCACGCAGGCTGTGCGCAACCGTGCTCGCGGACTCGGCGACCCCTTCGTCGGTGAGCACCTGATCACGCTGCCGGGCCATCATGGAACGTAGCGAGGCCACGAACAACCCCAGTCCCACCAGCAATGGCGGCAGCACCAGCAGCCCGATGAACCCGGTCAGGGCGGCGATCCCGATCACTGCCCCGGTTGCACTCACCACGAAGCCCCTG
The DNA here is from genome assembly GCA_036501085.1 of Pseudonocardiaceae bacterium. GTDB lineage: Bacteria > Actinomycetota > Actinomycetes > Mycobacteriales > Pseudonocardiaceae. Next base: position 17,020 of record DASYAZ010000121.1, on the reverse strand, counting down.
ATGAGCAGGAGCACGCCGGCAAACGTGTCGCGGACCACTTCGACCTGCTGGGTGAGCCGGGCGACAGCGCCGGAGTCGGGGCGCCCGCCGAGCACGGTGGAGCGCTGCAGCGCACCCCCCACCACCCGGTCCACCAGCTCGTCGCGGAACGGTTCGACGATCTCAGCGAGGATCCGGTAGACGTGCCGGGTGCCCAGAGCTCCCACGAGCACCGCTAACCCCAGCACTCCGAGCCAGGCGAACCCGATCCCCGGCCGGCCGGCGAGAAACCCGGTGTCCAGTGCGCGGGCCACGCCGTAGCCGGACAGCAGCAGCGGGAGTACCTGCAACACCGACCAGGCACCCAGCCGCGCCAGGGCCCGTGGACTCCGGCGCAAGGCACCGAGCAGCACCCGGGGCACGGTGTCCGTGGCGGTGCTCATGCCGGTATCCCGGTAGGCAGCTCAACAACCGATGCTGGGGTGGTAACCCCGATGGATGCGGCGTCGGCTGCGAACAAGGCACGGTATTCGGGGTTTTGCCAGAGCTCGCTGTGCGGGCGCAGGCTACGCAACCGGCCCCGATCGAGCCAGGCAACCAGGTCCGTCCGCGCCGCGGTGGCCGCCCGGTGCGCGATGATCAGCCTGGTCTGGTCCCGGTTGCCACCGGCCAGCACGGCGCCGACCTGCTGCTCGGTCACCGCGTCCAGGCTGGAGGTCGCGTCATCGAGGATGAGCACCCGGTAGGGGTGCGTGAATGCCCGGGCCAGCCCGAGCCGTTGCATCTCACCACCGGACAGCGGCGCTGAGGCGATCTCGGTCTGGTATCCCTGCGGCAACCGCTCGACGAAGGTGTCCGCACGCGCGATCGCGGCAGCTTCACAGACCCTCGTCCCGGTCGCGCCGGGAGATCCGAAGTTGATCACTTCCTCGATCGTGCCGCCTACCAGTGCAGGGCGCTCGAACGCGAAGCCCACCGCGCTGCGTAGGTGCTCCCGGGACAGCTCGGGCAGCGCCACGCCGTCGAGCAACACCTGCCCCCGATCCGGATCGGCGAGCCGGCCCGCCACCGCGGCGAGCAGGGATTTACCGGTCCCGGACCTGCCGACCACAGCCACTGTGGCACCGGCCGGGACGACCAGATCGAGCCCATCGATGACCGCCTCGCCAGCGGCGGACACCCGGACTCCGCGGAACTCGAGGCGACCGGGACGACCAGGCAGGCCGGGCAGGCTCTGCCGGCCGTAGCAGGGCGCCGGCTCGGCGAGCAGCTCAGCCGCGCGCTGGCCGCCCGCTCGGGCCCGGGAAAGCTTGTTCAGATATCCCACCGCCGAGCCGATTCCGGCGGCCATCAGCGCGTAGCGGCTTGCCGCGTAGAGCTCCCCGACGCTTACCCGGCCGGCAACCAACCCGTATCCGGCAACCGCGATCACACCCAGCTGCAGCAGCGGCGCGATCACGGCCGCCTGTCCCGTCACCCGGACCTGGTTGAGCCACATCTGGAGGCCGTGCTCGCGCAGGCCCGGCAACGGCTCGAGGATCCGGCGTCGTTCCCGTTCCAGGCTGCCCGCGGCAGCGATCGTGCGCGCGCCGGCCAGCGCTCCGAGCAGCCGCGACGCGATCTGTCCTTGGCTGTGCAAGTAGCCCCGGATGGTCTCGGTGTTGTGCTGGACGAAGATCCGCAGCAGCCCCGCCATGGCCAGTGAGCCGGCCAGGGCAGTGAGCCCCACCCACGGGTCGATCAGAAACAAGGCGACGATGCCGCCGAGTGGTGGGACCAGGCCGACCCCGACCAGCACAGCGGTCGTTCCTACCTGCCCTGCCTCGCTAGCGTTACGGGTCACCCGAGTGACCAGATCTCCGGGTTCGAACCGGCGAGCAGCGGCCGGCCCGATCGCGACGAGATGGCGAACCAGCGTCATACGCAGCCAGGCCGTGCACCGGGCGTTGCTCGTTCCGGTGGTGATGTCGCTGATGACCTTCCCGGCCACCACGATGGCGATCAGTCCTGTGCACGCCAGCAAGGCCCAGGTGACACTGCCGCCACCGGGCAGGGCGTCGAGTGCACGTCCCAGTGCGCTGGGCAGCAGGATTTGTGCGATGGCGCCGATGAAGGTTGCCAGCGCCAGAAGCCAGATTGAGAACCCACCTCGCCGGCCGGTCGCGAGGAGCAAGCGATCAGCTTGCCGCCAGGCGGGATCGGCCGGGTTACCTGATGCCCGGGCCGGATCGTTGTTCACGCGGCCTCCGCATCCTTGCGAATCCTTGCGAATCCTTGCGCATCCTTAGTGATCCCCCGAGTGATCACTGTCTTGAATCGTTGGGTGGTCCGGGGCAACGCCGGCTGCCCCGGACCACCCGGCGATATCACACTCAGCCGCAGAGCAGCAGGCTGAGGCCACTGCCGTCGCAGTGGTCGTGACGGTCGTAGCAGTCGTCGTGGCCATGGCCGTTCAGCTCGGAGGAAACCTCCAGGGCCTGCAGGTCGAGAATCGCCATTGCGTTCACCTCCCTCCGAATGTCGATGCGGATACCAGCCCGTTCCTCCCCACCAGTCCTGCCGGCACGGGGGCAACGTGCGGCGGGGGCTGCCGGGGTTCGCAGAGGAACGGAAGACCAGTGGGGTGCTCGTGCACTGCGGCACCCAGCGCGACCAACACGCCTGCGGCGCCACTCGCGAAGTCCATGGACAGCCGGAGAAGCTGCTCGCCGGGGAAAGCGAGATGGCCCTGATAGCCCACCCGATGCCAGCCAAGGCTCCGGATCTGGGCGGCCACCGCCCGGTCCCACACCGCTTGTCCAGGCGGGTAGGCCCGGCTGAGATAGAGGATCATTCCGGCCCGGCCGCTGAACAGGCCCGGCTGGATGTAGAACCGGGAGCACGCGGCGCGGCGAATGGCTGCGGCCGCATCGGCGAACTCCGTATCGGGCTGATGCGCGAGGTACTCGTCGATGATCATGCCGATTCCCGCGCTGCCCCGTTGCAGGTAGGGCATGGATCGCCAGCCCTCATTGACCTGCATCGAGCCGTCGTCACGGATCAGGCAGCGGCGCAGGTCCTGGCGCAACGCGGTCGCCGACAGGTCGAGGAACTCTCGGTCACCGGTGTGCTCGTAGAGCCGCAGGAACATCAGTGCCGCCCCGGAGGACCCTTGCATCAGCCCGGCATAGGCATGATCTCCGCCACTGATCGTGCCGACGCTCTCCGTGGTCCCGAGCCGATCGGCGACGAGCTCAGCTGCCCGCAGTGCGTGATCGAACAGGCTCGGCTCTCCCGCCAGGCCGGCGAAGTGAGCCAGGTTGAGCGCGATGCCGGCGAGGCCGCCGGAGAGATCCGTGCCGAGTTCCTCGTAGGGCTCATCGAGGCAGAACTCGATCAAGTCCAGTGCCGCGCGACGGTACCCGAGCTCGGCCAGTACATACGCCACGCCGTGTAGCCCGTCGTAGAAACCCAGCTGGGTCCCCCGCGTCGCCGCGGCGGCACGTTCGAGTAGCCAGTGCTCCCCCGCGGGGTATCGAGTCGCACCGGTGACCGACAGTGCGTACAGCACTCCCGCTGCACCATGGGCGATGTTGAGACCACCGGTATTGAACGGCGCCCGCGAGCTGAACTGGGCGATGTCACCGGGGAACAGCCGGTCAGTGCGTTTCGGCGTGGCGCTGGCCAGGATCCCGGCAACCATCGAGTCGCGGGCCGCTACCCACCCGGTCGTGCCATCCGGTAGCGGGGGGAGCTCACGAGACCGTTGCGGGGGTGCCGTCCCTCGAGTGCCACCGCTGGTTCCCGAAATGGTCCGTACCGCCTCGGCCAAGAACCCGGAGGGCACCGGGAAATGCTCGGCAATGACCTCGGCGAAGTCTTCCGGCTTCCTGTCGTCAAGTCTGATGATCGCGGTCAGCGGGAGAAACAGCGCGAGTCGCAGGCAGGCCAGAGAGTAACGGTCGATGTCGAAACCGGTCCGATCCCGGGGCGCCGCGAAAGCGGGACTGCCCAGGGTTGGCCGGCGCGTCTCGTCAATTCTCGCCGCAACCTCGAAGTCAATCAGCGTGATTCGACCGTCATCCCGGACGAGGACGTTGAACAGGTGCAGATCACCATGAATGACACCGCGGTCATGAATGGCGGTGATGATTTTCTCGACCTGAGCGCATACTCCCACTGCCCATTCAGCGTAGGCCGCGAACTCAGCTGGCCCGGCCCCGAGGTCGGTCATCGGGTAACGCCGCCCGAAAACCTTGTTCAGCGGCGTCCCCTCGATGAACTCCAGCGCGAGAAAGTGGTGATCGCCCACAGTGAAGTGATCGTGGACGGCGGGCACTCCCTCGATGCCGGCCAGGCTTTCTAATGTCTCCCGTTCGCACTGCAACCGCTGCACCGCGTCCGCGCCGTCGGCGGCGAGCCCGGCATGAGGGCGAGCCTCCTTGAGGACCACCCGGGTCCCACTTCGCTGATCGGTGGCCTCGTACAGACCTCCACCGTTGGAGAAGTGCAGGACTTGCTCGACCCGGTAGGGCAGCTCCTTGACGGTCGTGGCATTGCGTGCCTCGAGCTGCGGAACAAGCAGGTCCGGCAGGTTCACCCAGGACGGGGTAGTGAACACCGCGTCCCTGCGGTCCGGTACGAGTGCTCCACTGGGATCCTCGATGGCGGGGACCCGGTCACCGCGCGCCGACAGGCAGTGGCGCAGCGCGAAGCCGCCGTAGCGGACGTAGAGCGGGCCCTCGTTCCAGCGCAGGTCGCTGAGAATGTACGGGCCCGGCTCACCGTCGAGCCGCTCACCCAGGTCATGCAGGATCGTGCCGAGTGCGTCGATGTCAGCGGGGTAGATCGTGACGAATTTCCCGCTGGATCCGCGAGGTGCGTACTTCGCGTTCTGCAGGTGGACCACGCTGCGTCCAACCAGGAACTTAAAGGTGATCCCACGGGGTACGCAGTAAGACCATACGACTTCCAGAATTCGCTCGGCATTGTCGAGACACGCCGATGCATGCACTTTCCAGCCCTGCTGGGGCACCGATGCGCCCACCGGGTTCATGACTACCCATTTGCCGAGGAAGTTACGTTCCCAGCCATCGGGAATCGGACGTACCGCAGCATCGAAGGACTCCGAGCGGTTGGCCCCGGACATGGAATCGTAAAACAACGGATCCGCGATGCAGTACACCTCGTAACCGTTGTCCATTGGATCCCCCTTGGCTAACCGATCAACGCTATGCAGCAATAGTCACGCCAATCCGGGGGCGCGGCAAGTGGCGTTCATCAGACACTCGATGTGAAAGAATCACACGTCCCGGCAGTGATTCACACAACGGCGTCGTGGTGGCCCCGGCGTCGCGAACTCGACGTCAGTGACGTCTCCGCCAGCGTTGAGGTGCGTAGCGTCGAGTTCACGACGCGGGCGCCCGGCGGAGGCGAATTGCAACATGATCAAGGGGGTACCGGACCGTCGTCGGGCACCGGGCCGGCTCTCTCGGCCTGTTCGGGCAACAACGGAGCCACGGCAAGATCCTGAATGGGTGTGTCCGGGAGCGCGGCCTGCACCGTTCGGACGCCCGGGCGAGCCGCTACCGACCGCAACGTGTCGCGATCGCCCAACACCAGCAGGGCCAGCACGCACGCACAGCCGGCCCGCAGCCGCGCGGCCTCCGCAGCGGCGACGGCTGCGGCCCGGCCATCCGGTACGGCCCGGGATGCAGCCAGGCGATCCCGGGCGGCCGACTGGAATGCCGTAGCGAGCTCCACGACCGGGCGTTGCCCCGGCAGGTCCTGCGTGATCAACGCGGTCTGCACTCGGGACAGCGGAACCCGCAGTATCACCCGCGCAGGCCGGACACCCTGCACCAGCTCGGCAGCCGGCTCCGGAGCGAGGTATCGATCCAGCTGCACCAAGGCCCACACCGGCCCAGAACCCGCCGCGGGCAACGACGCGCCGGCCCGCCGAAGGTAGCCCACCACCGACTCGCCGGCCTCGGGTCCGAGGCGCTGCGTCCCGGCCGGAACCGGCACACCACCACCCTGCCCCGCTACCAGGACTGTCACGCCGAACACCACGAAAAGCACCGCCAGCACCGCCCAGCGGGCCCGCGAGGGCATGACTAAGCCTGAGCGGTCAGCACGTCCAGCGCGCCCCGCAGGTCGTCGGGATCCGGGCTGGTGAACTCCACCCAGCGATCGTCGGCGGGATGGGGGAATCCCAGCCGAGCGGCATGCAGCCACTGCCGGTCCAACCCGAGCCGCTGCGCCAACGCCGGGTCAGCCCCGTAGGTGAGGTCACCGCAACACGGATGCCGCAGGGCGGCGAAATGCACCCGGATCTGGTGCGTGCGGCCAGTCTCCAGCGTCACATCACACAACGATGCAGCGGGGAAGGCCTCGATCACCTCGTAGTGGGTCACCGAGCGCTTGCCGCCGGCCATCACCGCGAAACGCCAATCATGTTTGGGGTGGCGGTCGATCGGAGCGTCGATGGTGCCCCGGGTGGGATCCGGGTGGCCTTGAACCAGCGCCCGGTAGTGCTTGGCGACGGTGCGATCACGGAAAGCCCGCTTCAGCGCTGAATACCCCCGCAGCGACTTGGCGACGGCCATCAGGCCGCTGGTACCCACATCGAGCCGATGGACCACACCGTGACGCTCAGCGGCACCGGTGGTCGCTACCTGGATCCCCGCCGCGGCAAGACCTCCCAGCACGGTGAGCCCGGTCCATCCCGGGCTGGGGTGCGCCGCTACCCCGACCGGTTTGTCCACGACCACCACGTCGGCGTCATCGTGCAACAGCCGAAGTCCGCTCACCGGCTCGGCCACCACGGCGGGCGGTCGCCGCGGATCAGGCAGCGTCACCTCCAACCAGCTCCCCGCGGCCAGCCGGTCGGATTTGCCGGCAGGGCTGCCATCGACCAGTACCGCGCCGGCCTCCGCCAGCCCAGCCACCGCCGTGCGGGACAAACCCAGCAGCCGGGCCAGCCCGGCGTCCACCCGCATCCCCTCCAGGCCGTCAGGCACCGGCAAGGTCCGGATGTCGTTCATCCCCTCGCTCATCGCAAGTCCCCCTGCCCGGGATCCCCGGATCCAGTGGCGTCCGAGCGCCGGGTGCTCCGGGTGCCGTCGAAATCCCGGCCGGTGGCCGCGAGCACGACCAGCACCGCGCCACCACACACGATCGCCGAATCGGCCAGGTTGAACACCGGCCATACACTGCCATCCGGCGCCAGCAGTGACAGAAAGTCCACCACGTGCCCGCGCAGCGGCCCGGGGGCGCGCAGCAGCCGGTCCACCAGGTTGCCCAGCGATCCGCCCAGCACCAGGCCCAGGCCGACGGCCCACCCGACGCTGCGCAGCCGCGATGCCAGCCGCACGATCACCACCACAACACCCAGCGCAATGAGCGACAGCAGCCACGTCCAGCCGGTCGCCAGCGAGAACGCCGCGCCCGAGTTGCGGAACACGACGAGGTACAGCGCACCCCCCAACAGCCGCACCGGCGGATGCCCTTCCAGCACCATCACCACAGCAATCTTGCTCAGCAGGTCCAGCGCGAGCGTGACGGCGGCGATGACGGTCAGCAAGCCACTCCGGCGGCGTCGCGGTAACACCGCGGCGCCGTACTGCTCACCGGCAACAGATGGCTCGGCGGGCTGCGATGGGTTCATGTGACCATTGTGACCACTCAGGTGACCACTCATCCTTGCGGCCATCAGCCGCCGGTCTCCCCGCGCCACCGGGCCAGGCGACCGGCCCGGTGCACCGCCCGGATCCGTTGCTCCGCCTCGTCTCGATGACCAGTCGTGGTGACAACGAGCAACTGGTCGCCCTCCTCCAGACGGGTATCGCGGTTCGGGGTGAACCCTGCGCCTTCGCGGACCACCAGGCTGACCACCGCCCCCGCGGGCAGCCGCAGCTCCCAGAGGTACACCCCGTGCAGCCGCGATGGCCGGGGCACCCGAATTTGAAGCAGCTCTGCGTCCATCTCATCCAGCGCGGCGGAGTCAACCTCCATCTCCGTGCCCTGCTCTGGGCGGGACAGTCCCAGCCACCGCACGACCGAGGGCAACGTGAGGCCCTGCACCACGGTGAGGATCACGACCAGCACGAAGACCACGTCCACCAGCTGCTGAGCCCCGGGATAGTTCCTGGTGAGCGCGATCAAGGCCAGCACGATGGGTACCGCCCCACGGAGCCCCGACCAGGACAGGAAGGCCTGCTCGCGCCAGGGCACCCGCAACGGTGTCAGAGCCAGCACCACCGACAACGGTCGCGCCAGCACCACCAGCACTGCCCCGGCAACCAGAGCGGGGATCAGCACCCCGGGCAGGCGCATCGGGGAGGCGTAGAGGCCGAGCAGCACGAACAGCGCGATCTGGGCGAGCCAGCCCAGACCTTCGGCGAAGGACAGGGTGTCACCGCGGTGGGGCAGGCGCGCATTGCCGAGCACCAGTCCAGCCAGGTAGGTGGCGAGGAAGCCCGAGGCGTGCAGCCCTTGGGCGGCCGCGAAGGCCAGCACGCAGACTGAGATGGCCGCGAGTGGGTACAGACCGGTTGCGGGCAGCGCCGCCCGGCGCAGCGCCCACGCCCCCGCGACACCGAGCGTCACGCCCACCACCGCGCCGATGATCAGCTCGTAGCCGACGAGCAGGGGCGTCCACCAGCGCACCGGGTCGCTCGCGGTGAGCAGCACCACCGCGATGTACACCGGAGCGTCGTTGAGACCCGACTCGATCTCCAGCGCACCCGCCAGCCGGGGCGCCACCTTCAATGCCCGCAACACGCTGAAGACCGCCGCCGCGTCGGTCGAGGACAACACCGCGCCCCACAGCAGCGCCGTACGCCAATCCAGGCCGAGCAGCAGGTGCAGCCCCCATCCGGCCACGCCGATGCTCACCACGACCGACGCGGTGGACAGCGCGATTCCCTGGTTCAGGGCGGGACGGATAGCCGACCACCGGGTGGTGAGACCGCCCTCGGCCAGGATCAGCACCAGGCCGGCGATGCCCAGCGCGGCGGTGAGCGGGGTATTGGAGAACTGGATGCCCAGCCCGGACTCGCCGATCAGCAGACCGATCGCCAGGTACAGCAGCAGCGACGGCAGTCCCAGCCGGGTAGAGACCCGCACCGCGAGCACCGCGAGCAGCAACACCGCTGCCCCTGCGCCGAGTGCGAACTCCACCCCGTTCACTCCCGGATCCTCCCGCAGGGTCGCCGATCAGCCCGACCAGGAGATCGTGACCAGGTCACGGTGCCGCGGTCCCAATCTCGCTACCGCCGCCGCGACCTCGTCCCCCCGTTCGGCGGGCAGGCACAGCCTGCGCAGGGAGAAAGCAAGCTCCGCGCCGGGATTGCGCGGCTGGGCGGGCCGGGTCCAACGCTGGACCCCAGGATCTATCCCCACCTCGGCGAGCACTGCCAGCACATCGTCCACGGTTGCCGGTGGCGGCCGGTGCAACCCGTAGAACTGCACCCACAACGGGTCGAGCCAGGCTCCCGGGTGCACAGCATGCAGCTCGACCACCACGCCGCGGTGCGCCGCGGTGTCCAGCGCGGTGACGAACGGCCCCAGGTCAAGCGTGTTGTAGCCCACATGGTGGCTGACCACGACATCGGCGGTATCCGCGCCGGCGGCGGCCTGCGGCCAGGGGCCGTGCACAGTGCGGTGCGGCACTCCCCGTGCGGTGCAGGCCTGCTCGAAGGTGCGCAGCATGTCCTCGTCGTGATCGACGCCGGTCAGGTGGGTCAGCGCGGGTACCAGCGCCAGACCGGCGGCACCACCACCACATCCGACGTCGAGCACGCTCCCGCCCTCAGACCCCAGCAGCTGCAGCGCCGCACGGCGCGAGGGGGTGTCCTCCGGGGTCGCCGGTGGCACAAAGCGGGTGGGATCGTGCCGGCTGGGGTCCTGCGGCGCGGCAGCGCGGATCTCGGCCGGAATCGCCCGGTCCTGCAGCAGCCGCCGCCAGCGGCTGGCGGCGGGGCCGCTCGTGAGTGGGTTTCGGTGCTGGAACACTGTTACGCACTCACGACCGTGATGGCGACCCGCACCGGGACGCCCTCACGGATATCACCGACGACGCCGGTGAAGCCGTCGGGCACCGGCGCGTAGTCGATCCGGCGGGCCAAGACCTCGCCGGCGATGAACTGCTCGTGCGCTCGGGCCGCGACGAGCACCTCGTCGGGCGCGTCGATGGTGAGTATCACTCGGTCGGTGACCTCCAGCCCGGCCTCCCGGCGAGCCTGCTGCACGATGCGCACCACATCCTTGGCGATGCCTTCAGCGGCCAGTTCCGGGGTGATCTCGGTGTTCAGGACCACCAACCCTGAACCAGCCGGCAGCGCGGCGGTGTCGGTGGGATCCGCGGCGACCAGCCGCTCGGTGAACTCCCCAGCCAGCAGCGGGATCCCGGCCGCGGTCACGACCCCGTCCAGGCCGCGTTCCCAGTCCCCGTCCTTGACCGCCCGGATCACCTTCTGAGTGTCACCGCCCAGCCGGGGGCCACATGCCCTGGCGTTGACCGCGAGTTCGAAGCGGCCGTGCGCGGCGACGTCGTCGGTGAGCTCGACGGTCTTCACGTTGACCTCGTCGCTGATCAGATCGGTGAACGGGGCGAGGGTGCCTGCATCAGGCGCCGCGACCGTGAGCCGGGACAGCGGCTGGCGCACCCGCAAGCCACGCGACTTGCGCACCGACAGCGCGGTGGACACCACCTGGCGCACCCGGTCCATCAATCTCACCAGGTCCCGATCTTCGGGCAGTACAGCCGCGTCGGGCCAGTCAGTCAGGTGCACCGAGCGCTCTCCAGTCAACCCCCGCCAGATCGCCTCGGTGCTCAGTGGCAACAACGGCGCCGCCACCCGGCAGGTCACCTCGAGCACGGTATGCAGGGTATCGATCGCATCCTGCTCCCCGGCCCAGAACCGGTCCCGGGACCGGCGCACGTACCAGTTGGTGAGCACCTCGCAGAACCCGCGCACGGCGGCGCAGGCCCCGGAGATGTCGTAACGGTCCATCCGCGACGCGACATCGGATACCAAGTCGTGCAGCTTGGCCAGCACGTAACGATCCAGGACGTGCCGGCTGTCCGTACGCCAGCGTCCAGCCGTGCCCGCCGCGTTCGCGTAGAGCGCCAGGAAATACCAGGAGTTCCACAGCGGGAGCAACGCCTGGCGGACGGCTTCCCGGATACCCAGCTCGGTCACCACCAGGTTCCCACCCCGCAGGATGGGTGAGGACATCAGGAACCAGCGCATGGCGTCCGAGCCGTCCCGGTTGAAAACCTCGGTGACCTCGGGGTAGTTGCCCTTGGACTTGGACATCTTGAGCCCGTCGTCGCCGAGCACGATGCCGTGCGCCAGGCAGGACCGGAATGCCGGCCGGTCGAACAGTGCCGTGGCCAGCACGTGCAGGGTGTAGAACCACCCGCGGGTCTGCCCGTTGTACTCGACGATGAAATCACCCGGATAGTGGTGCTCGAACCAGCCCGCGTTCTCGAAGGGGTGGTGCACCTGCGCGAAGGGCATCGACCCGGACTCGAACCAGCAGTCCAGTACCTCGGGTATCCGGCGCATGGTGGCCCGCCCGGTCGGGTCGTCCGGGTTGGGCCGGGTCAGCTGGTCGACGAACGGCCGGTGCAAGTCGCTGGGGCGCACCCCGAAGTCGCGTTCCAGCTCGTCGAGCGAGCCGTAGACGTCCACCCGCGGGTAGGCCGGGTCGTCGGAGACCCAGACCGGCAACGGGGAGCCCCAGTACCGGTTGCGGGAGATGGCCCAGTCCCGGGCGCCCTCCAACCAGCTGCCGAACTGCCCGTCCCCGACGTGCTCCGGAACCCAGGTGATCTCCCGGTTCAGCGCCACCATCCGGTCCCGGAACCTCGTCACAGCGACAAACCACGAGGTGACCGCGCGCTGGATCAGCGGGTTGTCGCACCGCCAGCAGTGCGGGTAGGGGTGGTCGTAGGTCTCGTGGCGCAGCAGCACCCCGCCAACGTGCGCAGCGCCATCCCGCAGATCCCGGATTATCACCCGGTTGGCGTCGAAAACCTGCATGCCGGCATACGGCGGGACCTCTGCGGTGAACTGCCCCGCCGAATCCACCGGGATCACCAGTTCGATGCCCGCGGCGTCGGTGGTGGCCTTGTCGTCCTCACCGAATGCCGGAGCCATGTGCACCAGCCCGGTGCCCTCGTCGGTGGTCACGAAATCAGCGGCCAGCACGCGATGCGCGCCGTCGCGGCCGCTGAAGAAGTCGAACGGCGGCAGGTAACGCAGGCCCAGCAGGTCCGATCCCCGGTACCGCCCGACCACCAGCGGCGGGTCACCCAGCTCCCGGGCGTAGGCACCAACGCGGTCCTCGGCGATCAGGTACCGCTCACCACCGGCCTCGACGAGCACGTAGCGCAGCTCCGGGTGCACGGCCACCGCCAGGTTCGAGGGCAGCGTCCACGGCGTCGTGGTCCAGACCAGCGCCAGCGCACCGTCCAGCTCGGAGGAGTTACCGTCGAGTCGCAGGCCCACGGTGACCGCGGGATCCTGCCGGTTGCGGTAGACGTCGTCCATCTTGGTCTCGGTGTTCGACAGCGGCGTCTCGCAGCGCCAGCAGTACCACAACACCCGGAAGTCCTGGTAGATCAGTCCCTTGTCCCAGAGCGTCTTGAACGCCCACAGGACGCTTTCCATGTAGTCCAGGTCGAGTGTCTTGTAGTCGTTGTCGAAGTCCACCCAGCGCGCCTGCCGGGTGACGTACTCGCGCCACTCCTGGGTGTACCGCAGCACCGAGCTACGGCAGGCGGCGTTGAACTCCGCCACACCCATCTGCTCGATATCGGATTTGTGCTTGATACCCAGTTGATGCTCGGCCTCGACCTCTGCGGGCAGGCCGTGGCAGTCCCAGCCGAACCGGCGCTCCACCCGGTGGCCGCGCATGGTCTGGTAGCGCGGCACGACGTCTTTGACGTAGCCGGTGAGCAGGTGCCCATAATGCGGGAGGCCGTTGGCGAAGGGCGGGCCGTCATAGAAGACGAACTCGTTCGCACCGTTCTCCCCCGCCGGGCGGCCGAGAACCGACGCGGGAAAGGTCCCGTCGTCCTGCCAGTACCGCAGGACTGCCGTCTCCACCTCAGGAAGGGACGGCTGAGCCGGAACCCGGTCCGGACCGGTGGAAACCTTGGGATATGTCATAGCGGCGCAATACTCCCCGTGCAGGCTCTGCACGGGGACGACCCACGGCTGCGCCGCGGACCGCGGTACCACCCCGCTTGCTGCCCGGTGAACGGGCAGCCTCTCATTCACCCGGTGATGACGGGCCGGATCCGTCCGGTTCTACTGGAAGCCCGCCCGTGCGGGGGAGCCTCGTTCTTCCGGAGGCTCCCCGGTGATAGCCGGATCGTCGCCTGTTCTTCCAGGATACCCGGGCCGCGCCAACGGTTTGTCCCGGGCTGTTTTCTTCAGACTCAGTTGCTGCTCTCGTTAGCCGTAGCCCGATCAGTTCGGTGCTTGCGAGCGAGCGTGGTATCAGGCCGGCACCGGGCACAGGGTGTGAAACCCAACTGCCTGGCCTCGCGCACTGGCAGCCGCTCGACGTGCACATGGTCAGCTGACCGGCAGCGGGCGAGGTGATAACGCGGGTGCTCGTCAATGACCAGCACCTCGTCGTCAAGCTCGTACACCACCAGAAGATCCGCCGCGTCCGTGTCCTCCTCAGCCAGCGTGATCACGCCGGAGGCGCTGTCCTCGGTGGAATCCCCCCCATCAGCAGGCGACTCCGGACTGGCCTCCTGGTGACCTGCGGTCGCCAACCCGGGCTGGAGCGGCCGCTCGCCCAGCTCGGTATCGATCAGCTCGTCTTCCTCTTCCTCGAAATCTTCCTCAGGCGCGTCCTGGCGTTGCAACCAGGACCGCCGCCACCGCCTGAGGATCGAGGCCGCAACCACAACGCTGAGCGCAACCGAACCCCACGCCAGCGCCACATGACCAGTACCGAGCGCGACGACAAGCAACCCCATCGCTGCTATCAGCAGCACCACCGTGACGAGCACCGTACGGGCGCGGGTCAGCTACCAGCTTCGGCACGTGCGCCGAACCCGGAAGCCACGAAACCCTGCGTACGCACCGAATCTGCCTGCGGTGCGGCAGATCCCCGACCGTCCAACTCCCGGAGCTGCGACTCCAGGTAGGTCTTCAAGCGGGTGCGGTACTCGCGTTCGAATGTCCGCAACTCGTCGATCTTCTTCTCCAGGACGTTCTTCTCCTGGCTGATCGAACCGAGGATCTCGCCGTGTTTGCGCGCGGCGTCCCGCTCCAGCGAGGCAGCCTTCTCCCGGGACTGGCGATCGATGGTCTCAGCCCTGGTCCGAGCATCGTTGAGCATGGTCTCGGCCCGAGTCCTGGCCTCGTTGACCATGCCGTCCGCCTTCGCCCGGGCGTCGGAGAGCAACTGCTCGGACTTGGTCCGGGCCTCGCCCAGCATGCCGTCCGCTTCGGCCTTGGCCTCGCCGGTCAGCCGATCCGCCATTTCCTGGGCCAGACCCAGCACCTTGGCGGCCTGGACGTGATGATCACCACCCGGTGAGGTCTGCTCCATCATCGGCGGTGGCACCGGCGCCATCGCCGGCCGTGGTGGCTCCAGCGGTCGGAGGTTACGCCCGGTGTCAGCAGGAGCAGCGCGCAGTTGCTGATCCAGCTGCTCGACCTGATTGCGAAGATCGTTGTTTTCCTCGATCAACCGAGCCAGCTCGGCCTCAACCAGGTCGAGGAAGGCGTCTACCTCGTCCTCGTTGTAGCCCCGCTTGCCGATCGGCGGCTTACTGAACGCGACGTTGTGAACGTCGGCGGGGGTCAACGGCATCGGATCACCTCACGCACTCCTCGAAGACTATGCACATGCTGGGGGGACATCCTGGGGCATCCGCCCGAGGCCGGTGGTCACTAGGATCTTGGATCCACCACTCGCATCAGTATGAACACCACGAGCAGTAAAACCATAATGGACAGGTCCAGCCCGACACCTCCGATCCGGATGGGTTTAACCACCCGGCGGAGAGCTCGGACCGGCGGATCGGTCATGGTATATACCGACTCCAAGGCGATCGCTACCCCCCCAACCGGTTGCCAACTACGCGCGAATGAGCGGACAAGCTCAACCACGATACGCGCTGTGAGCAACAACCAGAAGAAGAACAACAGGTAGTACACGACGTACCGGACCACATCCACGGAGATACTCTGCCACCGACTGTCAAGCGGTGGCGAGCCGGGGCCCTAGAACGTTGAGAACTGCCTGCCTCAGCTGAAGAAACGGCCCTCCGCGATACGGCGCCGGTCCTCGGCGGACACATCGACGTTGGTTGGCGAGAGCAGGAAAACCTTGTTGGTGACCTTGTCGATGGAGCCGCGCAGAGCGAACGCCAACCCGGCTGCGAAGTCGACGAGGCGCTTGGCGTCGCGGTCCTCCATCGCAGTCAGGTTCATGATCACTGGATTTCCCTCCCGGTAGCGTTCCCCGATCGGCCGAGCCTCGTTGTAGCTGTGCGGGTGCAGCGTGACGATTCGGGACAGTGGGCTGGCCTCCGGGTCTGCCCCGTCCTCGGTGAGCGGGTCCATTCGTGGTCCATGCGCGGCGAAGGGTTGGGGTTGGGGAGCGACAGGTTGACGAACACTTGCTCTGCCGTCGATGCGTGCAGCGTTTGCCGCTGCCGGGTCAATGGCCAACGAGCCCCGAACCGGGGCCTCTGAGCCCCACGGCTGAGTGGGCCAGAGTTCGGTGGGCCGGGATGCGGTCCGCCCAGAATGTGCTCTGGACGCTGCGGGATGTCCGGGACTGACAGCAAAACTGCTGTATTCATCAAAAGCCATGCCATGCGGATGGCGAGCGCCGGAGTGGGGCGCGGCATGGTCACGTTCTCGCGGTGAAGTGGTGCCGACCCTTTCGGCGCTCGGTTCATATCCTTGATGTGCATAAACCGCCTGATGATGGTTCTGGCGATCGTGGCTTGAGCTGAGATAGCCGGCGTGGTAACCCGAGTGGTGCCCTGAGCGTTGCTCTGACTGATAGCCATCGAACTCCGCCGCGTCGAACTCCTCAACGGGAACCATGCCGAAGTAGGCCTTCAGCCTGTGCAGGGCGCTCATCATCTCGCCTTCCTGTCCCGACCCTCGACGCATCGCCTGCGGAGACCCGTCTGGCATGCGCTGCAGACCGCCGGGCGCCCTCACCGCGAGGCTAACGGCCTCCCGCCCAGTAACGCGGTTCCGACACGCACGCAGGTCGAACCGTGCGCGATGGCCTGCTCGAGGTCACCGCTCATCCCCGCGGAGAGCTCCGTTGCACCCGGGTGCGAACCGCGCACTCGCTGGGTGGCGGCGCGGAGCCGGGCGAATGCCGCTGCGGGTTCCAGACCGAGCGGAGCCACCGCCATCACGCCGTCCAGGCGCAGGTGCGATGCGGCAGCCACCCGATCGGCCAGCGCCTCGAGCTCTGCCAGCGGGCACCCGCCTCGCGCCGGGTCGCCGTCAAGGCTGGCCTGGACCAGCACGCGCAGCGGAGCGTGCCGCCGTCCGGCGTCCAGCGCCGCACCGGATGCGCGGTCCAAGGCCTCGACCAGCCGCACCGAATCCGCTGATTGAACCTGCTCCGCCCAGCCGGCAACGGAGCGGGACTTGTTGCGCTGCACGCGACCTACCATGTGCCAGCGCACCGTCACCGCCGGCCGCAACCTGGTGAAGTCGGCGATCTTGGCGGCTGCCTCGGCATCCCGGGCCTCCGCGGCATCGAGCACGCCGAGATCGGCGAGTAGCGCGACATCCCGCGCCGGGAAGGTCTTGGTGACGGGGAGCAACCGCACCTCGGCCGGAGCCCGGCTAGCACTCAGGCAGGCAGCGACTATCCGGTCGCGGACTTCGGCCAACGCCGCAGCGAGTTCACCGCGGCGGGCCGCGCAGGCATCACCGCGGCGGGCCGCGCAGGCATCACCGCGGCGGGCCGCGCAGGCATCACCGCGGCGGGCCGCGCAGGCATCACCGCGGCGGGCCGCGCAGGCATCACCGCGGCGGGCCGCGCA